>JALOSG010000213.1 GCA_025458665.1 Serpentinimonas sp.
CGTGCTGGCCTGGCTGATTGAACGGCTGGTGCTGCGCCACCTGGTGAACCAGGAGGGCGTGACGCTGCTCATGGCCACGCTGGGTATCACTTACTTCCTGGACGGCCTGGGCCAGACCATTTTCGGTAGCGACATCTACCAGATCAACGTGGGCATGCCCAAGGACCCGATCTTCCTGTTCGAGGGCGTGTTCGAAGGCGGCGTGCTGATCAACCTGGAAGACGTCTATGCCGCCTGCATCGCTGCGCTGCTGGTGCTGATGCTGTCTCTGTTCTTCCAGAAGACCGGCACCGGTCGCGCTCTGCGCGCAGTGGCCGACGACCACCAGGCCGCCCAGTCCATTGGCATTCCGCTCAACCGCATCTGGGTGATCGTGTGGTTCGTAGCCGGCATCACCGCGCTGGTGGCCGGCATCATCTGGGGCTCCAAGATGGGGGTTCAGTTCTCGCTCACCACGGTGGCGCTGCGCGCCCTGCCCGTGATCATTCTGGGTGGCCTCACCTCCGTGCCGGGCGCCATCATCGGCGGACTCATCATTGGCGTGGGCGAGAAGCTCTCCGAGGTGTACCTGGGCCCCTACGTGGGCGGCGGTATCGAGATCTGGTTCGCCTACATGCTGGCACTGGTGTTCCTGCTGTTCCGCCCGCAAGGTCTGTTCGGCGAAAAGATCATCGACCGCGTCTGAAGCGACTGAGGAAAACAAGAATATGTTCTACAGAGAAAACGGTCAGTTCAAGACCAGCTACCGCAACGATCAGCAGATCTTTCCCATTGCGCAGGACAGGTGGGTCATTTTGGCCATCGTGGCGTTCGCCGCCATTGGCGTGCCACTGCTGGCCGACGAATACCTGTTCCGTGCCATCCTGATTCCCTTCCTCATCCTCTCGCTCGCGGCCATAGGAGTGAATATTCTGGTGGGCTATTGCGGCCAGATTTCGCTGGGCTCCGGTGCCTTCATGGCAGTGGGCGCGTACATGGCCTACAACACCTATGTGCGCATTGAGGGCATGCCGCTCATACCAGCCTTGTTGATGGGGGGCTTCTTTGCCACGCTGGTGGGCGTTGTGTTTGGCATTCCCAGTCTTCGGGTGAAGGGGCTGTACCTGGCGGTGGCCACGCTGGCCGCTCAGTTCTTCTGCGACTGGGCATTCCTGCGCATAGGCTGGTTCACCAACAACACGGCATCGGGTTCCGTGTCGGTATCCAACCTCAGCGTCATGGGCTGGGTCATCAATACGCCTGCGGAGAAGTACCTCTTCTGCCTCGCCTTTGTGGTGGTGTTCGCGCTGCTGGCCAAGAACCTGGTGCGCTCGGCCATAGGCCGCGAGTGGATGGCCATTCGCGACATGGACGTAGCCGCCGCCGTCATCGGGATACGCCCGATGTATGCCAAGCTCAGCGCCTTTGCCGTGAGTTCTTTCATCATCGGCGTAGCCGGGGGCCTGTGGGGCTTCATCCACCTGAGTTCCTGGGAACCTGCGGCGTTCAGCATCGACCGATCTTTCCAGTTGCTCTTCATGGTGATCATTGGCGGCATGGGCTCCATCATGGGCAGCTTCTTTGGCGCCGCCTTCATCGTGGTGCTGCCCATTTTCCTCAACCAGTTCCTGCCCTGGGCAGGTTCTCTGGTGGGCCTGTCTGTGTCCACCGCCGCTGTTTCGCACACGGAGTTCATGATCTTCGGTGCACTGATCGTGTGGTTCCTGATTGTGGAACCTCATGGCCTGGCCAAACTCTGGAGCATCGCCAAACAGAAGCTCCGCATTTGGCCATTCCCTCACTAAGGTGAGGGCCACAATCGTTCCCCCCGTGCTTCAACATTCAACAGGAGACAACCCATGAAGCTTCGATCCTTGGTTCTTGCTGCCGCCGTGGCTACGGCCGCGCTGTCCAGCGCACTGGTGGCGCCCGCCGCTCATGCGCAGGCCAAAGAGCAGTTCTTCCCCGTGCTGGTGTACCGCACTGGCGCTTACGCCCCCAACGGTGTTCCGTTCGCCAACGGCTACATCGACTACCTGAAGTTGACGAACGAGCGCGGCGGCATCAACGGCGTGAAGGTGTCGTTCGAGGAATGCGAGACCGGCTATGCCACCGACCGTGGCGTGGAGTGCTATGAGCGCCTGAAAAACGCCAATGGCGGCGCCACCGTGTTCCAGCCCCTCTCCACCGGCATCACCTTCGCTCTGACCGAGAAGGCCCCCATCGACAAGATTCCGCTCATCACTGCTGGTTACGGCCGCAGTGAGTCGGCAGACGGTGGTGTGTTCAAGTGGAACTTCCCCCTGGCCGGCACCTACTGGGTGGCTGCCGATATTCTGATCCAGCACCTGGCCAAGAAAGAAGGCGGCTTCGACAAACTCAAGGGCAAGAAGATTGCGCTGGTGTACCACGACAGCCCGTTCGGCAAGGAACCCATCCCGGTGCTGCAGGAACGCGCTGCCATGCACGGCTTCCAGCTGAGCTTGCTGCCTGTGACACACCCTGGTGTTGAACAGAAGGCAACCTGGCTGCAGATTCGCCGCGACCGCCCTGACTACGTGCTGAACTGGGGCTGGGGTGTGATGAACTCCACCGCCCTGAAAGAAGCACAGGCCACGGGCTTCCCGCGGGATCGCATGTACGGTGTGTGGTGGGCCGGTGCCGAGCCCGACGTCAAGGACGTGGGCGCAGGTGCCGCTGGCTACAGCGCCATCACCATGCAGCACGGCGCGGAGCCCAACTCCGACGTGGTGAAGGAAATCCTGCAGAAAGTACATGGCAAAGGCATGGGTACCGGCCCGCGTGACGAAGTCGGCCAGGTGCTCTACATGCGTGGCCTGATCAGTGCCATGTTCGCTGTGGAAGGCGTGCGTGCTGCCCAGGAGAAGTTTGGCAAGGGCAAGGTCATGACCGGTGAGCAGGCCCGCTGGGGTTACGAGAACCTCAACCTGACCCAGGCCAAGCTCGACTCGCTGGGCTTCAAGGGTGTGATGCGCCCCATCTCCACCAGCTGCACCGACCACATGGGTGCCGCCTGGGCGCGTATCCACACCTGGAACGGCAGCAAGTGGGAGTTCTCTTCCGACTGGTACCAGGCCGATGAGCAGATCCTCAAGCCCATGGTGCGCGCTGCCGCCGACAAGTACGCGGCCGAAAAGAAACTGACCCGCCGCGCTCCGTCTGACTGCCAGAGCTGATGGCTCCACGAGTCGCCGGTTGGCTTGCGCCAACTGGCGGCGGCTGGCGGCCTGCCCTACCCCGGGCGGGAGCCGCCAGCCTGCAGACGCCAGGGGCCGGTAGCCCCCCTCTGGCCGTACCCGCCCCTGACGTCTGCACACATTTCCCTGTTTTTGGCTGGTTTCCAGCCTGCCGTTTCCACAAGGCCTACCCATGAGTACCCCTTCCGTTGTCCTGAACGTCAATGGCATTGAAGTCATCTACAACCACGTGATCCTGGTGTTGAAGGGGGTCTCCCTGCAGGTAGCCGAAGGACAGATTGCCGCCATCCTGGGCGGCAACGGCGCCGGCAAGACCACCACCCTGCGCGCCATCTCCAACCTGCTCAAGGGGGAGCGGGGTGACGTGACCAAGGGCAGCATCGAGTTGCGCGGCGAACGTATCGAGAACCTGACACCGGCCGATCTGGTGCAGCGCGGTGTGGTGCAGGTCATGGAAGGCCGGCACTGCTTTGCCCACCTCACCATCGAAGAAAACCTGCTCACGGGCGCCTACACCCGCACCAGCAAGGCCGAGGTGGCGGCCAACCTGGAGAAGGTCTACAACTATTTCCCCCGCCTCAAGACCCGCCGCACCTCGCAGGCCGCCTACACCTCGGGGGGCGAGCAACAGATGTGCGCCATTGGCCGTGCGCTCATGGCCAGCCCCAGCGTGGTGCTGCTCGATGAGCCCTCCATGGGACTGGCTCCACAGATTGTGGAAGAAGTGTTCGAGATCGTGAAAGACCTGAACCACAAGGAAAAAGTCACCTTCCTGATTGCCGAACAGAACACGAACATGGCCCTGCGCTACGCCGACTACGGCTACATCATGGAAAGCGGGCGCATTGTGATGGACGGCGCCGCCAGCGACCTGCGCAACAACGAAGACGTGAAAGAGTTCTACCTCGGCATGGGCGGCGGGGAGCGCAAGTCCTTCCGCGATGTGAAGAGCTACAAGCGGCGCAAGCGCTGGCTGGCCTGACGTTGCTGCCCCCTGGGTTTCTCCCCCTTCTCTTCCGGCTCCCCTGCCTTCACTGTCCGTTCCCTTACCCCCATGCCCCATCTGGACACCCTGGAAAC
>JALOSG010000041.1 GCA_025458665.1 Serpentinimonas sp.
CAAGCCACTGAAGAATGTGACGATTGCCGAAGCCGCGATGCTGGCCGGGCTGCCCAAGGCGCCGTCGGCTTTCAACCCCATCAGCAACCCACGCCGTGCCCGTTCGCGCCAGCTCCACATCATTGACCAGATGCTGGAGAACGGCTTCATTACCGCCGCAGAGGCAGCCCAGGCCAAAGAAGAGGAGTTGCGCATTCGGCGCCCTGGCAACGAACCCGTGATCCATGGCGATTACGCGGCCGAGATGGCGCGCGCCGCGGTGTTCGCCCAGTACGGCGAGGACGCTTACACGCGGGGATTGCACGTTTACACCACCATCGACTCGAGGGCCCAGGCCCAGGCCTACCGTTCATTGCGGCGTGGCGTGCTGGATTTTGAGCGCCGCCAGTTCTACCGCGGCCCAGAGAGATTCATCGATCTGCCGAGCGACCCTGCCGCCCGCGAAGCCGCCATAGACGAAGTCATGGCCGAGACCCCCGACAACGGTGAACTGATGACTGCCGTAGTCCTGGAGGCAAGCCCCAAACGGGTGTTGCTGGTGCGCGGGGACGATGAGCCTTTCGAGATCACAGGCACCGGTCTGCAACCGGTGCAGTCTGGCCTCGCGGAGCGTGCACCGCCTAACTTGAAGATACGCCCGGGAGCGGTGGTGCGGGTGGTGAATACGGGTAAAGACCGGTGGGAAATTACCCAGCAACCCGAAGTGGAGGCCGCGCTGGTGGCACTGGACCCACGCACCGGAGCGATACGCTCCCTGGTGGGCGGTTTTGACTTTCAGCGCAACAAGTTCAATCGCGTCACCCAAGCGTGGCGCCAGCCGGGCTCGGCCTTCAAACCATTTGTGTACTCCGCTGCGCTTGAGAAGGGCATCGGGCCCGCCACCATCGTGAACGACAAGCCGCTGTTCTACAGCGCCGAAGTCACCGGCGGAAAGCCCTGGGAACCACGCAACTACGACGGGGAGTTCGAGGGCCCGATGACGGTCCGCACGGCATTGGCACGTTCCAAGAACATGGTCTCCATCACGGTCCTGGAGGCGGTGGGCACCCAGAGTGCACAACAATGGGTCAGCAAGTTTGGTTTCGACCCCGCCCGCCATCCGCCTTTTCTGACCATGGCTCTGGGTGCCGGGTCGGTGACGCCACTACAGATGGCAACCGGTTACGGTGCTTTCGCCAACGGGGGCTATCTGGTGCCCCCCATGCTGATCACCCGCATCACCGACCACCGCGGCCGCGTGCTGCTGGAGGCACCCCCCCGCCCGCCGGATGAGTCACAACGCATCATCAGCGAGCGCAACGCGTTCGTGATGTCGCAGCTTTTGCAGGAAATCACCCGCAGCGGTACCGCAGCCCGCGCACAGTCCACCCTGAAGCGGCCTGATCTGTATGGCAAAACTGGTACCACGAACGACGCGGTGGACGCCTGGTTCGTGGGCTACCAACCCACTCTGGTTGCTGCTGCCTGGGTGGGTTACGACAACCCGCGCAATCTGGGTCGGCGTGAAACTGGCGGTGGCCTCGCATTGCCCATCTGGCTGTCCTACATGGGTTCCCAACTCGATGGTGTCCCGGTGAGCGAACCCGCAGTGCCGCCGGGGGTGGTCAACATTCAGGGCGAATGGTTCTACCAGGAGTTCACGCCGGGCCAGGGGGTGGCCAGCCTGGGGATGACCGGGGAAGATCAGAGCGCGGGGTTTGGTGATCTGTTCGGCTTCCCGGAGGGTACGCAAGTACTCCCGCCGCTGGAGACGCAGGACCGGCGAACCATTCTCGATCTGTTCAGGAACTGAGGCTTTACGGCTGGAACGTCAGGGCGATGCCCGACTGGGTGCTGGCTTCGCGGCTCAGGTGCTCGAAAAACTCACCCGCCCCCTTGGTGTCCATCCAGCGGGCGCCATCGAACTTGTAATGGTAACCGCCCGAACGCGCCGCCATCCATATTTCCTGTAGCGGCTTTTGCAGGTTGATCACGATCTGGGTGCGATTGGAAAACACCAGGGTGATCATTCCACCCACGCGCTGGTTGTCTATGTCGGCATCCGTTTCGTCGTTGATACGGTCACAGGCCAGTTCTATCGCCTTGAGCACTGCCTCGGCGCGGTCTTGGTAGTCTAGGTCGGTCATTACAATGGGACGATGCATAAACAAGCCGGAATTTTAGGCCCCTCTTCTTTTACCAGCCTTCGCCTTGGTAGCGGAAGGGCCTTGGTGCGGCCCGGCCTGACCGCCCTGATTCTGGTTGTCACGGCAGGGGCACTGTGTGGCTGCGGACAGCGTGGCCCGCTCTACCTGGACGGCGCTGCGGCGTCGGAGCCGGCCAAGACCGCCCCCGCAGACCGGGCCAACACACGGCCAGACGTGCGCTGAGCGCGCAGCAATCCATTTCCAGTACCTGCATACATGACCTCTGTGCCACACTCCGCGCCTATCTCCACGGCCCACGGCGCGCCTACCCCAGCATCCGTCCCCGGCCACCCGCACTGCCATTACCGCGATGGCGAATTGTGGGTGGAGGCGGTGTCCGTGACTGCCCTGGCACGCGCCCATGGCACGCCATTGTTCGTGTACTCACAGGCCGCCATGCTGCAGGCGCTGGCGGCCTATCAGCGTGGCTTTGCCGGGCGCAACGCCACCATCTGCTACGCCATGAAGGCCAACTCGGCGCTGGCCATTCTGCAGACTTTTGTGCGTGCGGGCTGTGGCTTGGACATTGTTTCGGGCGGCGAACTGGTGCGCGCACTGCGCGCGGGCGTGGACCCGGCGAAGGTGATCTTTTCGGGTGTGGGCAAAACCCGCACAGAGATGGCACAGGCGCTGCGCGCTGGCATAGGCTGCTTCAATGTGGAGAGCCTGGCCGAACTCGATGTACTGAATGAAGTCGCGCTGTCCCTGGGCCTGCGTGCGCCCGTGAGCCTGCGCGTGAACCCCGATGTGGACGCGCGCACCCACCCCTACATCTCCACCGGCCTGAAAGACAACAAGTTCGGCGTGGCGCACGACCAGGCGCTGGCGGCCTACCGCCATGCTGCAGGCCTACCTGGCCTGCAGGTGCGTGGCATTGACTGCCACATTGGCTCGCAGATCACCGAGGTGGCGCCCTACCTGGACGCCATGGACCGCGTGCTCGATCTGGTGGATGCGATTGAAGGCGCTGGCATTCCCATCAGCCACATCGACTTTGGCGGCGGCCTGGGCATTCAGTACCACGGCGAAACGCCTCCTGCAGCCGACGCGCTGTGGCAGCAACTGCTGGCCCGGCTGGACGCGCGCGGCTACGGGCAGCGCCACCTGATGATTGAGCCGGGCCGCTCACTGGTGGGCAATGCGGGCATCTGCGTGACCGAGGCGCTCTACCTCAAGCCCGGCGAGGAGAAGAACTTCCTCATCGTGGACGCAGCCATGAACGACCTGCCCCGCCCCGCCATGTACGAGGCCTACCACGCCATTGTTCCGGTGCAACCGCGCGCCGGGCAGGCGCCAGGTAAATTGTGGGACGTGGTGGGCCCGGTGTGCGAAAGCGGCGACTGGCTGGGCCGCGACCGCAGCCTGAACGTGCAGGCCGGTGACTTGCTGGCCGTGTGTTCGGCAGGCGCCTACTGCATGAGCATGGCCAGCAACTACAACACGCGCGGCCGTGCGGCCGAGGTGCTGGTGTCGGGCGACGAAGCAGTGGTGATACGCCAGCGCGAGACGGCCGAAGACCAGTTGCTCAAGGAACAGACACTGCCCGATTGAGCAACCCCTGCAGGCTGGGCCTTCAGGGGCGGCGCTGACGCCAGGCCCACACCCGCCAGCCCAGCAAGGCAGCCAGCACGCTGCCGTACAACCAGACGTCGGCATAGTCGTTCTTGCCGTCGCGCATCCAGTAGAAGTGCAGGATGGCAAGCGGCGCCACCGCGTACACGGCCCGGTGCAGCTTCTGCCAGCGCTGTGGGCCCAGCGTCCGAATCGCGCGGTTGAACGACGTGGCGGCCAGCGGCAGCATCAGCAGCACCGACAGCATGCCTACGGTAATGAAGGGCCGGTCGATCACATCGTTCACGATCAGGTCCAGGTACAGACCCATATCGAGCCACGCATAGGCCAGCAAATGCAGCACGGCGTAGCCAAAGGTGGCCAGCCCCAGCGTGCGCCGAAGCCGGGCCACCGCCACCCAGCCCAAAACTTGCCGCAGGGGAGTGACAAGCAAGGTGAGGCAGAGGAATTTCAGCGCCCAAAGGCCCAGGCCGCGGATGAGGGCTTCCGCGGGATTCACCCCGAGCTGATCGGTGAAGGCCGCCACCAGCAGCCACGCGCCCGGCCACACGCACAGCAGCACGGCCGCCGGCTGCACCCACCAGGCACCCCGGCCCTGCGGGCCACCCAGCGTGCGGTTCACCCAGCGTGCGGTGGCAGCGCGCATCAGTAGAACTTGCGCAAATCCATGCCTGCGTAGAGTTGCCCCACCTGCTCCTCGTAGCCATTGAACATGAGGGTGCGGCGGCGGCGGGCCAGCAGGCCATCTTCGCCAATGCGGCGCTCGGTGGCCTGGCTCCAGCGTGGGTGCGACACCTCGGGGTTCACATTGGAATAGAAACCGTACTCGCGCGGGGCGGCCACGTTCCACGAGGTGTTGGGCTGCTTCTCGGTGAAGCGGATCTTCACGATGGACTTGCCGCTCTTGAAACCGTACTTCCAGGGCACCATGACGCGCACCGGCGCACCGTTCTGGTTCGGCAACACCTCGCCGTACATACCGAAGGTGAGCAGCGTGAGCGGGTGCATGGCCTCGTCCATGCGCAGCCCTTCCAGGTAGGGCCACAGCAGCACGCTGTCGCGCAGTCCAGGCATGGTGGCGCGGTCGGCCAGGGTCTCGAACTCCACGTACTTGGCACTGCCCTGCGGCTCCACGCGCTTGATGAGTTCGGCCAGGGAATAGCCCACCCACGGAATCACCATGGACCAGCCCTCCACACAGCGCATGCGGTAAATGCGCTCTTCCATGGGGCTGAGCTTGAGCAAGGCATCGATATCGAAGGTGCCCGGCTTGTTCACCAGTCCCTCCACCTGCACGGTCCAGGGGCGGGTTTTCAGCTTGCCCGCCAGACGCGCCGGGTCCGATTTGTCGGTGCCGAACTCGTAGAAGTTGTTGTAGGTGCTGGCGTGCTCGTAGGCCGTGACTGCCTCCGCCGTGTTGGCACCCGGCACCGATGAGGTTTTGCCAGTCAGCGCGGCCAACTTGTTGGGGCGCTGCACAGGGGCCTGCTGGGCCAGCGCCTCGCGCCCCGCCCAGCCGGCCAGCGCCGTGCCACCCAGGCCCAGGGCCGCCTGACGCAGCCAGTCGCGACGCTGGAGGTACATCGCTTGCGGGGTGATTTCGCTGGGTACGGCGTGGTCAAAGCCCTGGCGGCTGGTGCGTATCAACGTGCGTGTCGGCATATGAAAACCCTCTGGTGTGAAACACGACCCATGAGTCTATGGGAGAAACAAAAAACCCGGTGGTTCCCTGCGAGGGGTACCCCGGGTTTGGGTTCGTCGTGGTGCAACGGGCCGTTCTTACAGCGCAGCGCTCAGAGTTCGCCGTAGCTGTGCAGCCCGCTCAGGAACATATTCACACCCAGGAACGCAAAAGTGGTGATGGCCAGCCCCACCAGCGCCCACCAGGCCGCCACGGTACCGCGCAGTCCTTTCATGAGCCGCATGTGCAGCCATGCGGCGTAGTTCAGCCAGACGATGAGGGCCCAGGTCTCCTTGGGGTCCCAACTCCAGTAACCGCCCCAGGCCTCGGCGGCCCACAAGGCACCCAGAATGGTGGCGATGGTGAAGAATGCAAAACCCACCGCAATGGCCTTGTACATCACGTCGTCCAGCACCTCGAAGTCGGGCAGCTTGGCGGCAATGCGGCGGCGGCCCAGCAGGATGCCACCAACGATCAGGGTGGATATGCCGAAGTACACGGCCCAGTAACCGCTCAGGCTTTCGATACCGCCCTGGCGAAACACCACAGGCTCCAGGCACAGCACCAGACCCAGAATGAACAGCGGTGCGAGCTTGTACCACTTGGTCTCGGTGGCGCTTTGCTTGATGAGGTAGGCAAAAGCCAGCATGGCAGCAATGGCGAAAGTGCCGTAGCCAATGAAGTTGGCAGGCACATGCACCTTCATCCACCAACTCTTGAGCGCAGGGACCAGCGGCTGGATCTGGTGGGCCTCCCGGTCGAGGGTGTACCACAGCAGAAAGCCGACCGCCGCGCTGACCACCAGCATGGAAAAAGCGCCCATGCGGTAGGTCTGGTAGCGGTCTTCGTAGTAGAGGTAGTACACGGTGGTGAGCCAGCAAAACAGTACGAACACCTCGTACAGATTGCTCACGGGAATATGGCCGACGTCTGGGCTGATGAGATAGCTCTCGTACCAGCGCACCATGGTGCCGATGAGCGCAAGCGTCACCGCCACCCACGCCAGTTGCGACCCTATGCGTTCAAAGCCGTGACCCGACCCGCTGGACAGCAGGCCAAACCAGTAGAAGGCTGTGCTCATGAAGAAGAGCACACACATCCAGAGAATGGCGGACTGGCTGGAGATGAAGTACTTGAGCAGGAACGCCTCTTCAGAGCGCGCCAGCACAGGCTGGCCATCGACCTGGTAGAGCATGATGGCCAGCAGGGAGAAAGCCCCCACGACCACCATCAACTGGCGCAAGGGTTTCCAGAACCAGCCCAGCCAAACCGCAGAGGGGATGCACAGCAACAGAATGGCCTGTTCGTAGCCATTCATGAACTGGTGGTACCGGGCAAATGCAAAGATGCCACCGCTGGTGATAAGCGCGGCAAACAACCAGTCCCACCAAGTCAGGCTGGCGAAGTAGCCGGGCGACAGCGTGGAGCGGACCCCGCCCTTCTTGAGTTCAACGGTCTGGGTTGCGGTATTCATGTTTTGGTCTCCAACAAACGGGTCCGCAAGAACTGGAAATCGCGGTCATTGTCCATCAGCTTGCGGTTGGTGGACATGGCCATGGTGGCCTTGACGTTCTCGGTGTCCTGACCTTCTGCAGGGGGGGCCAACCAGATCCAGAGGCGCTTTTCGCGCACGTAGAGCATGGCAAAAACACCGATGATGAGCAGCAGGCAGCCGAAGTAAACAATGGACTGTCCGGGGGCGCGGGCCACCTGGAACACGCTGGCTTGCACATGCTCGAAATCTTCCAGCTTGAAGGTCAGCGGCGCGGGGTAATAGAACGAATCGCTCAAGCTCAGGACTGCCAGCGTCATGAACCCGGCGGTGGCATCGCTGCGCTCGGCCGGAGCGAGTCCGGCGCGCTCCCGGCTGAGTTGCAGGAGTTCGAACAATGTGCCGTTCAGGATGCGCAGCAAAACCTCACCGGCTCGCTCCCGCTCCTGCGGAGGCACGTTGACTTCCATGAACGCGGAGACCGCCTGCAGTCCGCCGAGAGTCTCCATGCCTGCCGTGCGGGGCAGATCGGCCATGGTACTGTCCTGCCCGGCGAACAGGTCGATGGCGCGCATGGCCGAAACGCTCAGGGCCTCCATCAGTTCAGGACGCTGCGGATCGGTGGAGGACGCCACGTAGCGCTTCACGGCCTCGGCGCGCAGGGAGGGGTCGGCCAGCGCGGAGCGAAGACGGATGAAGCCGTCGATGCTGTCCTGTTCGTCCGCTGGTATCCGGAGAAAACGGAACGGCTCGGACGGGACCTCACGCACACCGAGGAGGAACATGCGGTTGCCGTCGATGTCTGTGGGGAGCATGTAGTTGTGGTACTCCACCGCCTGCCCGGATGCGTCGCGCAGCTTGTACATGACGCTGGGACCCACATTGCGCAACTCACGGTGGGTCACGGTTTTGTGCGCAGAGCCCAGCCGCGCCTCGATCGACTGGCGCAGGTCTACGCGGCGAACATCGACTTCACCGACATCCGGGGCGTCGAAGTTTTCCACATTGATGACCCGCAGGCCAGTGAATTCGAGGGTGAGTTGCTCGTCCCCGTTGCTCAGCGAGGTGCTTTCTCCTACGCGCCCCTCCACCAGAAAAGGGTTGGTGGACGCACCCATCGGAAGGGCGCGCAGTTTCAACAGAGAGCCGCCGTCGTCGAAGCTGGACTGGTAAATATTGATCCCCCTGTGGCTCACTGGTGCATTGACCTCGACACGGGCCTCCTTGCGCTCACCGGTATATCGGTCGTGGATGACGATATCGCTGGCGAACAACTTGGGCATTCCGGTGTCGTAGTACTCCACGATGAAGCGCTTGAGTTCCACATCGAAAGGCAATTCCTGCAGGACCACACCCGTGGGCTGGGCCAGGATAGCGGTGCCGGACTGGGTGCCCTCGGTCACCAGAAGGTTGCCGCGGAAGGTGGGGTTGCGGTCACTCAACCGGTACTGCTCGGGGACATCGGCAATCATTCCACCGCCGGTGAACACGGCTTTGTCGTTCAGCCACATCTGCGCGCGCACCATCATGTCGCCATCGAGCAGTGCGCCCACACAGATCAACACGATGGCGCTGTGCGCTGCAATGTAGCCCAGCTTGTTGGAAGCGCCCGTCTTGGCCGCCACCATCCAGCCGGTGCCATCGGGTGTGTCGCGGCGCTGCAATTTCACTTTCCAGCCCGACGAGGCCAGAGTCTGGCCCATGCGCTGCGCTGCGGCTTCACCGCTTTCGGCGAGAACCACTTCGGCCTTGTGCGGAAAGGCTTTGAGACTCTGCTCGCGGATGTTTTCCTTGAAGATCTTGAGATCGGCCAGGATTTTTGGTGTGTTGCGCACGATGCACAACGAGGTGCTGACCACCAGAAAGGCCAGGATCAGCAGGAACCACCAGGCGCTGTAAACGGAGAACAGCTGAACCGCACCGAACACCTCGGTCCAGAACGGACCGAACTGGTTGACGTAGTTGTTGATGGGCTGGTGCTGCTGCAGCACCGTTCCGATGACCGAAGCGATACAGATGACGGTGAGCAGCGAAATGGCGAACCGCATGGAAGAGAGCAGTTCGACCCAGTTGCGCAGGTGCTGCGATCCCTTGCTCAGTTCAATCCCGGAGGTGGAAACACTCATATTGGCTGCTTCATGCAAAAAAGGCAGGCTGTTCAGGCCTGCCTCAATGGGTGCTCAATGCACGCGGTGATTTCCAGCTTGGAACTTCCCGCTCAGACGCCGTGGAGGCGTATTTTGAACCCAAATATCAATCGCTGCTTATAAATCAGCAAGCCCTTGCGGGAACAAGGGGTTGGCCGGATCAGCGAAGACCGGCGATGAAATCGGAAACCGCGTCAATTTCGGCGTCGGTCATGTACTGCGCGATGTGGGTCATCTGCAGGTTGTTGTTGCGTTCGCCAGAACGGAACGCACGCAGCTGGGCGGCGGTGTACTCGGCATGCTGGCCGCCCAGGCGGGGGTACTGGGCGGGAATACCAGCGCCATTGGGCGAGTGGCAAGCCATGCAGGCAGCGATTTTCCGGTCGGCGATGCCGCCACGGTAAATCTTCTCGCCCAGCTCGATGGTTTCCTTGTTCTGGGCGAAGCCGGGCGTCTTCTTCTGGGACGCCAGCCAGTAGGAAATGTCGATCATGTCCTGGTCGGACAGGCCAGCGGCGAAACCGGCCATGATGGCGTTGGCACGCTTGCCCGACTTGTATTCGCGCAACTGCTTGATGAGGTACTCGGGATGCTGCTGCGCCAGCTTGGGGTTGGCAGCGGTGGAGGAGTTGCCATCGGCCCCATGGCAGGCCACACACACGCCGCCGTAGAGTTCCGCACCCCTGCGCAAGTCGGGCTGGGCGGGCTGTGCCTGGACAGTGACGGACAGGGTGGCCAGCGCCAGAGCGCCGATGAGAGGGGCAAACAGTTTCATAGCGTGTTTGAAGTGCGTCGGGTTACGATGGGCTACCATGGGATGCGCGTCGCGAGGGTGGGTTTCCACCCCTGAGCACAGGCCCACACCACATCAACTCCCCGATTTTACAGCGCATCGCATGGCGGGCGTGATTTATGACTTCTGATGCCCCCCTGAAACCGTCGGCTCCGCGTCCCGACGCGGCACAAGTGAAGCTGGCGCACGGCTGGCTGCACACCGCCCGTTTTCTCACCACCGCCCCTCAACTGCAACACCTGCCCGCGCTGGACATGCCGGAAATTGCCTTCGTGGGGCGCTCGAATGCGGGCAAGTCCACCTGCATCAACACCATGACACAGCAAAAACGCCTGGCGTTTGCCTCCAAAACACCGGGGCGCACACAGAGCATCAACCTGTTCGCGCTGGGCAAGCAGGGAGCGGTGGACGCGGTGCTGGCCGACCTGCCCGGCTATGGCTACGCAGCCGTGCCGCGCGAAGCGAAACTGCGCTGGCAGCGGGTGATGGGCAACTACCTGCTGACGCGCCCCAACCTGCGCGGCGTGGTGTTGCTGTGTGACCCCCGCCACGGCCTGACCGAGCTGGACGATATCTTGCTGGAGGTGATACGCCCCCGTGTGGAGCAGGGCATGAAGTTCCTGCTGCTCCTGACCAAAGCCGACAAGCTGACCCGGGCCGAGGCGAACAAGGCGCTGTCCATTGCGCGACTGCAAGCTGCCGGTGGCGAGGTGAAACTCTTTTCGGCCCTGAAGAAGCAGGGTCTGGACGACGTAGCCCTGTGGCTGTGGGAACTGACGCGAGAGCACCAGCCAGTCCCGCCCATGGCCGAATTGGTACCCCCCACGGAGGGAGCCGGGCCAGACGCCGTCAACTGAAAGACGACTATGCCTGCCCTGCCCACTGGTATTGAAGAGTTCGAAGCCCGCCTCCCGCATGGCATCACGCTGAACTGCCGTGCCGCGGGGCCGGCCAGCGGCCCAGTCTTGCTTTTTCTGCATGGCTTTCCGGAGGCGGCATTTGTGTGGGACGACGTGCTGCGGTTCTTCTCCCTGGCCGAGCACGGTGGCTACCGCTGCGTGGCGCCGAACTTGCGCGGATTCGAGCGTTCCAGCAGCCCCGCCGATGTGGCGGCCTACCGGGCCAGGCACCTGATGCAGGACGTGCTGGCGCTGACAGAGCAGATCACTTCGGGCAGCCCGACCCCGGGAAAACTGACGGCGCTGGTGGCGCACGACTGGGGCGGTGCGGTAGCCTGGAACGTGGCAGCCACCGAGGCACACCGGATGCAACGGCTGGTCATCATCAACTCGCCGCATCCGGGCACCTTTCTCAGGGAACTGATGCATTCGCCCGCGCAACAGGCAGCGAGTGCCTACATGAACGCCCTGGCGCAGCCGGGTGCAGAAGTGCGTCTGGCCGCCAACGATTTCCAGAAAATGTGGGGATTTTTCTCCAGCGAATGGGCAGGCCCGATGCCAGAGACCTGGCTGACGCCGGAAGTGAAGCAACAGTACCGCGACGTGTGGAGCCTGGGCCTGACCGGCGGACTGAACTATTACCGCGCCTCCCCGCTGCGCCCGCCCACCGAGGCCGATGCGGCGGTACAGGCCGTGACGCTACCCCCGGAGTTGCTGCGCGTGGAGTTGCCCACTCTGGTGATCTGGGGCGAACAAGACCGCGCCCTGCTGCCCAGCCTGCTGGATGGTCTGGAGACTTACGTACCGCAGCTTCAGGTGGCGCGCCTGCCAGACGCCTCCCACTGGGTGATCCATGAGCAGCCAGACCGCGTGTGCGCCCTGATATCGGATTTTCTGGCTCAGTAAAAGGAAGCCTCTCCGGGCGGGCGGGTCTTGAAGCGTTTGTGCACCCAGTAATACTGTTCGGGGTGCTGGCGGACCATGTGCTCCAGTTGCTGGTTCATGAAATTCACATCGGCCTGCAAGTCCTTGGTGGGGTAACCGGCCCAGGCTGGCCAGATGCGTACCTCTACCCCGCCGGGGACGATGCGGGTGGTGACCGGTACCACGGCGGCGCGGCCCAGTTGCGCGAAGCGCGGCAACGAAGTGAGTGTGGCCGCCTGCACCCCGAAAAAAGGCGCAAACACCGAATCGCGCAGGCCGTGGTCCATGTCGGGCAGCAGGTACAGCGGCTTGCCGGCACGCAGGGCAGCCACCATGGGCTTGGCGCCGTCGCGCTTTTCCACGATGTGCGGATGGCCAAAGCGGCTGCGGCCCTGGGCCATCCAGCGGTCTACCTCGGGGTTGAGCTGCTCGGCGTAAATGCCGCAGAACTCCCGCTCCAGGTGGGCGGTGATGCCCGTCCAGCCGGCGTCCATGCCCACAAAGTGGGGGGCAAACAGCACGGCGGTGGGCAACGCTTTCAGGGCATCCACCTCGCCCACCAGCGTGATGCGCTGGCGCACCACGGCAGGGCGACCCTCCCAGAGCCAGCTGCGGTCGAGCCAGGCCTGGGCGAAGTACACAAAGTGGCGGCGTATGGCGGCCTGGGCCTGCGCCTGGGTCTGGTCGGGGAAACACAGGCGCCAGTTGGTGAGCGCTATGCGCCGCCGCCGGCCTGCGAGTGCGTGCAGCACCGTGCCCAGCAGCCAGCCCAGGGCACGCACCCAGGGCAAGGGCAAGCGGGCCAGCACGCGCATGAAACCCAGCCCCAGCACGCTGGGCCAGTGGCGGCGCGCTGCGGCGCTGGCGGGATTGGCAGGATCGGTCATGTCTGGGTCATGTCTGGCGCGGCGCCTTGTAGCGCGCATAGCCCCACAGATACTGCTGCGGACAACGGCGGATGACGGCCTCCATGGCCGCATTGACCTGCTCGGCGGCGCGCTGGGGTTCGGTGCTGAGCGGCCCACCCAGCAGGCGTTCCAGCGGTTCCACATGCACCAGAAAGCCACGGCCAGCGGGCAGGCGCTCGCCCCAGGCCACCAACAGGGAGACTTGCCCATCCTTGCCCACCTGCGCCAGACGCGAAGACAGGGTCATGGTGTAGGCGGGTTGCCCGAAGAACGGGGCCCACACCCCCATGCCTGCGGGGGGCACCTGGTCGGGGAGCAGGCCCACGGCATCGCCGTGTTTGAGCGCCTGCATGAGCTGCTTCACACCCGCCAGCGTGGTGGGCGCGGCGCGCAGGCCCGGGCGTTGGCGCGCCTGCTCCAGCACGGGGCGCAGCGCGTCTTTGCGGGGCGGGCGGTACAGCACGGTCATGGGCCGCCCCTGGGGTGGCGCGCCAAAGCGCGCGGCGTAGGCCTGCGCAGTCACTTCAAAGCAGCCCATGTGCGGGGTGAGGAACAGCAAGCCCTGCCGGTGTTCCAGGGCCGCCTCGATATGGGCAGCGCCTTCCCAGCCCACCGGCACGGGCGGGCCGAACCACAGGCGTGGCAGTTCGGCCACCTGCTTGCCCGCTTCGCCCACCGAGGCCCAGCGCTCGGGGCCGGCAAGGCCCGCCAGCCGGGTGTGCTCGCGCCAGCGCCGCCGGTAGGCAGGCGATGCCAGCCAGGTGAGCCAGCCCAGCAGCCAGCCCAGCGCGTGCAGGGCAGACAGGGGCCAGCGGGCAAGCAGGCGCGACAGGGACAGGAGGGACATGGGGGCAGGCAAGAATCAGCTGGGTGGTGGCTGGGGAGACCAAAGCGTAGAGGCCTAGAAGCGCAGAAGCGCTGCAGTGCCGGTTGAGGAAATCTGGAGTCGTTTTACAATAAGGGCATCGCCGAGTTACTGAACAACTTGCGGGCGATTCAAAAATTCTGCTAAAGCGTTCGCCACAGCTCCGGCCCGGCGACCGCCCGGCATCCACTGGAGTTTATTCAAATGGCGAACGACTTTCTCTTCACGTCCGAATCGGTCTCTGAGGGCCACCCCGACAAGGTGGCCGACCAGGTATCGGACGCCATCCTGGACGCGATTTTCCAGCAGGACCCGCGCAGCCGCGTGGCCGCCGAGACGCTGTGCAACACCGGCCTGGTGGTGCTGGCGGGTGAAATCACCACCAACGCACACGTGGACTACATCCAGGTGGCGCGCGACACCATCCAGCGCATCGGCTACGACAACACCGAGTACGGCATCGACTACAAGGGCTGCGCCGTGCTGGTGGCTTACGACAAGCAGAGCAACGACATTGCCCAGGGCGTGGACCATGCGTCCGACGACCACCTGAACACCGGCGCTGGCGACCAGGGCCTGATGTTCGGCTACGCCTGCGACGAGACGCCCGACCTGATGCCCGCGCCCATCTACTACGCGCACCGGCTGGTGGAGCGCCAGGCGCAGCTGCGCAAGGACGGCCGCCTGCCCTTCCTGCGCCCGGACGCCAAGAGCCAGGTGACCATGCGCTATGTGGATGGCCGCCCGCACAGCATCGACACCGTGGTGCTGAGCACGCAGCACAGCCCGGACCAGAGCGAGACCGCCACGCGCATGAAGGCCAGCTTCACCGAAGCCATCATCGAAGAGATCATCAAGCCGGTGCTGCCCAAGGAATGGCTGCAGGACACCAAGTACCTGATCAACCCCACCGGCCGCTTTGTGATTGGCGGCCCGCAGGGCGACTGTGGCCTGACCGGCCGCAAGATCATTGTGGACACCTACGGCGGTGCCTGCCCGCACGGCGGTGGCGCTTTCAGCGGCAAAGACCCGACCAAGGTGGACCGCTCCGCCGCCTACGCCGCGCGCTACGTGGCCAAGAACGTGGTGGCCGCTGGCCTGGCCAAGCAGTGCCAGATCCAGGTGGCCTACGCCATTGGCGTGGCACGCCCCATGAACGTGACGGTGTACACCGAAGGCACCGGCGTGATTGCCGATGAGCGCATTGCCGAAATCGTCAACGAGGTGTTCGACCTGCGCCCGAAAGGCATCATCCAGATGCTGGACCTGCTGCGCCCCATTTACAGCAAGACGGCCGCCTACGGCCACTTTGGCCGCGACGAGCCGGAATTCACCTGGGAGAAGACCGACAAGGTGGCCGTGCTGCGCGACCTGGCCGGACTGAAGTAAGCCCGGGCTGCCTGGCCCCTGCGTTCAGGCAAACAGATCGGCGCCCCCTGCAGCCAGCAATTGCTGCAGAGAGGGCGCCGCGGCGTCTTTGGCGGCCAGTGTGGGCTGCCAGCCGGGCTGCAGGCCTGCGGGCGTGGGCCAGTGGATGCCCAGCGTGGCGTCGTTCCAGGCGAGGCCGCGTTCGTGAGCGGGGGCGTAGTAGTCGGTGGTCTTGTAGAGAAACTCGGCGTATGCGCTGAGCACCAGAAACCCGTGCGCAAAGCCGGGCGGCACCCACAGCTGGCGCTGGTTGGCGGCACTCAGATGTTCCCCCACCCAGCGCCCGAACGTGGGCGAGCTGCGGCGCAGGTCTACCGCCACATCGAACACTTCGCCGTGCACCACCCGCACCAGCTTGCCCTGCGGCTGCTGGATCTGGTAGTGCAGGCCGCGCAGCACACC
>JALOSG010000214.1 GCA_025458665.1 Serpentinimonas sp.
GCCCACCTCTCCCAGGCCCACCAGCCCCACGCGCCAGCCGGGCAGTGCAGCCCCCCCTGCGTTGCTTGTCACCCCCACGTCCTGCCCCGACATCACAGACGCAGCACGAACAGCACGATGCCGGGGAACATGACCAGGATCGCAGTACGGACGAGGTCGCTCGCCACGAACGGCAGGATGGCCCGGTAGGTGTGGGTGATGGGCGTGTCCCGCGACAGAGAGTTGATGACGAACAGGTTCATGCCCACCGGCGGTGTGATGAGGCCCACCTCCACCACGATGAGCACCAGGATGCCGAACCAGATGGCCAGTTCCTCGGGGGAAAGGCCAAAGTCCAGCACCGTGATGATGGGGAAGAACACCGGGATGGTGAGCAGGATCATGGAGAGCGAATCCATGAAACAGCCCAGGATGATGTAGAGCACCAGAATGGCCACCAGCACGGTGTAGGGGTTGACGTCCCAACCGCCCACCATGTTGGCCGCCTCCTGGGGCAGCTGCGACAGCGCCAGGAAAGTGTTGTACACCCCCGCGCCCAGCACGATCATGTAGATCATGCCGGTGGCTGTGGCGGTGGCCAGCACCACGCCCAGCAGGGACTTGCGGTTCAGCCCGCCGTTGGCCCAGGCGGCAATGCCGGTGCCGAAGGCACCCACGGCAGCGCCCTCCGTGGGCGTGAAGATACCCCCATAAATGCCGCCCACCACCACCAGGAAAATCACCAGCACCGGCCAGACCTTGAACGTAGCCGCCCAGCGTTCCTTCATGGGCATGGGAGGCATGCTGCCCACGTCCTGCGGCTTCAGGCGGGCATAAATGGCAATGACCAGCATGTAGCCAAAGGCCGCCATCAGTCCAGGCACAAAGGCGGCCAGGAACAGCTTGGCAATGTTCTGCTCGGTCAGGATGGCGTAAATCACCAGCACCACCGAAGGCGGAATGAGAATGCCCAGCGTGCCCCCGGCAGCCAGGCAAGCGGTGGAGATGCCGCCGGCATAGCCAGCACGCTTGAGTTCCGGCAGAGCCACCTGCCCCATGGTCGCGGCTGTGGCCAGAGAGGAGCCACAAATGGCACCGAAGCCGGCACAGGCGCCCACGGCGGCCATGGCCACGCCGCCTTTGCGGTGCCCGATCCAGGCCTCTGCCGCCTTGAACAGGGCCTGCGACAGGCCTCCCAGCGCGGCAAACTGCCCCATGAGCAAAAACAGCGGAATGACCGACAGCGAATAGTTGGAAAACGTGCTGTAAGTGACCTGCTTGAGCTGGTTCAGTATGGGCATGTGGTTGCCGTACACCATCCACGCGCCAGCCAGACCACACACCAGCATGGACAGCCCGATGGGCACACGAACGAAGATCAGCAGCAGCAGAACTGGAAATGACCAGAGGGCCAGTTGCAAGGAAGTCATGCTCAGTGCCCCGTGTTACCTTCCGGAGCCCAGCCTTCGGGCTCCTTGAAAAAACCGACTACGGTCAGTGCACGGGCCAGGTAGGCCAGGCAACCCACCACAGCGCCCACCACACAGAACGCATACGCCCACCACACCGGCATGAGCAGGATGAAAGTGGTTTCCATGTACTCCCGCTTCTCCATCATGCCCTCCCAAAGCATGGTGGTCAGGACCAGCCAGACCCCCAGCATGAGGAGCGCACTGAACATATCAATGCCTCGCTGGAACCAGCGGGGCATGTGCATGTAGAGGAGATCGACCGTGGCGTGGCTGTAGCGCACGTAGCACCAGGGCAGAAAAAAGAACACCGCAATGCCTATGCCCGCCTCCACCAGCTCGAAATCACCGGGCACGGGTCCCAGGCCAACATCGATCAGGGCGCGCCCTGTCACGCTGGCAACAACCATCAGTGTGAGGGCCACCAGCAGAAGTCCGCCCAGCAAGGCGGTCCATTTTGTGAGGCGGTAGATGAAAGCAATCATTCCTGGTCCTGTGGGAGGGAAGGCGGTTGCAAAAAGGCCGGCTTACACCGACCTGTGCATTGTCGCCTAAGGCGCGCCGGGCCTGGCCGGCGCAGCCGTTCAGCTGTAGCGGGCGATCAGTGCACGCGCTTCTGAGGCCAGTTGCGCGCCATTGATTCCCTTGCTGCCCACTTCTTTGATCCAGTCGGTCTCCACCGCACCGGCGGTGCGGCGCCAGCGCTGGGTCTCGGCAGCGTCCAGCGCGACGATGTTGTTGCCCGCGCGCTCGGCAATCTGCCGCCCCACCACGTCGCCCTCGTCCATGGCACGGCCGAACATGGCAGCGGTCTCGATGCCGGAGTTGGCATCGATGACCTTTTTCAGGTCGGCCGGCAGTTTCTCGTAGGCCGCCTTGTTCATGGAGAACGCAAAAGTCTGGGTGTAGAGGCCGTCTTTGCCGGCAAAGGTGGTGTGGTTCTTCACCAGTTCGGCCACCTTCAGGGCTGGTGTGACCTCCCAGGGGATGGTCGTGCCGTCGATCACACCCTTGGACAGCGCCTCCGTCACGGCTGGCACAGGCATGCCCACCGGCGTGGCGCCCAGCTTGGTGAGCATGTTGTTGATGATGCGCGAGCCGCCCCGAATCTTCATGCCGCGCAGGCTCTCCAGGCCCGTGACCGGCTGCTTGGTGTGGAACAGGCCAGGACCGTGGGTGTGCACAGCCAGCAACTTGACGCTGGAAAACTCATCGGCGGCGAACTTTTCCACATACGCGTGGATGGCGCGGGAAGACGCCTCGGCGCGGGCGGTGATGAAAGGCAGTTCGAAGACTTCGGTTTTGGGAAAGCGGCCGGGGGTGTAGCCCAGCACCGTCCAGGTGAAGTCCACCACGCCGTCGCGGGCCTGGTCGAACAGTTGCACGGGCGCGCCGCCCAGCTGCATGGCGTGGAACAGCTGCACCTTGATGCGGCCGCCCGACTCGGCTTCCACCTTCTGCGCCCAGGGCGTGAGGGCACGCGCCGGAATGGTGGCCTGGGGTGGCAGCATCTGGTGCAGGCGCAAGGTGATGGGCTGCTGGCCAAACACGGGGCTGGCGGCTGCGGTGGCCGCGGCCGCGGCCATGCCCGAGAGCACCTGCCGGCGGTTGATGGGTGTGGGGTTCATGTCTGTCTCCTGGTAGTGCTGCGTCCGAACGGACGCTCGAAACGTACTGTGCATGGGGCGGGCTGGCAAAGCCAGCCCGAAAGCCCCATTTCAGTTATTGCGGATTGTTATGGGAACACCCTGCAGGTGCTTATTTCTCATACTGCCGAATCAGTGCGCGGGCTTCCGACACCAGGCGGGCGCCATCGATGCCTTTGGACTGCGCGTCCTTGATCCATTCCGACTCGACCGCGGCAGCGGTGCGCTTCCAGCGCTGGGTCTCGGCAGCGTCCAGGGCCACGATGCGGTTGCCTGCAGCCTCGGCCAGGGCCCTGCCACGCACATCACCCTCGTCCTGCGTGCGGGCAAACAGAGCTCCCATCTCGGGGCCAGAATGGTCGTCGATGACTTTGCGCAGGTCGGGCGGCAGCCGGTTGTAGGCTGCCTTGTTCATGGCCACCACAAAGGTGGTGACGTAGAGCGCCCGGTCGCCCGCAAAGGTGGTGTGGTTCTTCACCAGTTCCTGCACCTTCAGCGCTGGAGCGACTTCCCAGGGAATGGTGGTCCCATCGAGCACGCCCTTGGACAAGGCCTCGGTCACTGCGGGCACTGGCATGCCCACCGGCGTGGCGCCCAGCTTGGTCAGCATGCTGTTGACCACACGGGTACCACCCCGGATCTTCATGCCGCGCAAACTCTCCAGGCCAGTGACGGGCTGCTTGGTGTGGAACAGCCCCGGCCCGTGGGTGTGCAGCGCAAGCACGTGCACGTCCTTGTACTCGTCCATCGCGTTCTTCTGCACGTAGTCCCACAGCGCCCGTGAGGTCTGCTCGGCGGAAAGCCCGGCCATGAAGGGTAGCTCGAACACCTCGGTTTTGGGAAAGCGCCCCGGGGTGTAACCCTGCAGCGTCCAGACCATATCGACCACACCGTCGCGCGCCTGGTCAAAAAGCTGCGGCGGGGTTCCACCCAGTTGCATGGAGCTGAACAGCTGCACCTTGATGCGCCCGCCCGACGCTTCCTCGATGCGCTGGGCCCACGGCAGGATCGCCTTGGAAGGCACCGTACCCTGAGGGGGAAGAAACTGGTGAAAGCGCAGTGTCACCTCCTGCGCGGACGCTCCGGTGGCCGCAAAGGCCGCCAGCACCAACGATGCGAGCTTCATTTTCCAGGATGCCATGGGTGTCTCCAGTGCGGGGTCTTGATGGTTATGATTTATAACCATACTGGCATACACACACATGGGGGCTTTCCCCTAGGGCACCGGTGCCCGGGCGCGGCGCCCTGGCTGCGTCAGGGTGCCAGGCCCAGCAGCCGCACGGCGTTGTCTTTCAGGATGCCGGGCATCACCTCGGGCTTGAAGCCAGCCACCTCGAAATCGCGCATCCAGCGTTCGGGGGTGATGAGGGGGTAATCACTGCCAAACAGCACGCGGTCCTTGAGCAGGGTGTTGGCGTACTGCACCAGTTGCTTGGGAAAGTACTTGGGGCTCCAGCCACTCAGGTCTATCCACACGTTGGGCTTGTGCGTGGCCACGCTGAGCGCCTCGTCCTGCCAGGGGAAGCTGGGGTGGGCCATGACAATCTGCATGTCCGGGAAGTCGATGGCCACATCGTCCAGGTGCATGGGGTTGCTGTACTCCAGCCGCAGCCCACCGCCGCAGCGCATGCCGCTGCCTATGCCGCTGTGCCCGGTGTGAAAAATGGCCGGCAGTTTGTGCGCGTTGATGACTTCGTAAATCGGCCAGGCCATCTTGTCGTAGGGGTGGTAGCCCTGCACCGTGGGGTGGAACTTGAAGCCCCGTATGCCTTCCCCC
>JALOSG010000215.1 GCA_025458665.1 Serpentinimonas sp.
GCCAGCGACCGGCTGGGCGTGGCCTCTGCCACCAAGATGTGCCGCAGCGTCATGATCAAGGGGCTGGAAGCGCTGGTCATAGAGAGCTACAGCGCCGCCCGCCACTTTGGTGTGGAAGACGCCATGGTGGCCACGCTGCAGGAAACTTTCCCGGGCATCGACTGGACACGGCAGGGTGCGTATTTTTTCAGCCGGGTGGCGCAACACGGCAAGCGCCGCGCCGAGGAAATGCGCGAGGTGGCCCTGACGGTGCAAGAGGCCGGCTTCGAGCCCTTCATGGCCAGTGCCATTGCCCAGAAGGACGACTGGATGGCTGCCCAAGCTGCGGCGGGTAGCTTCCGCACCCTGGGGCCACAGCCGGCGTGGCAGGCCTATGCCGATGCGCTGTTGCTGGCCCGCAAGGCGGCGAACGACGCCTGAGTCTGCTGGCGGTCAGATCCGGCTGCGCCCCAGCGCCTGCCAGGTCTCGCGTATGAGGGACAGCGCACTTTGTTGCGTGAGCGTGGTGGGCCGCAGTGAACTGGTCACGGTGCTCAGGGGTATGCGCAGTGCGGGGTCTTTCACCGCACGCATGCGGTAGGCCGAGGGGCGCACAGAACTCTCCACCGCGTTGCGCGAGAGCAGGGCGGCGCCCACCCCGTCGGCCACCAGGTCCAGAATCGCCGACACGCCGTCGATTTCCAGCGCCACGCGGGGTTTCAGGCCCCGGTTGGCCATTTCGGTTTCCACCAGCATGCGCACGGCGTTGGGCCGGCTGGGTATCACCAGCGGCAACTCCGCCACTTCGGCCAGCGCCACCGGTTCGGGCGGCGGGTCTTCGGCCAGGCCGGGTGGACGCGCCTGCACCAGCAGCAACTCCTCGTCGGCCAGCGGGGTGATGGCAATTTCCTCGATGGGTGAGGCGTTGTAGAGCATCGCAATGTCGAGCCGACCCGTGCGCAACCAGTCCACCATCGTGACCGACAGTCCTTCGCTGATGGACAGGCTGGCTTCGGGCAGATGCTGGCGGAACGCCCGGGTGAGCGGCACCGTGAGCACTCGCGCCACGCTGGGCGGCAGCCCTATGGCCACGCGGCCTGCCAGCGCACCGCGCACGCGGCCCAGTTCCTCGCGGGCGCGCTCCACCTGGTGCAATATGCCGCGGCCATGCTCCAGCAGCAGGCGCCCGGCCTCGGTGGGCACGGCACCGCGGCCGTTGCGCACCAGCAGGTTCTGGCGCAACTCCACCTCCAGCAGCCGCACTTGCCGCGACAGGGCCGGCTGCGCCACATCCAGCGCCATGGCCGCCCGGGTGAAGCTGCCCAGCTCGGCCACGCGGACAAAATACTCCAGCTGTTTCAGGTCCATGGGTGTCTGGCCACGGGCGCTATCGCCCGGTTATATCAATATGGAATGGCTAATAGTACGGTATTCCTCTTGAGAAGACTCGGCAGATGCGGACAATGCCTCCGGTACACCACCCAACCTCCATGCAGCCCGCCCACCCCCCCAGCCTGACCTGTATTTCCTCCATGGCCACGCGCCAGGTGCTGGCCGAACTCAGCCGCGCTTACCAGGACGCTACCGGCCAGCAGGCGCGGGTGGAGTCGGTGGGTGGGGTGGATGCTGCCAAGCGCGTGGCTGCCGGGGAAGCGTTCGACGTGGTGTTCTTGGCTTCCGACGCCATCGCCAAGCTGGTGGCCTCCGGCCACGCCGTGGCGGGCAGCGAAACGCCGCTGGTGCGCTCCGCCGTGGCCATGGCTGTGCGCGAAGGAGAGCCCCTGCCCGACATTTCCTCCGAGGCCACAGTGCAGAGCGCCTTGCTGGCTGCCCGCAGCCTGAGTTGTTCCACCGGTCCCAGCGGTACCGCGCTCACCCGCTTGTTCGAGGCGTGGGGCGTGGCGGAACAATTGCTGCCCAAGATGGTGGTGCCGCCACCGGGCGTACCGGTGGGATCGCTGGTGGCCAGCGGGCAGGTGGACATCGGTTTCCAGCAATACAGCGAACTCATGCACCTGCCCGGCTTGCAAGTGCTGCAGCCCCTGCCCGATGCGCTGCAGATTGTCACCACCTTCACCGGCGCGGTGTGCAGCACCAGCCGCCAGCCTGAGGCAGCACGCGCTTGGCTGGCCTACACCGCATCGCCCGCCACGGCAGACGCCAAGCGGCGCTGCGGCATGGATGCCGCCTGATCCGCGCGCAGGCCCGCCCTACAACGTTTTCAACTCCCCATACCCAGCCCCGCCATGACCAAGCCCCTCATCATCGACGTGCACGGCCACTACACCACAGCGCCCAAGGCGCTGGAGCAGTGGCGCAACCAGCAGATTGCCGGCATCAAGGACCCGGCGCAGAAGCCCCGCGTGGCCGATCTGAAGATCAGCGACGACGAGCTGCGCGAAAGCATCGAACTGAACCAGCTGGCCAAGATGCGCGAGCGCGGCTCCGACCTCACCATCTTCAGCCCGCGCGCCAGCTTCATGGCCCACCACATTGGCGACTTTGAAGTCAGCAGCACCTGGGCGGCCATCTGCAACGAGCTGTGCTACCGCGTCTCGCAGCTGTTCCCGGACCATTTCATCGGCGCGGCCATGCTGCCGCAGTCCCCGGGCGTGGACCCCGCGACGTGTGTGGCTGAGCTGGAAAAGTGTGTGAAGGAGTACGGCTTCGTCGGCATCAACCTGAACCCGGACCCTTCTGGCGGCCACTGGACCAGCCCGCCCCTGACCGACCGGCACTGGTACCCCATTTACGAGAAAATGGTGGAGTACGACATTTCCGCCATGGTGCACGTGAGCACCAGCTGCAACGCCTGCTTCCACACCACCGGCGCGCACTACCTGAATGCCGACACCACCGCCTTCATGCAGTGCCTCACCGGGGACCTGTTCAAGGACTTCCCCACGCTGAAGTTCCTCATTCCCCACGGCGGCGGCGCGGTGCCTTACCACTGGGGCCGCTTCCGGGGCCTGGCGCAGGAACTGAAGAAGCCCTTGCTGCAGGAGCACCTGCTCAACAACATCTTCTTCGATACCTGCGTGTACCACCAGCCGGGCATCGATCTGCTCACCAAAGTCATTCCGGTGGACAACATCCTGTTTGCCAGCGAAATGATCGGGGCCGTGCGCGGCATCGACCCCGAAACCGGGCACTACTACGACGACACCAAGCGCTACATCCTGGCCACGCCCAACCTCACCGAGGCGCAGCGCCACCAGGTGTTCGAAGGCAATGCCCGGCGGGTGTTCCCCCGGCTGGATGCGTCGCTCAAGGCGCGCGGACTGTAAACGAAGAAGGAGCCAGAAATGTACGAACTGGGCGTGGTGTACCGCCACATTGAACGCGCCGACGCTGCGGCCACCGACGCGCTGGCCGCGCTGGGCTCGGCCACTGTGCATGAAGCCATGGGCCGCGTGGGTTTGCTCAAGCCCTATATGCGCCCCATCTACCCGGGTGCGCAGGTGTCGGGTACCGCAGTCACGGTGCTGCTGCACCCCGGCGACAACTGGATGATGCATGTGGTGGCCGAACAGATCCAGCCCGGCGATGTGGTGGTGGCTGCCATCACCGCCGAATGCACCGACGGCTATTTTGGTGACCTGCTGGCCACCAGCTTCCAGGCGCGCGGTGCCCGTGCCCTCATCATCGATGCGGGGGTGCGCGATGTGCGCACGCTGCAGGAAATGAACTTCCCCGTGTGGAGCAAAGCCATATCGTCCAAGGGCTGCATCAAGGCCACGCTGGGTTCGGTGAACATTCCCGTGGTGTGCGCCGGCATGCTGGTGCACCCGGGCGATGCCATCGTGGCCGACGACGACGGCGTGGTCTGTGTGCCGCGCGCCCGCGTGGCGGCCACGCTGGAAGCCGCGCGAGCCCGCGAAGCCAACGAAGGCGCCAAGCGCGAGAAGCTGGCCTCGGGCGTGCTGGGTCTGGACATGTACAAGATGCGCGAGCCGCTGGCCGCCGCAGGCCTGAAATACATCGACTGAAAACTATAGACCGAACCCCGCCAACGAAAGCACCTCCCATGGCACACCCCACCACCGGCCCGTTCGAGAAAACCCCCGGCTGGCTCGACTGGTTTTCCGGCCCCAGCAAGCCGAAATTCCAGTTGCCCGCAGGCGCGGTCGATGCGCACTGCCACGTGTTCGGCCCGGGGGCCGAATTCCCCTATGCCCCCGAGCGCAAGTACACGCCGTGCGATGCCTCCAAGGCACAGCTGTTCGCGCTGCGCGACCACCTGGGCTTTGCGCGCAACGTCATCGTGCAGGCCACCTGACTTCGTGAAACGGCTGGTGGATTTCACGCCCAAGGACGAGCTCATGGAAATTGCCGCCCGCGTGAAAGAACTGGGCTGGCATGTGGTGATTTACTTCGAGGCGGTGGACCTGCCCGAGCTGTGGGACTTCTTCACCGCGCTGCCCACCACCGTGGTGGTGGACCACATGGGCCGCCCCGATGTGAAGCAAGCCATTGATGGGCCGGAGTTCTCGCTCTTCATGCGCTTCATGCACGAGCACCCCAACGTGTGGAGCAAGGTCAGCTGCCCGGAACGCCTGAGCGTGACGGGCCTGCCCGCCACGCCCGATGCCATACGGGAAGCCTTGCTGCAGATGCCTGCCTTCTGCCCCGATCCCGTGCCCTACACCGACGTGATCCCCTTTGCCCGCCGCGTGGTGGAAACCTTCCCCGACCGCGTGCTCTGGGGCACCGACTGGCCGCACCCCAACCTGAAAAACCACATGCCCGACG
>JALOSG010000042.1 GCA_025458665.1 Serpentinimonas sp.
AACGGCCAGCGCCTGTGGGACTCCCTCATGGAGCTGGCCCAGATAGGCGCCACCCCCAAGGGCGGCGTGTGCCGGCTGGCCCTCACCGAGCTCGACCGCCAGGGCCGCGACCTCGTCACCGGCTGGGCGCGCGCGGCCGGCATGAGCGTCACGGTCGATCAGATTGGCAACATCTTCATGCGCCGGCCCGGCCGGAACGATGCCCTGCCCCCCGTCATGACCGGCAGCCACATCGACACCCAGCCCACCGGGGGCAAGTTCGATGGCAACTACGGCGTGCTCGCGGGCATCGAGGTGGCGCGCACCCTGAACGACCACGGCATCGAGACCGAAGCCCCCATCGAAGTGGCCTGGGTTCGGGCGTGTTCGCCGGTGCGTTTTCTCTGGAGCACGCCTACGCCGCCACCGACACCGCCGGCCACACCGTGCGCGAGGAACTGGCGCGCATCGGCTACGTGGGCACAGAAGTGCCCGGGCAGCACCCCATAGGCGCCTACTTCGAAACGCACATCGAGCAAGGCCCGGTGCTGGAAGACGCCGGCGTCACCATCGGCGTGGTGCCCGGCGTGCTGGGCATCCGCTGGTTCGACTGCACCGTGACCGGCATGGAAGCGCACGCCGGCCCCACCCCCATGGCGCTGCGCCGCGACGCGCTGCAGGTGGCTACGCAACTCATGCAGGAGGTGGTGGCAGGGGCCTTGCGCCACGGGACGCACGGGCGCGGCACGGTGGGCATGGTGCAGGTGTTTCCCAACAGCCGCAATGTCATTCCGGGCCGCGTGAAGTTCTCCATCGATGTGCGCAACATGACCGACGCACTGGTGGAGCAGCAGGCGCAGGACATCCGCGAACTGGCCGCCCGGCTGCAGGCGCAGACGGGGTTGTCCATCCACATCGAGCCCGTATCTGCCTACCCCGCACAGGCTTTCGATGCTGCGTGCGTGGACGCGGTGGCCCGCGCTGCCGCGCGCCTGGGCTACAGCCACATGCCGGTGGTGTCCGGCGCCGGGCACGACGCCATCTATGCCGGGCAGGTGGCGCCCGCCGGCATGATCTTCGTGCCCTGCAAGGACGGCATCAGCCACAACGAAATTGAAGATGCGCAGCCCGAGCACCTGGTGGCCGGCTGCAACGTGCTGCTGCAGGTGATGCTGGAACGCGCGGGCGTGGTGACTGGCTAGCGTTGCGCCCGGGGACAGTGTTTCAGGAAGTGCGTACCATTGAGGTTTTCGCCCAAAACTCTACCGCCACCTTCCCCTACAGAGCTAGACACGCCCCATGAATACCGCCGTTGCCGAACCCACCCTGGCCGCCCCCGCCATGCCGGCCCCCACCACCAACCCGGCGCCGCTGTCGCCCTTCCACCTGGCGTTTCCGGTGCACAGCCTGGAAGCCGCCCGCGAGTTCTACGGCACCCTGCTGGGCTGCCCCGAAGGCCGCAGTTCCCCGGAGTGGATCGATTTCAACTTCTACGGCCACCAGATCGTGGCGCACCTCGCGCCCGAGGCTTGTGGCACATCGGCGCAGAACGCGGTCGATGGGCACGGCGTGCCGGTGCGCCACTTCGGCATCGTGCTGCCCATGGCCGACTGGGAGCAGATGGCCGCCCGCCTGAAAAGCATGGGTACGCAGTTCGTCATCGAACCCTACATCCGCTTTGCAGGCCAGCCCGGTGAGCAGGCCACCATGTTCTTCCTCGACCCATCGGGCAACGCCATCGAGGTGAAAGCCTTTGGCGACATCAACCGCCTGTTTGCCAAGTAAACCCCTGCGCGGTTTTCCATAGGCCGGAGGTGGCAGGCGTTGGGTGCACCGATTCTGACTGCCGCGCCCTTACTCAGCCTGCCGGGGCTCCTGACACAGGTAATGCGCAATCCGCCACAGGTGGTGTCCCGTTCTCTCCAGCCAGCGGTAGGTGTCGGTTTGTGCCAGCACATCGGCGGTGGGGGCACTGGCGTCTTCCAGCAAGGCGTGCCGGCGCTGCCGGGACTCCGCGCTCAAGGCCTCGGCGTGGACTTGCAGTTCAGGCAGCAGCGCAGGCAAGCCCTGGGTCAGCAGTCCACGCTGCGTCAGTTCCAGGATCTGGCCTGATTGTTTCAACGCCCACTGGTAGTCGGGCTTGTCCAGGCGAGGGCCTGCGCGCTGCAGGTCCTCCAGCCTCAGGCGGAATCGCATCATGTGGTCCAGCGCGTGCAGCTGGGCTATGCGGCGCGCCGCAGCGCCCTGATCGGTAGGACGCAGCTCTGTGCGGCCCACAAAGCGGTAAATCGTTTCCAGCGCCTGCGCCAGGTCCTGCAGCTGCGCGGCCGTAGGCCTCGACGCAGGCCCTTCCAGCAGTCCCCGGTAAGCTTCCAGCAGGCGCAGGGTGAGTTGCTCCATGGCGCGCTGGGCGGCCTCCAGCGCCACCGCTGGAATGGACAGCAGGGAGTCGTCCAGGCGCTGTGTCAGGGCGTCTGCCGAGTCGGCCTTGTCGGGCAGCAGCTTTTCCACCAGCCGCGCAAACTGCGCCACCCAGGGCAGCACCAGAGCGACGCCCAGGGCAATGAAAAGGGTGTGGAAAGCGGCCAGGCTGGTAGCCCCTGCATCGAGGCCAGCGTGCGTGCGCAGCCACGCAATGACCCAGAACAGCACCGGCAGCAAGGCCATGGCCAGCAAACCGGCGGCCGCATTGAACAGCACGTAGGCCAGCGCAGTGCGCCGCGCGTGCAGGGTGCCTCCTATGGTGACCAGCGCACCCGTCAGCGTGGTGCCTATGGCTGCGCCCACCACCAGCGCGGCCGCCTGCTCGAAGTGAATGGCCTGGGTGTGCAGGGCGGTGAGCGTCAGGGCAATGGCGGCCGTGGAGGACTGCAGCACGCCGGCCAGCGCCAGCCCTATGAGCAACGTGAGCAACTGGGCACCCAGCCCCCCCGAGGGCAGGCTGGCCAGGTTGAACAGGCCCGCGAGTTGCTGCATGCCGTCCTGCAGCGTATCCAGGCCCACGAACAGCAGGCCAAAGCCGGCCAGCGCCAGTCCCAGCTCGGCGCTGCGCCCCTTGAGCATGAGCTTCATGAGTGCGCCCACGCCGATCAGGGGCAGGGTGTAGAAGCCCAGGTCCACCTTCAGGCCGAGGCTGGCCACAATCCAGCCCGTGGCGGTGTTGCCCAGGCTGGCGCCAATGAGCACCCCGATGGCCTGCGTGAACGTGATGAGCCCCGCGCTCACGAACCCGATCATGGTCACCGTGGTGGCCGAGGAAGACTGCACCACGGCCGTGGCCAGTGCGCCCGACACAAAGGCCTTGGTGGGCGTGCCGGTAAAGCGTGCCAGCGCGCCCTTGAGCACATCGCCACCAAAACCCACCAGCCCGCCCGACAGCAACATCATGCCCAGCAGGAACAGCCCCAGCCCGCCCAGAAAGGGAAACAACACCTCCATCAGGCGTGCAGATTAAAGTTAATAGTAATCGTTCTCATTTGTGGTTATACTCTGACCATGACCCGAACGACGCTGCCCCCGCCCTTGCAGAGCCCGGCCCACCGGACCCCTGCCGCGCAGGTGTCTTTCGCCCAACTCAGCCGTGGCCACAGGGAAGTCTACATAGAACATGCCGGCCAGTGGTACCGCCTGAGCCTGACCGCGCAGAACAAACTCATTCTCACGAAATAAGGCCTGCGCACAGACCCCTTTTTTTCCCACCCCCCATTTAGCCAGCCAGTTCACCGCCACCGCGGGGTACGAGCCAGCCTGTGTTCAACCCACAAACAGGTGACTCCGTGAACCCCCACTTTTCTTCCTACATTTGCCCTACACCTAGCCGGCCCACTGCACAGGCCGCTTCCCACCGTCCGGTCGCGTTGGCCGCCGCACTGGCCTGTGCCGTTTCCGCCACCCTGGCCAGTGCCCATGCATGGGCACAAGCGCCGGCGCCCGCCCTGCCAGAGCGTGAATCCGCTGCCCAGACGGTGGCTGCAGCCTCCCTGCGGCCCGTGGTGGTGTCTGGCAGCCGCAGCGAACGTCATCTGGAGGAAGTGGCCGCGCGGGTCGATGTGATCGAGGGAGAGGCGCTGGACCCCACCCGTGCGCAGGACATCCGGGAACTGGTGCGGGAGCTTCCCAATGTGGAGGTGAAACGTGCGCCGCAGCGCTTTGGCGCAGTCATGGGCTCCACCGGCCGCGACGGCAACGCCGGCTTCAACATCCGCGGGCTGCAGGGCAACCGCGTCCTGCTCAGTGTGGACGGCATCCGCATGCCGCGGGAACTGAGCAACGGGGTGCTGGGCGCAGCCAGTTTTGGGCGCGACTACTACGACCTCGGCCTCATCTCCCGGGTGGAGATACTGCGCGGCGCGGCCTCGGCACTGTACGGCTCCGACGGGCTGGCCGGCATGGTGGCCATGTACACCACCGAGCCCCAGGACCTGCTGCGCGAAGGTAAGACCCTGGGTGGGCGCCTGGGCGTGCGCGCAGACACCGAAGACGACAGCTGGGGCACAGGCATCACGCTGGCGGGCGTAGCCAGCGAGCAACTGCAATGGCTGGCCAGCGTGCAGGCGGGTGGGGCTGGCGCACTGGACAACCAGGGCCGCAACGACGCGCCCAACCTGAACCGCACCACCCCGAACCCGCAGCAAGACCAGAACCTCTCTGCGCTGGGCAAGCTGGTGTTCACGCCGGGGGGAGGCCAGAAGCACACCCTGACGCTGGAACATGTGGACAAACACACCGAGGTGGAGGTCCTCAACGCCCGCACGGCGGGTGCCACCGGAACGCTGGATCTGGATGGCGTGGCCGACATGCGCCGCACCCGGCTGAGCTGGGACGGCCAGTTCGCCATGGACACCGCCTGGGCCGACAGCCTCCGCGCCACCCTGGGCGTGCAGCAGTCCCGCTCGCGGGAAGCCACTTTCGAGCTGCGCACCGCCAGCCCCACCCAACGCTCGCGCGACGTGCGCTACAACGAAAGCCTGTGGCAGGCGGTGCTGCAAGCCGAACGCACGCGGCCGGTGGGCAGCGGGTGGGCCCACACGCTCATCTACGGCGCCGATGTGTCGGTGGCCAATCTGGACAACCTGCTCACGGGCGTGGCCCCCCCGGCAGGCGAAACCTATCCGCTCAAGCGTTTCCCCGACACCCGCGAAACCACCGCGGCTCTGTTCGTGCAGAGCGAACTGGTGGGCGAGCGCTGGAGCATCATCCCGGCGCTGCGCTACGACCGCTTTCGCCTCAAGGCCAGCAGCGATCCGCTGTACGCGCTCACACCGGCCCAGCTCTCCGACGGTGCGCTGTCACCCAAGCTGGGGCTGATCTTCAGACCCCAGCCGAGCTGGCAGATTTTTGCCAACGCTGCCGCTGGCTTCCGCGCACCCAGCCCGCTGCAGGTGAACAACAATTTCCAGAACTTCAGTGGCCCGCGCTTCTACGAAACCCTGCCCAACCCGGACCTGAAGCCCGAGTCCAGCCGCACCCTGGAACTGGGCGCACGGGGCGAACACGGCCGCCTGAACTGGCTGGTCACTGCCTTTGCAGGGCGCTACAAGGACTTCATCGAAGACAACGTGCAGGTGGCAGGCGTGGGACTGGGTACGCTGGCCAACCCGCTGCAGTTCCAGTCGGTCAACCGCAGCCGGGTCACGCTGAGCGGCTTCGAACTGGAAGGGCGCTGGGCCTGGACGCCCGCTACCACGGTGAGGCTGGCCTACGGCCGCACACAGGGCCGCGACACCTCCCTGGGTCAACCACTCAACTCCGTCAACCCGGCCCGCGTGGTGGCTGGCGTGGAACACCGCGTGGCCGACTGGACGCTGGGCGCCAGTGTGACGCACTCCAGCGCCAAGGACACCGAAGACATCAACTTCACCGGCACCCCGCAGCAATTCGCGCCGCCCGCATGGACCACCCTGGACCTGCGCGCGTCGTGGCGCCTGGCACCAGCCACACGGCTGAGTGCGGCCCTGCACAACGTGACCGACCGCAAGTACTGGCTCTGGAGCAGCGTGCAGGGCGTGCCCGCGAACTCCGCCACCCTCGACGCCTTCAGTGCACCCGGGCGCAGCCTGTCGGTGGCACTGGTCCACGAATTCTGACCCCCAAGGAGATCCCCACCATGCCACACACCCCCCAGACAGACATCTGTGCCGCATTCCTGGCCGCACGCCAGCGCGGTCTGCGCACCCGCGATGCGGCCGAAGCCATCGGCCTGAGCGAGGGCGCTGCGCTGGCCGCGCACCTCGGTCTGCAAGAAGGCCCCACCCGCGCCGTGGCCCTGCGCCCCGACTGGCTGGCCCTGCTGCAATCGTTGCAGCCCTGCGGCCCTTTGCTGGCCCTGACCCGCAACGCCAGCACCGTGCACGAGAAAACAGGCTGCTACGAGAAACTCTCGGGCCACGGAGCCACTGGGCTGGCGCTGGGCAGCGACATCGACCTGCGGCTGTTCTTTGGCCAGTGGCACGCCGGCATGGCGGTGACCGAACTGCCTACCCAGGGCCATGCCGCTGGGCAGCCAGACGCAGAGATCCTGCCGAGCCTGCAGTTCTTTGACCGCAACGGCACTGCGGTGCACAAGATTTTTCCCCGGGAAGGCACCCACCGGGCCGTCTGGAAACAGGTGGTGGCGCAATGGAGCGACCCGCTCGGGGTCTGCAGCTTCGTGGCCCCGGGCGCGCCAGTGGTAGCCGCCCCGGTGGCGGTGGACAGCGTGGCGTTTGCACAGGCCTGGGGCAACATGACCGACACGCACCAGTTCTTCCCGCTGCTCAAGCAGTTCGGGGTGGAGCGGCTGCAGGGCTTCCGGCTGGTGGAGGGCCGCTACACCCGGCGGGTGCCGCTAAACGCGGTGCGCGACACACTGGTGGAAGCCGCCTTCGACGACACCCCCATCATGGTCTTTGTGGGCAGCCCGGGCTGCATCCAGATCCACACCGGCCCTGTGCGCCGGGTGGAACCCATGGAGGTGCAAGGCAAGACCTGGCTGAATGTGCTGGACCCCGGCTTCAACCTGCACCTGCGCGAGGACTTGCTGGGTGAGGTGTGGGTGGTGGAGAAGCCCACCGCCGACGGTGTGGTGACCTCGCTGGAAGCCTTCGACCAGCACGGCGCCGCCATGGCCATGTTCTTTGGCGCGCGCAAGCCCGGCCAGGCCGAACTGCAAGCCTGGCGCCACATCCTGGCGCACCTGCCCACGCTGGAGGCCGACGCAGCACCGCGCATGAAGGAGGCCGCATGACCACGCCATCCTCCCCCACGCGGCGGCGCTGCCTGGGCGCTGCAGGTGCCGCGCTGGCCAGCGTCTGGCTGCCTGCAGCCCGGGTGCAGGCAGCAGCCCCTGCGCAGCCGCTGCCCCGTCTGGTCACGGTGGGCGGCGGTATCACCGAGGTGGTCTATGCCCTGCAGGCCCAGGACCAGCTGGTGGGCACCGACACCACCAGCCTCTACCCCGAAGCGGCGCAGCTCACCCCGAAGGTGGGCTACCTGCGCCAACTCTCTGCAGAAGGGCTGCTGGCCCTGCGGCCTCAGGCTGTGATTGCTCCCAGCGATGCGGGCCCACCGGTGGTGCTGGACCAGTTGCGCTCGGCGGGTGTGCAGCTTGAACTGGTGCCCTCCACCCACGACTGGACAGAGGTGCAACGCAAAGTCGCGGCGGTGGGCAGGGCCTCACACCGCGCAGGCGCGGCCCTTGCGTTGCAGGCGCGCTTGGACCAAGACTGGGCAGAAACACAAAACCGCGTGCGGCGGCACAGCACAGCGGCACCGCGCGCGCTGTTCGTCATGGCACACAGTGGCAGCGCGACCGTCTCGGGCCAGCAAACAGCCGCCCACGCCATGCTCACGCTGGCCGGGGCGCGCAACGCCCTCACCAGCTTCAATGGTTACCGGCCGATGACGGCCGAGGCCATGGCCGCCGCAGCCCCCGATGTGATCGTGACCACCCGCCAGAGCCTGGACGCCACCGGCGGTGAAGCGGCCTTCTGGCAGCGGCCCGAGCTGGCACTTACGCCCGCCTGGCGCCGCCGCTCGGAAGCGAACACCCTGGTGGTACTGGATGCCCTGGAGTTGCTCGGCTTTGGCCCCCGACTGCCCCAGGTGGTGTGGCACCTGCACCAGCAGCTGGTCCGCACATGAACACACTGACGCGCCACACAGGGCTGCTGGCGGCCTACCGCCGGCCCACCGCTGCACGCGGCCCGCTGGTGCTGTGGGCGCTGGCGGCCGCACTGGCACTCAGCCTGCTCTGGTCGGCAGGCCAGGGCGCCTATGGCCTGCCGCTGTCGCAATTGCCTGGCTTGCTCGCCGGTGCACTCTCCAGCCTGCCTGGCGAACCCAGCAGCGCCGAACTGGTGTTCTTCCACATCCGCCTGCCCCGCCTGGTGCTGGCGGTGGCAGCCGGCGCTGCCCTGGGGCTGGCAGGCGCTCTCATGCAGGGCCTGTTCCGCAACCCTCTGGCCGATCCGGGGCTCATCGGCGTCAGCAGTGGCGCCGCGCTCGCCGCCGGCGTCACCATCGTGCTGGGGGCAGCGTGGTTCCCGGACTGGCCGCGTGCGCTGGGCAGCTGGACGCTGGTACTCATGGCCTTTGGCGGCGGGCTGGCTGTCACAGCATTGATCCATGCGCTGGCCCAGTCGGACGGAGGTACCCGCGTGGGGCTCATGCTGCTGGCGGGGGTGGCCATCAACGCGCTGGCGGGGGCCGGTTTGGGTTTGCTGAGCTTCCTGGCCACCGACGAGCAATTGCGCAACCTGCAGTTCTGGCTGCTGGGCAGCCTGGGCGGGGCGCGCTGGAGCGCCGTGCTGCTGGTCTGCGCGGTGGCTGCGCTGGCGCTGCTGGCCGGGCTGCGGCAGGCACGCGCCCTCAACGCACTGGCGCTGGGTGAGGCGCAGGCCACCATGCTGGGGGTGCGGGTGGAAGCGTTGAACCGGCAGGCCGTGCTGGTCACGGCGCTGGCCGTAGGGGCGGTCACGGCCACCACCGGCATCATCGGCTTCATCGGGCTGGTGGCTCCGCACATGGTGCGGCTGCTGGCTGGGCCCGACCACCGCTGGGTATTGCCCGGCTCGGCGCTGCTGGGCGCCGTGCTGGTGCTGCTGGCCGATGCCTTGGCGCGCACCCTGCTGGCGCCCGCCGAACTGCCGCTGGGCGTCATCACCGCACTGATCGGGGTGCCGTTCTTCCTGGCCCTGCTGCGCAGCGCACACGGGAGGTCGCTGTGAGCGCCCGGCCCGACCTGGCCACGCCGCCCACACCAGCCAAACCAGCCACACCGCTGGGCGGGCTGCACGCCAAGGGGTTACACCTGGCGTACGGCGCACAGCCGGTGCTCAGCAACGTGGACTTCCTCATGCAGCCTGGCCAGCTGGGTGTCATTCTGGGCCCCAACGGGGCGGGCAAGTCCACGTTGCTGGGCGTGTTGGGCGGCCTGCAAGCGCCTCAGTCGGGCACAGTGGCGCTGGGCGGTCAGTATCTGACCCCACACAACACCGCCTGGCACGCCCGCCACCGCGCCTTTCTCCCACAGGACGAGACGCCCGCCTTCAACTTCACGGCCAGGGAGATTGTCGAGTTGGGGCGCTACCCGCACCGCCACCACCCACTGCCTGACGAGGCCGAGACCGTGCGCGCTGCCATGCAGGCCACGGCGGTGGCGCACCTGGCATCGCGGCGCATACGCACACTCAGTGGCGGAGAGCGCGCACGCGTGCAGATTGCCCGCGCGCTGGCGCAGACCGCAGGCTCCGGCCTGGAGGAAACGCCAGTCCCCGCGCGCTGGTTGCTGATGGATGAGCCCACAGCCGCACTGGACCTGCAGCACCAGCACGCGGTCCTTGCCATGCTGCGCCGGGTAGCCCACCGCGAAGGCGTCGGCGTGCTGCTGGTGCTGCACGACCTGAACCTCGCGCTGCGCTACGCCGATCTGGTCTGGGTGGTAGGCTCAGGCCGGGTCCTAGCGCATGGCGTGCCCGCACAAGTGCTCACACCGGCGCTGGTGGCAGCGGTATGGCAGGTGCAGGCCCAGGCCGTGACCGACGGCAGTGGTACCTGCCAGCTGCTCTGGCAGGGGACCATGGCCGCCTGTGCTCACGCCGAGCGCCAGCTCTGAGGGGGCTGCCAGCGCGCGGCCCACGGCAGCAGCTCGGCACCCGGCATGGGCCTGGCAATCCCGTAGCCCTGCGCCAGCTCACATCCCAGCGCGATCAGCCCCTGGCCCTGCGCCTCGGTCTCCACGCCCTCGGCCACCACCGTGCGCCCGAACGCCTGCCCCAGCAACAAGATGCCGCTGAGGATGGCCCGGTCGCCGTCGTCGTGCAGCATGTCGCGCACGAAGCTGCGGTCTATCTTCAGGACGTTCGCTGGCAACTGCTTCAGGTAAGTGAGCGAGGAATAGCCCGTGCCGAAATCGTCCAGCGCCACGCCGACGCCCAGACTACGGCACAGGCGGATGATCTCGGCCACCTCGTCGAGGCTACCCAGAGAGCTGCTTTCCAGCAACTCCAGCACCAGCAGTTCGCGCGGCACGGTCGCATGCTCCAGCAACAGTGCCGTGAGGCGAGGCACGAAACTCGGCTGCAGGAAATGGGCGCCGGCAATGTTCACGCACATCTTGATGCGCAGGCCCGCGGCGAGCCATCGGGTCAACTGCTTCAATGCGGCGCGCAGCACCCATTCCCCCAGCGTGGTACAGAGTTCCTGGCCCTGCGCGTAGGCCAGGAATTCACCGGGCAGCAGCAGGCCGCGCTCGGGATGTTGCCAGCGCAGCAAAGCCTCGCAACCCACTACCTCGCCAGTGCGCAAATGCACCTGCGGCTGGTAGTGCAGCACCAGTTCGCCAGCGGTCAGGGCCTGGGCCAGGCGGGCTTCATTCTCATGCTGAAGGCGGGCCAGGCGGTCCAGCTGGGTATCGAACAGGGCACAGCGGTTCTTGCCGCCCAGCTTGGCCTGGTACATGGCCTGGTCGGCCTGGCGCAGCAGCGTATCGGCATCGGCAGCGTCGGCGGCTCCCCCGAAGGCCACACCCATGCTGGCTGTGCACACCAGCCGGTGTCCCTGCACCTCCATCGCTTGCGCAATGGCAGCCTGCATGCGTTCCAGCAGCGGCAGTGCAGCGCCTTCGTGGGGCAGGTCCACCAGCACTGCCACGAATTCGTCACCGCCCAGCCGGGCCAGCGTGTCCACGCCCCGCATGACCGCCTGCATGTTGGCCGTGACACGCTTGAGCAGATCATCCCCCACCGCGTGCCCGTAGGTGTCGTTCACTTCTTTGAATCGGTCCAGGTCGATATAGGCCACCGCCACCCGCTCCTGCGAGCGCTGAGACCGCAGCAGTGCCTGCATCAACCGGTCGCGCAGGAGGCTGCGGTTGGGCAGCCCTGTCAGCGCGTCGTGCGTAGCCATGAAGTGCAGTTCTGCCTCGTGGGCCTTCTGCAGGGAAATATCGGCGTACAACGCCACCACCCGCTGTGGCCTGCCACTGTCGGGCTCCAGCAGGGCACTGAGCGTGGCCAGCGCAGGAAACGTACTACCGTCGGCACGCAGCAGCAGGCATTCACCGCTCCACGCGCCTGCTTCCTGCAATTCGCTCCACTGCGTGGCCCACAGGGACTCTGCGTGGCCGCCTTGTTGCAATCGGTCTATGAAAGTGCCCAGCAGGGCTTCCCGCGGGTGGCCAGTGGCAGCGCACACGGCAGGGTTCACCTCCACGATCAGGCCATGGTGGTCTATCACCACAATGCCTTCGCGCGCGTTCTCTATCACCCGGGCGGCCAGTTGCAGGCTGGCCTGGGCTGCTTTCTGCGCCGTCAGATCGATGTCGACGCAATACATCTCCACTTCACCCTCGGGCGTGCGGCGCAAGAGGTGGCTGGAGAATACATCCACCGCGCTGCCGTCCTTGCGCCGCAGTGTGATTTCACCGGCCGGGATTTCCACGCCGCCGTGCAACCAGTCACGGTGAGCCTGCACCACATAGTCGCGCATGGGGGCGGGAATGATGAGGTCCTCCAGCAACCGGCCTTCGGCCTCCTCGGCGGTGTAGCCGTACAAGTCTTCACTGGCCTGGTTCCAGAACACCACCCGCCGGGACTCGTCGTAACCCTGTACCGCAATCTGCGGCGTGCGGTCGAACAGGTCCCGCATGCGGTGCTCGCTGGCACGCAGCGCCAGTTCGGCACGGCGGCGGATGAGCGAGTTGCGGATCCCATCAACCGCCAGTTCGAGCAGCGCATGGTCCTCAGGGGTCCAGCGGCGTTGCCGGTGCACCGCGTCAAAGCCCACGAAGCCCATCAAGCGCTGCCGGTACTGCAAGGGCGCCACCAGGAGAGACTGGATCCCCTGCGCCAGCAGCATTTCCCGTTCGTAGGCCAGTGGAGTGACCATGTGCGCCACGTCCGGAACATCCAGCAGCTGGCCAGCCTTCATGGCGGCGCCAAACGCCGACTCGGGCACGAACTCCAGCTGCTGCAACGCCTCCTTCTGCGGCGAAATGCTCGCCGCGCACCACTCGTGGCTGTTGTAAACGTGGATGTCATCGTCCCGGAACTGGAACACGTAGGCGCGGTCGGCGCCCACGAACTCCCCCAGCTGGGCCAGCGCAGACTCTATGGCAGCGTCCAGCGCATCGCCGTCTGCCACCAGCAGCTGGCGCGACATGCGCGCCACAGTCTGCTCCAGCGCAATCCGCCGCTGGAGCGCATCCCAGGCGCCGCTGCTCAAAGATCCATCGTCCATGGCTTAGTCCAAGTCTGATGGTTCGAAGGTAACCGGCACGGGCTGCCAGCGTCAACCGCAGCTCAGTGGGCCGTCAGGCGGGGCACGCCGGCGCCCCGCTCTCCCACATTGAAGGCCCCCACCGCCACACCCAGCGCCCGCGCCTGCTCGCTCATGCTCTCGGCAGCCGCCTGACTCTGCTCCACCAGCGCCGCGTTCTGCTGCGTCATCTGGTCGAGCTGGCTCACTGCCACATTGACCTGCGATATCCCGTCGCTCTGCTCCGACGTGGCCGCCGTGATCTCCCCGATGATGTCGCTCACCCGCTGCACGCTCTGCACAATCTCCTGCATCGTGCCCCCGGCCGTGTTCACCAGCGTTGTGCCCCCGCGCACCTTCTCCACGCTCGTGTCTATCAGCGCCTTGATCTCCTTGGCCGCCTGCGCGCTCCTCTGCGCCAGCGTGCGCACCTCGCCGGCCACCACCGCAAAGCCCCGCCCCTGCTCCCCGGCGCGTGCGGCTTCTACGGCGGCATTCAGGGCCAGGATGTTGGTCTGGAAAGCAATGCCGTCGATCACGCCAATGATGTCGGCTATTTTTTGGCTGCTCTGGTTGATCTCTGCCATGGTGACCACCACCTGCTGCACCACCTCGCCGCCCTGGGCGGCCACGGCAGCGGCGTTGCTGGCCAGCTGGTTGGCCTGGCGTGCGGCATCGGCCGTCTGTTTCACGGTGGAGTTGAGCTCCTCCATGCTGCTGGCGGTTTCTTCCAGGCTGCTGGCGGCCTGTTCGGTGCGCGCGGCCAGGTCGCGGGTGCCCGCGGCCACCTCGGCGCTGGCCACCTGGATGCTGTCGGTACTCTGGTGCACCTGGCCTATGAGCTTGCGCAAGGACTGCTGCATCTGCCCCAGCGCCGTGAGCAGCTGGCCCAGCTCGTCCTTGCCTCCGGCCGGCACCGCCGACACCAGATCGCCCTGCGCAATGCGCTGCGCAATGCCCACCGATGCCGCCACTGGCCGCGACACGCTCAGGGGAATGAAGTAAGACAGCGCCACACCCAGCGCCAACAGCACCCCTACGCTGATGAGCAGACTCGCTCCAGCCACCTTCAGGCGGTCTTCCACCGACACTGCATCCACCGTGGCGCCGTCCACGTTGAGCACCAGGATCTGGTCACCCAACGTGAATGCCTGCTGGAACGCCGGTTGCACTTCGGCAGAGAACAGCAGCCGCACCTCGTCCCAGGTCTCTGCCTCACCCAGAGAACCGGTCAGCGTTTCGCTGATGGTGGTCAAGCCCTGCATGTACACCGCCAACGATTGCTGGTAACGCTGGTACATCTCCAACTCCTCCGCACCGAGTGCGGCCGTGTCGGCGCTGTATCCCTCCAGGCTGGCGGCATACTTGGCCTCGGCCTCCTTGTGCTGCGCCTTGAGCTTCTCCATCTCCACAGTCAGGTCGGCCACCAGCCCCAGATCGCCCGAGTTCACCATCTCGGACGCTGTCATGAAGTGCTGGCTCAACGAGCTGTTCATCAACACAATGTCCTTGATGGCGGGCATCCAGCCGGTGGCAATATCGTCGGCGGCCTGGGTGACACCCTGGTTTTGCACGATGGCCACGGCCGAGCCCACCACCGAAAACACGATCATCAGGAGAATACCCAGCGCGATGCGCAGGCGGATAGACAGGTTCACGAACATGGGACGACCCTCGATGGAAAAAGGCGTCGGCCTGACGCCAACGCGAGGTGCGAAATGTGCTACCCGCCGAGAATAATCTGACTCGAGGCCAGCGGGGTACCAATTTTTCCAGCCGATGGAAGTCCACCGCGTTGGCGTGGGCCCTAGGGCTGCCGGAAGAAGGCGTCTGTGGCGGGATCGGAGGGGAACATCAGTTCCAGGCGCAAATCTTCGGCCATGACGTCCTGGGCGGAGCCGAAGCTGCACACCATGGAGAACAGCGCCAGCAGTTGACCCTGCGCCCTCAGGCGCAGAGAGAGTACCGGAGGCAATGGCATGCCGGGATCGTGCTGGGCGGGAGCATGGCCTGTACCCAGCCATGCGCTCATCTCGCGAAACAGGTCGGCCAGTTCGCCGAGGTCAGGGCGTGCGTCCCGCTCCTGCCGGAGCCGGGCCAACAACTCCTGGGCTGTACCGGGCCAGTCTTCAATATGCGGCTGCAAACCTTTGGGATGAAAGGTCAGACGCATCAGGTTGTGTCGCCCAGTGGAATCCACCGTGGCCCACACTTGCTCGGGCGGGCCTAAGGCGGCCAGCAATCGCCCAAAGGCGGCATTGTGCAGCACCACATCCCATTGGCGGTTCACCACCATGGCGGGCAAGGGCTCGTGGTGGGTCAGCACCCCGATCAAGGCATCGCGGACCGCACGCATACCCGCGTCCTCCAGGTCCCGCCTGGGGTACAGCGGTGCAAACCCTGCCGCCAGCAGAGCCTGATTGCGCGCCTGCAAGGGCAGGTTCAAGGCCTGCGACAACTGCAACACCATGGCGCGGCTCGGGCTGGAACGACCAGACTCCAGAAAACTCAGGTGGCGCTGCGATATGTTGCTGCGCGAGGCCAGTTCCAGCTGGGAATAGCGGCGCTCCGTGCGCCAGCGCCTGAGGAACACCGCGAAAGAATGCGGAAACACGGTTTGGGCCATTTCAATACCTCTGAGGTAATTGATTTGCAGCATACCGCGGCCTAAGCTA
>JALOSG010000216.1 GCA_025458665.1 Serpentinimonas sp.
CATCATCGGCCCCAACGGCGCGGGCAAGTCCACGCTGTTCAACCTCATCAGCGGCCGCTTTGAGCCCACCAGCGGGAACATCCTGCTCAACGGCCACGACATCACAGGCAAGAAGCCGTTCGAGATCAACCGCCTAGGGCTTTCGCGCAGCTTCCAGATCACCAACATCTTCCCCAAGCTCAGCGTGTTCGAGAACCTGCGCTGTGGCGTGTTGTGGAGCCTGGGCTACAAGTACAGCTTCTTCAAGTTCCTGGCCGACCTGGACGACGCCAACGACCGCGCCGAAGAACTGATGGAGATGATCCGTCTGGAGAAGAAGCGCGATGTGCTGGGCATGAACCTGACCTATGCCGAACAGCGGGCCCTGGAGATCGGCATCACCATCGCGGGCGGGGCCAACGTGGTGCTGCTGGACGAACCCACGGCCGGTATGAGCAAGAGCGAGACCAAGCGCTTCATCGAACTGATCCGCGAGGTGACCGTGGGCAAGACGCTCCTGACCGTGGAGCACGACATGGGCGTGGTGTTCGGCCTGGCCGACAAGATTGCCGTGGTGGTGTACGGCGAGGTGCTGGCCTTCGACGAGCCCGAGGCCGTGCGTGCCAACCCGCGCGTGCAGGAGGCCTACCTGGGCTCCGTGCTGGCCGACCAGCAGGCCGCAGCGCACTGAAACCGCAGGATACACAATGCTCACCATCAACAACCTACACGCTTTTTACGGCAAGAGCCACGTGCTGCACGGTGTCCACTTTGGGGTGGGCAAGGGCGAAATTGTGGCGCTGCTGGGCCGCAACGGTTCGGGCCGTTCCACCACCGCCAAGGCCATCATGGGCCTGGTGGATTGCGAGGGCGAGATCAGCTGGAATGGGAAGGCCATCCAGGGCAAGAAGCCTTTCGAGGTGGCCCACATGGGCATCGGCTACGTGCCCGAGAACCGCGACATTTTCCCCAAGCTCACTGTGCACCAGAACCTCATGCTGGGCCAGAAAGGCAAGGGCGAGGGCAGCCGCTGGAGTTTCGACGACATGTACGCCATGTTCCCGCGCCTCAAGGAGCGGGAGCACACGGAAGCCGGCGTGCTCTCCGGCGGTGAGCAGCAGATGCTCACACTGTGCCGCACGCTCATGGGCGACCCCGAACTCATCATCATCGACGAGCCCACCGAAGGTCTGGCGCCCAAGATCGTGGAGCTGGTGGCGCAGTACCTGCAAACCCTCAAGCAGCGCGGCGTTTCCGTGTTGCTGATTGAACAGAAGCTGACCATTGCCATGAACATTTCCGACCGGGCACTGGTGATGGGACACGGCAGCATCGTGTTCGAGGGCACCCCCGACGACCTCAGGGCCAACCCCTACATCCGCAAGGAGTGGCTGGAGGTGTAAGCGAGCAGGGCCTGGCTCCCACGCCCGGTCCTGCCAGGGGTGTGCCGGAACACTCCGCGCTGTCTTCACCGGGACAGTAATCCGCGCGACACGGGGCGCTTGCCAGCCCCGGCTTTGTTCTTAAAATCTTTCAAATCGAACGGTCGTTCTTTTTTCGACCGACGCACCTCACGAGGAGACACCATGACCGCTCACTACCAGGTCCACGGCGATGTGGCCGTCATCACCCTGGACAACCCGCCCATGAACGGACTGGGCCTGAGCACCCGCCAGGGCATCGTGGCCGGGCTGGGGCAGGCGCAAGAAGATCCGGCCGTGCGTGCCGTGGTGATTACTGGTAAGGGCAAGGCCTTTTCCAGCGGCGCCGACATCAAGGAATTCGGTACCGACCGCGCCATCCAGGACCCCAACCTGCTCAGCGTCATTCTGGCGCTGGAGCACTCCAGCAAGCCCGTGGTGGCTGCCGTGCACAGCATCTGCATGGGCGGCGGCCTGGAACTGGCCCTGGGCTGCCACTACCGCGTGGTGGCGCCGGGCTGCAGCGTGGCCCTGCCCGAGGTGAAGCTGGGCCTCATTCCCGGCGCCGGCGGCACGCAGCGCCTGCCGCGTGTGATTGGTGTGGAAACCGCGCTGAACATGATTGCCACCGGCGAGCCGGTGAAGAGCGAACTGCTGGCTTCCCTGCCGGGCCAGAAGCTGTTCGACAAGCTGGCCGCATCCGCCGAAACGCTCATGGACGAAGCCCTGGCGCTGGCCCGCGACGCCGCGGCCAAGCAAGCCGCTGGCTCCGCGCTGCCGCTGGTGCGCAACCTGCCGTGCAAGCACCCGCAGGGCGATGCCTACTTCCAGTTTGCCCGCAACATGGTCAAGGGCATGGCCAAGAACTACCCCGCGCCCGTGAAGTGCGTGGACGCTGTGGAGGCCGCCACCAAGAAGAAGTTCGATGAGGGCATGGCCTACGAGCGCGAGGTGTTCACCAACCTCATGTTCACCCCCGAGTGCCGCGCGCTGCGCCACCTGTTCGTGGCCGAGCGTGCCGCTTCCAAAATCCCCGACGTACCGGAAGACACGCCCAAGCGCGAGATCAAGAAAATGGCCGTGATTGGTGCGGGCACCATGGGCGGCGGCATCAGCATGAACTTCCTGAACGCGGGCATCCCCGTGGTGATTCTGGAGACCAAGCAGGAAGCGCTGGACCGTGGCGTGGCCACCATCCGCAAGAACTACGAGTCGCAGGTGAAGAAGGGCAAGCTCAAGCCCGAAAAGTACGAGGAGCGCATGGCCCTCCTGACCACCACGCTGGACTACAAAGACCTGGGCGACGCCGACATGGTGATCGAGGCGGTGTTCGAGGACATGGGCGTGAAGGAGGCTGTGTTCAAGCAATTGGACGCGGTGATGAAGCCCGGTGCCATTCTGGCCAGCAACACCTCCACGCTCGACGTGGATGCCATTGCTTCCTTCACCTCGCGCCCGCAGGACGTGATCGGCACCCACTTCTTCAGCCCCGCCAACGTGATGAAGCTGCTGGAAGTGGTGCGCGGCGAGAAAACCGCCAAGGACGTGCTGGCCACGGTCATGGCGCTGGGCAAGAAGATCAAGAAAACCTGCGTGGTGTCTGGCGTGTGCGATGGCTTCATTGGCAACCGCATGATCGAGCAGTACGGCCGCCAGGGCGGCTTCCTGCTGGAAGAGGGCTGCACGCCCCAGCAGGTGGACCGCGCCATAGAGAAGTTCGGCTTTGCCATGGGCCCGTTCCGCATGGGCGACCTGGCCGGCAACGACATTGGCTGGGCCATCAGGAAGCGCCGCTACGTGGAAAAGCCCGACATGAAGTACAGCAAGACCGCCGACCTGCTGTGCGAAATGGGCCGCTTTGGCCAGAAAACCGGGGCCGGCTGGTACGACTATGTGCCCGGCAAGCGCGACGCCATTCCCAACGCGCAGGTGGTGGAGATGATCGAGAAGCACCGCGCCGCCATGGGCATCCAGCCGCGCAAGATTTCCGATGAGGAGATTGTCCAGCGCCTGGTGTTCTCTCTGGTCAATGAGGCCGCTCATATCCTGGAAGAGGGCATTGCCAGCCGCGCCAGCGACATCGACATGGTCTACCTCACCGGCTACGGCTTCCCGATCTGGCGCGGTGGCCCCATGCACTACGCCGACCAGGTGGGCCTGTTCAACGTGTGCGAAGCCATGAAGCGCTTTGCCCAGAACCCGCTCGACGACGCCAAGTTCTGGCAGCCCGCGCCGCTGCTGCAGCGTCTGGTGGCCGAAGGCAAGACATTCACCGGCTGAAGCCCGCGCAGGAACCAGGAGAAACACATGACCAATGCAGTAATTGTCTCGACCGCACGGACCCCGCTGGCCAAGAGCTGGAAGGGCGCTTTCAACATGACCCACGGTGCCACGCTGGGCGGCCACGCGGTGCAGCACGCCATTGCGCGTGCCGGCATTGACGCCGCCGAGGTGGAGGACGTCATCATGGGTTGCGCCAACCCCGAGGGCGCCACCGGCATGAACATTGCGCGGCAGATCGCCCTCATGGCCGGCTGCCCCGTCACCACCTCGGGCCTCACGGTGAACCGCTTCTGCTCTTCGGGCCTGCAGACCATTGCACTGGCCGCCCAGCGCGTGATTGCGGCCGAAGGCGATGTGTTCGTGGCCGGCGGTGTGGAAAGCATTTCCTGCGTGCAGCAGGAAATGAACCTGCACATGATCAGCGACCCGGCCCTGCACGCCAAAAAGCCCGAGATTTACTGGTCCATGCTGCAGACCGCCGAGCAGGTGGCCAAGCGCTACGGCATCCCCAAGGAGCGCATGG
>JALOSG010000217.1 GCA_025458665.1 Serpentinimonas sp.
GGTGGAACGCGCCCTCCAAGCCGCCCAGTTGATTTGAAGAAGCCCCACATGACCCCCATCCGCCCCGCCTCTTCCGCTGAACTCACCTCCGCCCAATCTCGCCTCTGCAACGGCAGTTCAAGGGCCGGCCTTCTCACGGCCCTGACTGTGGCTGTATTGGCCAGCGGGTGTTCCGTGCTGCAAGAAGACCGCATCGACTACAAGAGCGCACGGCAGGTGAACTCTCTGGAGATTCCGCCCGATCTGACCCAGATCACCCGCGAATCTCGCTATGCCGTGCCTGGCGGCCCGGTCACGGCCAGCAGCTTCGAGCTGTCTCAGCCGCGCCAGACCGTCGCTACGGCCGCCACGTCGGTGGGTGATGTGCGCATAGAGCGCGCCGGCAACCAGCGCTGGCTGGTGGTGGACCGCCCGCCCGAAGCCCTGTGGAGCCCGGTGCGCGACTTCTGGCAGGAAAACGGTTTCCTGCTGGCTCTGGACGAGCAGAACCTGGGCCTCATGGAAACCGACTGGGCGGAAAACCGCGCCAAACTGCCGCAGGACATCATCCGCTCCACCATAGGCCGCCTGTTCGACAGCCTGTATTCCACCGGGGAGCGCGACAAGTTCCGCACCCGCATGGAACGCAACGCCCAGGGCGGCACCGAAATTTACGTCAGCCACCGCGGCATGATCGAGGTGTTCTCCAACCAGCGTCAGGACAGCACCGTGTGGCAGCCGCGCCCGGCCGATCCAGAGCTGGAAGCCGAATTCCTGCGCCGCATGATGATCAAGCTCGGCGTGACGCAGGAGCAGGCTCAGGCTGTGTTGGCAGCGGGAGCCACCCAGCCACTGGCCCGCGTGACCACAGTAGGGGGCCAACGCGTGATGCAGATAGACGAAGGCTTCGACCGCGCGTGGCGCCGTGTCGGGCTGGCGCTGGACCGCACCGGCTTCACCGTCGAAGACCGCAACCGCGCCGATGGCCGCTACTTCGTGCGCTACGTGGCGCCCGATCCCACCAGCACCACCAAGGAGCCTGGCTTCCTGGGTCGCCTGTTTGGTGGCAGTACCCCCGAGGCCACGCCCGTGCGCTACCAGGTACAGGTACGCAGTGCTGGCGAGCAAACCAGCGTGACGGTGCTCAACGCCGGGGGACAGCCTGCCACCTCGGCCGATGCGCAACGCATCCTCGACCTGCTGGCCGCAGACCTGCGCTGAGCGCTCATTCCAGCGCGCTGGGGCAGCCTAGAGCCCCAGAGTAGTGGCTGCGAAGGCCGGGCCAGCCTGGCGCCAGTGGCCCTCCATGCGCTCCAGCGTATAAATGCGGGCCGCCCGCTCGTGCGTGGCCAGCACAACCTGGTGCTCCACATCGATGCGTTCGAACGACCATTGCGGTGTCCAGAGTGCGCTGGGGATCACAGTCATGGCGGCACGGCTGGTCCCCCGCCGCACCGCCCTTGCCTGAACCTGGTGGGACCAGCGCGTGCGCCACACCACGAAACGCGCGTGCAACGCCTCCACCGCCCGGAAGTCTGTGGCCAGGAGGCGCAACTGTCCGCCGGCCTGCGCCCAGCGGTTGAGGTCCGAGTTCAGTTCGGCTTCGCCCAGCGGCCAGTCTGCAAAGTCGGGGTCGCTCCAGAACATTTCGTGGATGCCGTGCAATAGGGCCAGCCTGACGGCGTCGCGGACCAGTTGCCGCAGGGCCTCGGGGCCGCTGTAACGGCCCTCGGGCCACCCGCCATGGGTTGTGCTGCCTTCGGGTAGTGCTGAATCCTGCGCCGTGCGGTCTGACATCGTGGCTGCCTCGCAGATTCCATGGCCAGGACCATGGCTGGGTTTGGGTGAAAGCGGCGGATGGACGGGGCCGCTCAGGAAGCCAGTGCGGCCCAACCGGCCTCGATCCAGTCCCCCAGCAAGGCCAGAGCCCCTTCGCTGGCCTGCGCCAGATCGCGTGGTCCCAGGCGACGCTGGTCCGCGAGCTTGCGCATCAACCGCGCGTCGGCCCCGCCCGCCCGGAACGCCTCACCATTGATGAAAATGTGCCGGGCGTCGTACATCATACGGGTGCGGCGGTCGAGCACAAGCCCGGCGTTGCCCTGGCGGCTGCCCGCGGGCCAGGAAGACGGCAGTTCGCCAGGCTCGAACACGACCGAAGGCTTGGGCTCGGTGAGTACCTCGCCCAGCGCACATTCCAGCGCCCGCGGCTGCTGCAGCAAACGCTGCAGCCCATCGCGGGCGAACGACACCAGACCCTCCGGAATCGCCGCAGGCGTGTCGGTGGCGGCTTGCGTGGGGTCGCGGTACAGCACCGGATCGGGGCCCACGCCGGCATCCCCAGTTTCAGCTTCTTCGCCATAGTGGTCCAGCATGCGCTGCGCCAGCTCTGCGGCCAGCCCACCTCGTTGCGGCGCCCGCAATCCGATGCTGTAGGTGGTGCAGTCACCGCCCATGGCAACGCCATCGTGGGCCCAGCGCGGGGGTAGGTAGAGCATGTCACCGGGCTCGAGCACGAACTCCTGCTCCGGCTCGAAACGCTGCAGGATTTTCAGGGGCACATCTGGCTGAAGGCTCAAGTCCTTCTGGCGCCCGATACGCCATCGCCGCCGACCTGTGGCCTGCAGCAGGAATACATCGTAGCTGTCAAAGTGCGGCCCCACGCCCCCGCCATCGCTGGCCCAGGACACCATGAGATCGTCCAGCCGGGCATCGGGCAGAAAGCGGAAGCGCTGCATGAGGGCATGGGCGGCCGGCAGGTGCAGGTCCATGCCCTGGAGCAGCAAGGTCCAGCCGGGGCGGCTGGCGGGGGGCAGCTGGCGCCGCTGGAACGGCCCATGGCGCAAGCTCCACTCGCCCTGCCCCTTCTGCACAATCAGGCGCGATTCCACCTCCTCGCTCTCGGCCAGCGCAAACCAGCCCGCACGGTCCTGCAGCGGCTGTAAATGCGCGATGGCCTGGCGTATGAGCAAGGGCTTCTTCTGCCAGTGGCGCCGCATGAACTGCGTAGGCGAAAGTCCACCCAACAGCGCCAGAGACTGGTGCAGAGACGGGTAGACCGCAGGCGACGGGGCGGATGCTGCTGTGGAAAGGGTACGGGGCGGACTCATGGGACAATTGTCGGATGAAAATCACGCCCCAATGCGTTGCGTCTCTGACGTGGACGCTGAAAGACACGCTGAACGAAGTGCTGGACGAGCTCGACGAGCCGGTGGAATTCCTGCTCGGTGGCACCGACCTGCTGGCCCCCATCCAGGAGGCCCTGCAGGGCCATGAGCCTGGAGACACGCTGAAGTTGCACCTGGAACCCGAGCAGGCATTCGGGGATTTTGACGATTCCCTGCTCATTCTGGAGCCGCGCGCCGTGTTCCCCGATGCACTGGAAGTGGGAATGGCCTTCGAAACCCTGCCAGAAGGTTGTAGCCCCGACGCACCGCGGGGAAAGATCTGGTTCGTGAGCGAGATTTACCCTGAGCATGTGGTGCTGGATGCCAACCACCCCCTGGCGGGCATTGCGCTGCGCCTGAGCCTGAAGGTACACAATGTGCGCGAGGCCACAGAAGAAGAAGTGGGCAAGGGCACCATGGGCATGGGATTTTTCAGGCTAGATATCGGCACGGACCATGACCATGGGCACAGCCACGACCACGACCATGACCATGACCATGACCATGATGACGACCACAACCATCACGGCCACCACCACCACGGCAGTGGTGGGCACCTGCACTGAAACTGTTTTGAAGGCAGCCGTCAGCTGCGGCCGGTAGATCCGTAGCCGCCTGCTCCGCGCTCGGTTTCGGCGTCGAACGCATCGACCACGCGGAACTGGGCCTGCACCACCGGGACGATGACCAGTTGTGCCAGCCTTTCCATGGGCTGGAGCGTGTAAGCCACCTCGCTGCGGTTCCAGGCGCTCACCATGAGCTGCCCCTGGTAGTCGCTGTCAATCAGTCCCACCAGGTTGCCCAGCACAATGCCGTGTTTGTGGCCCAAGCCGGAACGCGGCAGGATAAGTGCCGCATAGCCCGGATCGGCGAGGTGCATGGCCATGCCGGTAGGCACCAGTTGCCAGGCATTGGGCGCCAGAGTCAGCGGCTCCGCCAGGCATGCCCGGAGGTCTAGCCCGGCGCTACCCGCTGTAGCATAGGCGGGCGGCTGATCTTTCAGCCGCTCGTCCAGGATCCGGACA
>JALOSG010000218.1 GCA_025458665.1 Serpentinimonas sp.
ACTACCAGTTCTACATCGATGAGTTCATCCGCTTCGGGCTGGCGGAAATGCAGAACCCGGACAGCCCCTACGTGGCCTTCGTGCAGCCGGGCAATGTGGTGACGCGCCGCGCGGGCACCCAGCCCGAGGCGGTGGACGCGCTCGGCGCCGAGCCGCCGCGCCTCCCGCAGATGCCGGCCTACCATCTGCTGCGCGCAGACCGCAGCGGCATCACCATGGTGAATATTGGCGTAGGCCCCAGCAACGCCAAAACCATCACGGACCACATAGCCGTGCTGCGCCCGCACGCCTGGCTCATGCTGGGCCACTGCGCTGGCCTGCGCAACAGCCAGCAGCTGGGCGATTACGTACTGGCGCACGCCTACTCCCGCGCTGGCGGAAATCCAGCTGGCGCTGGAAGCGGCGGTGGCCGATGTGACCCAGCTGCGCCCCGGCGAGTTGAAGCGCATCATGCGCACCGGCACCGTGGCCAGCACCGACAACCGCAACTGGGAACTGCTGCCCGACAACACGCCGCAGCGCCGCTTTTCTCAGTCCCGCGCAGTGGCGCTGGACATGGAGAGCGCCACCATTGCGGCCAACGGCTTTCGTTTCCGCGTGCCGTACGGCACGCTGCTGTGCGTGAGCGACAAGCCGCTGCACGGCGAAATCAAGCTGCCCGGCATGGCCAACCACTTCTACCGCGAGCGGGTAGACCAGCACCTGCGCATCGGGCTGCGCGCGGTAGAGCTGCTGCGCGAAGGCGGGGTGGACCAGCTGCACAGCCGCAAGCTGCGCAGCTTTGCCGAGGTGGCTTTCCAGTAAAGCCTGGGTGGCAGGCTGAGGCTGAGGCTGAGGCTGGGCCTGCTTCAGGCCTTCTTCAGGCCTGGCGCGGGCGCACCTTGCTGGCCGCCAGCTTGGCGTTGGCGCGGGCGGTGTCGGTATGGTCGGCACGCGCCAGCGCGACGCCCATGCGGCGCTTCACAAAACTCTCGGGTTTGCCAAACAGGCGCAGATCGGTGCCGGGAACGGCCAGGGCTTCGTCCACACCATCGAACACGATGCCGGTGGCATCCACGCCGCCATAAATCACGGCACTGGCGCCCGGGTTGCGCAGGCTGGTGTCCACCGGCAGGCCCAGAATGGCGCGGGCGTGCAGCTCGAACTCGCTTTGCCATTGCGTACACAGCGTCACCAGGCCGGTATCGTGCGGGCGCGGGCTCACCTCGCTGAACCACACCTCATCGCCCTTCACGAACAGCTCCACACCAAACAGGCCACGCCCGCCCAGGTTACCGGTAATGGCAGCGGCAATCTCCTGCGCGCGGGCCAGCGCCTGCGGCGTCATGCGCTGGGGTTGCCAGCTCTCCACGTAATCCCCGCTCACCTGCACGTGGCCTATGGGTTCGCAGAACTGCGTGGCCACCGCGCCCTCGGGGCCGGCTCGCACGGTGAGCAGCGTGATCTCGTAGTCGAAATCGATGAAGCCTTCCACAATCACGCGGCCATGGCTCACGCGGCCACCGGCCATGGCGTAATCCCAGGCGGCGGCCACGTCGGCCGGGGTGTCGATCTTGCTCTGGCCTTTGCCCGAACTGCTCATCACCGGCTTGACGATGCAGGGGTAGCCGATGGCGGGCTGGCCGTCGGCGCCGTCGATGGCGGCCTGCAACTCGGCCAGCGAATTGCAGAAGCGGTAGGGGCTGGTGGGCAGGCCCAGCGTTTCGGCGGCCAGGCGGCGTATGCCCTCGCGGTCCATGGTGAGGCGCGCGGCGCGTGCGTTGGGAATGACCGTGGCCACTCCGGCGGCCTCCAGCTCCTGCAGCATGGGCGTGGCAATGGCTTCAATCTCGGGCACCACCAGGTGCGGGCGCTCGGCCTCGATGAGTGCCTTCAGCTGCGCCGGGTCGCTCATGGTGATGGTGCGCGCGTGGTGCGCCACCTGCTGGCCGGGGGCGTTGTCGTACCGGTCTACCGCGATGGTTTCCACACCCAGGCGCTGCAGCGCTATCAGCACTTCCTTGCCCAGCTCGCCGGAGCCGAGCAGCATGACTTTGGTGGCGTGCGGGGACAGGGGGGTACCGAGTGTGGTCATGGCAGGGCCTTGCTGGGCTGAGAGGAGATGGAGAAGGAGGTGGGCAGGGTGTAGGGCGGGGTGCGGTTCAGGCCGCGTGCTCACCCATGGCCTCACCCATGCGGATGGGGCCGCCCGGTGCCCAGGCGGGGTTGAAGCGCAGCACCTTGGGCGGAAACAGCAGCACCACGGTGGAGCCCAGCAGGAAGCGGCCCATTTCCTGGCCACGCCGGAGTTCTACGGCGGCATCGCCCTCGTAGTTCCATTCGCGCAGGTGGCCGGGGCGGGGCGGGTTCACCACGCCGTGCCACACCGTGGCCATGCTGCCCACGATGGTGGCGCCCACCAGCACCATGACAAACGGACCGTGCGCGCCTTCAAACTCGCACACCACGCGTTCGTTGCGGGCAAACAGGCCCGGCACGCCGCGCGCCGTGGTGGGGTTCACCGAGAACAGATCGCCGGGTACGTGCACCATGCGCACCAGCTTGCCGTCGCAAGGCATATGGATGCGGTGGTAGTCGCGCGGGCTCAGGTAGAGCGTGGCAAAAGCGCCATCCTGGTAAGGCAAGGCCCGGTCGGAGCGGCCACCCAGCAGCGCGGTGGTGCTGTAGCGGTGGCCCTTGGCCTGGAAAATCTGGTCGGCCTCTATGGCGCCGAACTGGCTGATGGCGCCGTCCACCGGGCACAGAAAAGGCGCATCGGCCAGCGGGCGCGCGCCGGGCTTGAGCGCGCGCGTGAAAAAGTCGTTGAAGGTGGCGTAACGGGCCACATCGGGCTCGGCGGCCTCGTTCATGTTCACGTTGTAGCGCTGCACGAAACGGCGGATGTTGTGCTGCGTGAACGCGCCCAGAGGGCGACGCGCCAACGCTCCGGCCAGCGCGGTCATGGCCTGCTTGGGGTACAGGTACTGGGGCCAGACGGCCGTTTGGTCAGACACAGAGCGGTCCTTAGGGGAAATAGAGGGAGCGATACAGAGGGCAGGCTGGCACAACGGAGCACGGCATTCTACCGAGAGGCACAATCTAGGCATGTCCAGCATGCCCCTGTTCCAAGCCCAGCACCTCACCAAGCGCTACGGTGCACTCACCGTGGTGGACGACCTGTCGTTCCAGATCGCCCCCGGCGAGTGCCTGGGCGTGATCGGGCCCAATGGCGCCGGCAAGACCACTACCATCCGTATGTGCCTGGGCCAGACCGCGCCCGATGCCGGGCAGATCACGGCGCTGGGCCTGCCCATGCCGCAGGAGGCACAGGCCATCAAGGCGCAACTGGGCGTGGTGACGCAGTTCGATACCCTGGACCCCGACTTCACCTGCGCCGAGAACCTGGTGGTGTTTGGCCGCTACTTTGGCCTGTCCACGCGGCAGATGCGCGAGCGGGTGCCCGCGCTGCTGGAGTTTGCGGCGCTTTCGCACAAGTCACAGGCCAAGCCGGGGGAACTGTCGGGCGGCATGAAGCGGCGCCTGAGCCTGGCGCGCGCGCTGGTGAACGACCCCCAGTTGCTGTTGCTGGACGAGCCCACCACTGGCCTGGACCCGCAGGCCCGCCACCTCATGTGGGAGCGCCTGCAGCAACTCCTGCAACAGGGCAAAAGCATTTTGCTCACCACCCACTTCATGGACGAAGCCGAGCGCCTGTGCGACCGCCTGCTGGTGATAGACCACGGCCGCAAGATTGCCGAAGGCACGCCGCGCGCCCTGATTGCCGAACACCTGGAGCCCGATGTGGTGGAGGTGTACGGCAGCGGAGGGCAGGAGGCGCACGCCCTGGCGCAGTCCCCGCTGGCCGCACTGGCGCAGCGCGTGGAGGTGAGCGGCGAGACCGTGTTCTTCTACACCCAGGACGCCAAACAGCTGCTGGCCCGCCTGGCCGACCTGCCCGAATACAGCAGCGTGCGCACCCTGCACCGCCCGGCCAACCTGGAAGACCTGTTCCTGAAAATGACCGGCCGCCAGATCCGCGAGGACGGCTAGAACACCGCGAACCCGACACTATGGAAACCGTGAAATCCCTGCCCACCAACCCCAGCCCGTGGCGCGTGCCCGACATCTCCCTGCGCTTCTGGCCGGTGTTCCTGCGCAACCTGCTGGTGTGGCGCAAGCTGGCCGTGCCCAGCCTGGTGGGCAACATCGCCGAGCCACTCATCTGGCTGGTGGCCTTTGGCTATGGCATGGGCGCGCTGGTGGGCCAGGTGAACATGGTGGATGCCGAGGGCGTGCAGCGGGCGGTGCCCTACATCCTGTTCCTGGCCAGCGGCAGCATCTGCATGAGTGCCATGAACGCCGCCACGTTCGAGGCGCTGTATTCGGCGTTTTCGCGCATGCAGGTGCAGAAAACCTGGGATGGCATCCTGAACGCGCCGGTCACTCCAGAGTGACCGGCGCGTTCAGGATGCCATCCCAGGTTTTCTGCACAT
>JALOSG010000043.1 GCA_025458665.1 Serpentinimonas sp.
TTCATGAAGATGCCGATGACCTCGTAGCCCTGCTGCTTCAGGAGCCACGCGCTCACGGCGGAATCCACCCCGCCGGAGAGGCCCACCACCACGCGGGTTCCGGGGCTGACCGTACCTGCAGTGTGCGTCATGCCAGCACCGGGGCTTCGGCCTTCAGGGCCGCCGCCGCAATGTCCAGGGAGCGCAGGCGCAACGCGGGGTCGTACACATCGCTCACCAGAATGAATTCGTCGGCCTGGGTCAGGTCGTGCAGGCGCTGCAGGCCGGCCCGCACGGTGTCGGGGCCGCCCACCACGCCGGCAGCCAGAAAGTCGCCCACCGCCTGCTGTGCCTGGGCCCCCATCTGGTCCCAGAAGCCCTCCACGGGCGGCTGCAGGCGGCGGCGCTGGCCGGTGATGATGCCCAGCACGCGCTGGTAGGTGCTGCTGGCCAGGAAGTCGGCCTCTTCGTCGGTGGGCGCGGCAATGAGCGGCACGCCCACGGCGGCATAGGGCTGCGCCAGCGTGGCCGAGGGGCGGAAGTTCTCGCGGTACACCTGCAGCGCCTGCAGCAGGTAGCGCGGCGCAAAGTGCGAGGCAAAGGCAAAGGGCAGGCCGCGCTCGGCCGCCAGCCGCGCCGAGAACAGGCTCGAACCCAGCAGCCAGATGGGCACGTTCGTACCGGCGCCGGGCGTGGCCACCACGCGCTGGCCGGGCTGCACGGGGCCCAGCAGGTGCTGCAGCTCGGCCACTTCGCGCGGGAAGTCTTCTTCGGTTTCCACCCGGTCGCGGCGCAAGGCGCGCATGGTGAGCCCATCGGTGCCAGGGGCGCGGCCCAGGCCCAGGTCGATGCGCCCGGGGTAGAGCTCGGCGAGCGTGCCAAAGGCCTCGGCCACCACCAGCGGCGCGTGGTTGGGCAGCATCACGCCGCCCGAACCCACCCGGATGCGCGAGGTTCCGCCGGCGATGTAGCCCACCAGCACGGCGGTGGCCGAACTGGCCACGCTGTCCATGTTGTGGTGCTCGGCCAGCCAGTAACGGGTAAAACCCAGCCGCTCGGCGTGCTGGGCGGTGCGCAGCGCAATCTTCAGCGCATCGGCCACGGTGCCATGCTCGCGCACGGACACCAGATCGAGCATGGACAGCGCCACATTGCCCAGAGGTTTGTCGGTCGGCGCGGCGTGGGTCATCCGCGCACCTCGCCCTCGCCCAGCACCACGTACTTGAGCGACGTGAGCCCTTCCACACCCACCGGGCCACGGGCGTGGAACTTGTCGGTGGAGATGCCGATTTCGGCACCCAGCCCGTACTCGAACCCATCGGCAAAGCGCGTGCTGGCGTTCACCATGACGCTGGCCGAATCCACTTCGCGCAGGAAGCGCTGCGCGTGCATGTGGTTGGTGGTGAGGATGGCTTCGGTGTGGTGGCTGGAATAGCGGTTGATGTGGGCAATCGCCTCATCGAGCCCGGCCACCACCTTGATGCTGATGATGGGCGCGAGGTACTCCTCGGACCAGTCCTGTTCCGTGGCCTCGGCCAGGAGGGCGTCGGGCACAGCCTTGAGGAGGGCCAGAGACTCCGCGCAGCCGCGCATTTCCACGCCTTTGGCGGCGTAGATGGCGCCTATCTGCGGCAGGAACTGGGCTGCCACGCCGCGCGCCACCAGCAGGCTTTCGGTGGCATTGCAGGGGCTGTACTTCTGGGTCTTGGCGTTGTCGGCCACCTTCACGGCCATGGCCACATCGCAGGGGTCGTCCACGTAGGTGTGGCAGTTGCCGTCCAGGTGCTTGATGACCGGCACCTTGGCTTCGCGGCTGATGCGCTCGATCAGGCCTTTGCCGCCACGCGGAATGATCACGTCCACATACTCGGGCATGGCAATGAGCTGGCCCACGGCGGCGCGGTCGGTGGTGGGCACCAGCTGCACCGCATCGGCCGGCAGGCCCGCCTGCACCAGCGCCTGCTGCACCAGGGCGGCCAGGGCGCGGTTGGAGTCGATGGCTTCCGAGCCGCCGCGCAGGATGCAGGCGTTGCCGCTCTTGATGGACAGCGAGGCCGCTTCGATGGTGACGTTGGGGCGGCTTTCGTAAATCATGCCAAACACGCCGATGGGCACGCGCATCTGGCCCACGCGGATGCCGCTGGGCTGCTGCTTCATGCCGCTGATCTCGCCAATCGGGTCGGGCATGGCGGCCAGTTGCTCGCAGCCCTGGGCGCAGGTTTCCAGCACGGCGGGCGTGAGCTTGAGCCGGTCCACCATGGGCTCGGCCAGGCCGGCGGCGCGGGCGCGTTCCAGGTCTTTGGCGTTTTCCTGCTGCAGCAGAGCGGTCTGCTCGCGCAGGAGGCGGGCTAGGCCATGCAGCGCCGCCACCTTGGCCGCAGCCGGCGCCTTGGCCATGTGGGCCGAAGCGGCGCGGGCCTGCACCCCCAGGGATATCATCAGTTCTGTGGCGTTGGCTGCGTTCATTGCGCAATTTTCGCATTGTTAAGGCCGTGCAAACAGAGTAGGGTTTGATGATGCGTGCAGCCCCCCTTTCCGGACGTCATTCCCCCGCGGTGGCCAACCTGCGCCAGCTGGGGTGGCTGGTGTCCATGGCCATCGCGGTCAGCCTCACCATGTCGGTGGCGCTGCTGCTTTTCATGGCGCGGGCGCAGGACGACGTGGCCGCCAGCGCGTCTCGCAAACACTTCACGGAACTGCAGTCCCTGCAGGCCCGCCAGCTGGGTCGCCACGTGCTGGACTACTCCTCGTGGGACGAAAGCATCACCTTCCTGGTGCAGGAAATAGACATCGACTGGTGGGAGGCCAACCCGGGTACCAACGCCATCGATGTGTTCCAGTTGTCGCACAGCCTCTACGTGGACCCGCAGAACCGCCTGCGCCTGCACACCAGCGCCCAGGGTACTGCCCAGGAGCCCCCCGAGGGCTGGCTCACCCCCTCGCTGGCGGCCTTGCTGGCCCGGGCCCGTGCAGCCCAGCCCGGGCCGGACGACGCACCCGTGGCGGGCGTGGTGGAGTTTGCTGGCGAACTCCACCTCATGGCGGCCGCGGTGATCCGCCCGCTGCACACCCAGGCCCCCGACCGCGAACCACGGGGCATTTTGCTGTTCGGGCGCAATCTGGCTGCCGATGCGCTGGCAGAAGCCGGTGACATCATGGCGCAGCCCGAACTCCGCTGGCTGCCGCCTGGGGAGGTAACGGCCGCGCGCCAGACGGCAGGCACTCTCGTTTTGCCCGTGGTGCTGGCCAGCGAAGAAGTGCGCGGTGCCATCACCTGGCGCCCACCCACACCAGGACGTGCGCTGACCGAGCGACTGCTGCCGGTGATGGCCGCCGCGTTCCTGCTGGTGGCGGTGGTCGTGCTGGCGGTGGTACGCCGCTCGCGGGTGCTGGCCGAGCAGATCGAACGCGATGCCCGCACCCGCGAAGACCTGGCGCGGCGCAACGAACTGATCCTCGAAGCCGTGGGCGAGGGCATTTTCGGGGTAGACGGAGAGGGCCGGGTGGTGTTTGCCAACCCGGCCGCCCTGCAGCAGCTGCGGCTGGAGAAGAACGCCTTCATCGGCAGCGACGCGCAGCAATTGCTGGTGGAACGGAGGGCGGGCACAGCAGCAGGCGCCAGCCTGGGCCGCCTGCAGGACGGCCCAGCCTCTTCCGAGCACAGCCGCTTCCTGCGCGGAGACGGCAGCAGTTTTTCGGTGGAGTATGTGCTCACGCCACTGCGCCAGGACGACCCTGCGGCCGGCGCTGTGGTGGTGTTCCGGGACATCACCGAGCGGCGCCAGAACGAGGAGAACATCCGTTACCGGGCCAACTTCGATGCGCTCACTGGCCTGGCCAACCGGCAGATGTTCGTGGAGCGCCTGGCCGAGGCGCTGCGACCCCGCCAAGGCGAAGCGCAGGCCGGCGCGCTGCTGTTCATAGACCTTGACCACTTCAAGGAAGTGAACGACAGCCGCGGTCACCGAGCGGGGGACTTTTTGCTGCAACTGGCCGCGCAGCGGCTGCGGGACCAGGTGCGCGATGTGGACATCGTGGGCCGGCTGGGTGGCGACGAGTTCGTGGTGATGCTCTCCGGACTGAGCGGCCCCGACCACGGGCTCGATGCCGCCGCCCTGGTGGCAGGCAAGCTGGTGCAGGTGCTACAGCAACCCTTCGACCTGAGGCCAGCTGGCTCTACCGATGGCGAAAGCCAGCCCGATGCAGCCGCCTGGGTAGGCGCCAGCATCGGTATTGCGCTGTTCCCCAAAGACGGCACCGACACCGACACCCTGCTGCAGCATGCCGATCAGGCCATGTACCGCGCCAAGCAGGAAGGTCGTGGCGGCGGCTACGCCTTTTATTAGGCGGTGCCGAGAACTGGTCAAGCTACGGCGGTGAGGCGCCGAACCAGGGATAACTAGCGACTACCGGCAGGCCGCGCTGCGCACGCCCGAGTCACGCTGAGCGCCAGCCGGTGCAACGCCTGCCAGGGGTCGGCCGGCCAGTCGGGGCGGCGCAGGCCTTTCACAATGCCGTCCACCAGGTGCGCATCGTGCAGCCAGCCGGTCACCTGTTCGGCGCGCAGGCGTGGCACCAGCCGCTCGAAGCGCTTTTCGCGCGGTCCCCACACCCGCTGTTCGCGCAGCACCATGGGCAGCGGGCGGCCTTGCTGCACAGCGGTTTTCACCCGGTGCAGGGTGCGTATGTCCTCGGCCAGCGCCCAGTGCACCAGCACCGGCGCCTCGCCCTCGGCTTCCAGCCCATCGAGCATGCGCTGCACCCGCGCGGCCTGCCCATCGAGCACAGCTTCGGCCAGCTTGAAGGGGTCGTAGCGGGCCACGTTCAGCACCGCCGACTCCACCTGCTCCCAGGCCAGCTCCCCGGCGGGATAGAGCAAGCCCAGTTTCTGGATTTCCTGGTGCGCCGCCAGCAGGTTGCCCTCCACGCGGTCGGCCATGAACGCCAGCGCGCGCTGCCCCTCTTCCCCGTTGGCCACACGCTGACCCTGCAGCTGCAGGCGCTGGGCGATCCAGGCCGGCAACTGGGCACGCTCCACCGGGTCTATGCGGATGGCCACGCCATGGCCCTCCAGCGCGGCAAACCACGCGCTTTTGGTGGACGCCGCATCCAGCCTGGGCAGCAGCACCAGGGTCACGGCGCTGTCGTTGCCGGGGGCCAGTTCGGCGAGTTGCTGCAAAGCCTGTGAGCCCTCTTTGCCGGGCTTGCCCGAAGGAATGCGCACCTCGATGAGCTGGCGGTCGGCAAACAGGCTCATTTCGCTGCCGGCCGCCAAGACGGCGCTCCAGTCGAAATGGGCGCCGGCCACGGTGAACACGCTGCGCTCGCCCACGCCCTCGGCGCGTGCGGCTGCGCGAATGGCATCGGCCGCCTCCTGCACCAGCAGGGCCTCATCGCCATACAAGGTGTACAGGGGCTTCAAGCCACGCTGCAAATGGGCGCCCAGCTGGGCCAGAGACAACTGCATGCGGGGATTTTAGGGAACGGACACCCGCACCTGCACGTAGCGCTGCCCTTGCTGGGTGGTGCTGCCGCCGCCCAGCGTGGCGGTGCCCCGGGTGACGCTGCCCGGGCGCTGCCCCGCGGGCACGCCGCCCACGCTCACGCCACCGCGGGACTGCTCGCCCGAGGTCACCTGCGCGGTCTGCGCCTGGGCAATGGTGACCCATTCGTTCAGCGGAACCAGCAGTTCGGTGCGGGTGCTGGCGGTGGTGGTGGCGGGCAGGCCTGCGGTGGCGGAATTCGCGTTGGTCCGCGGGTCGTCGCGGGTTGCCTGTTGCGCCGACAAGCGCAGCTCCACCTGGTTACCGCCCTGCCAGCGTGGCTGCACCACCAGGCCGCTCTGCTGCTCCAGCCACACGGTGCCCACCACGGCGCCCTGTATGCCCAGCCACAGCAGTTGCACGGGCTGGCTCTGCCCGATGTTGAAGCTCGCCTCCCGGCCATTGAGCACCAGCACCTGCTGGGCCAGTGCGTCCTGCTGGCTGCTGCCCGACGGCTGGGTGCGCAGCACGATCTCGCCCGAACGCGGGCTGCCTTGCACCTGCACATCCACGCGCGCGCCGCTGCTCTGCGTCTGGTTCTCGCTCACCTGGCGCAACTCCACAGACAGGTTGCGCAGCGGCAGCGTGGCGCCGGCGGGAGTCTGCGCCTGCGCGGGGCCAGGCACCAGCATGGCCAGCGCAGTAATTACCATCAGCGTGGCCAATACAGCCATAGCGGCCATGGCGGCACTATCGCCCAAAACTCCCCGCGCGGCCCGAGGGGCCGAAATTGCGGTTAGGGCGGTGGGAGGCTGCGCAGACATCGGACCATTCTAGGAGCAAGCTAGGCGTTCGTGGTGGGCGCGGCTACCATGGCCGGCATGAACCCAGCCACCGCCGAAACGCCAAACCGCCACCACCCCACAAGCCCCCATTTCCGGCGCGTGGGCCTGATTGGCGCCCCCACCGACATCGGTGCCGGTGTGCGCGGCGCGTCCATGGGGCCGGAGGCACTGCGCGTGGCCGGTCTGCGCGAAGCGCTGGAACTGCACGGGGTGCAGGTGCACGACCATGGCAACCTGGCGGGCCCGCCCAACCCCTGGCAGCCGGCGCAAAACGGCTTCCGGCATCTGCCCGAAGTGGTGGCATGGAACCAGCAGGTGCACGACGCCGTGCTGGCCGAGCTGCAGGCCGGCGGCCTGCCCCTGCTGCTGGGTGGCGACCACTGCCTGGCCATAGGCTCCCTGAGCGCGGTGGCGCGCCATTGCCGCGCCATGGGCAAGCGCCTGCGGGTGTTGTGGCTGGATGCCCATGCCGACTTCAACACCAGCGAACTCACCCCGAGCGGCAACCTGCACGGCATGCCGGTGGCCTGCCTGTGCGGGCTGGGGCCCACTGCACTCACCGGCATGAGCGACACCACGCCGGCACTCAGCCCGGCGTCGGTGCGCCAGATTGGGATACGCAGCGTGGACCCCGGCGAGAAACGCCTGGTGCACGCCCATGGGCTGGAGGTGTTCGACATGCGCGCCATCGACGAGCTGGGCATGCGCGCGGTCATGGAGCGTACGCTGGCGGGGCTGGACGCCCACACCCACCTGCACGTGAGCTTCGATGTGGATTTCCTCGACCCCGAGATTGCCCCTGGCGTTGGCACCACCGTGCCGGGCGGCCCCACCTACCGTGAGGCCCAGCTGTGCATGGAGATGGTGGCCGATACCGGCCTGCTGGCCAGCCTGGACGTGATGGAGCTGAACCCCGCGCTGGACGTACGCAACAAGACCGCGCTGCTGGCCGTAGACCTGATAGAGAGCCTGTTTGGCAAAAGCACCCTGATGCGGCAGCAGCCGCTCTAGCAGGGTGTGCGCGGCTTGCGCCAACAGGCGTTCAGAGTTCGCGCAGCGCGGCCAGCCGGGCCATGATCTGGCGCACCATGGAGAGCTGCATATCTCGGAATAGCAGTTCTTCCTCGGTGGCCTTGCTCAGCACCTCGGTTTCCGAAAAGCTCAGCTCGCGCTCCTGCAGCAGGTCCTGCGCGGCCACCAGTTCCTTGCCCGCCGGCGTGCGCACTCGAAAACGCAGGCGCTGGCGCAACTCCAGCTCGCGCACCTGCCCGGTGGCGGTCGATCCCACCACCACGCGTTCGCGGCGCTCGGCCAGCACATCGAGTACCACATCGGGGCGGGCACCTTCGCCTTCCGTAGCAGGCACCGACGCGTCAAACACCTTCACCCCGGAAGCCTGCAACTGCCCCTGCAAACCCTGCACGATAAGGCTACCCGCCGGCCCGTTGAGGCGCAGCGTCTGGAACACCAGCGGCTGGCCACTGCCACGCGGACGGAAACCGCAACCCACCAGCCACAGCCCCGGCGCTAAAGCCGCTGCCATCGCGGCACGGCGCAACAGCGCGCGGCGGCCTGTATCGGCAGGCAGACGGGAGGCGAGGGGCAGCACGGGGATCATGCGGCGTAACTTAACACGTAGCGTAGGGAGCAGCGCAAACGCACGCCCTCACAGCACCACATTCACCAGGCGGCCCGGCACCACCACCACCTTTTTGGCGGGCGCACCGTTGGCCTGCTTCTGCACCGCTTCACTGGCCAGCGCGGCCGCTTCAATGGCGGCCTTGTCGGCGCTGGCGGGCACCACCACGGAGCCGCGCAGCTTGCCGTTGATCTGCAGCACCAGTTCGATCTCGTCCTGCACCAGGGCGGCAGGGTCCACCTGCGGCCAGGGTGCATCGAGCAGATCGCCCAGCACCCGGGCATAACCCAGCCCCGCCCACAGCGTGTGCGCAATGTGCGGCGTGGCCGGGTAGAGGCTGCGCAGGAGAATGCCAAAGCCTTCGATGAGCGCCACTTGCAGGCCGTCCTGCCCGGCGCCGTTCCCTGCCGCATAGCCGTCGTGGGCCGCTTCCAGCGCGTTGAGCATCTTCATGGCGCCCGACACCACGGTGTTGTACTGCATGCGCTGGTAGTCGTAGTCCACCTGCTTGAGCACCGTGTGCATCTCGCGGCGCAGCGTCTGGGCGGCCTTGCCAAACTTCACATCGGCCAAGGATTGCGCACCCGCTGCGGCGGCTGTGGCCTCGGCCCAGTCGCTCTGCGAGAGCTTGTGCCCCAGGTTCCACACCCGCTTCAGGAAGCGGAAGCTGCCCTCCACCGCCGCATCGTTCCACTCCAGCGTGGCCTCGGGGGGCGCGGTGAACATGGTGTAGAGGCGGGCCGTGTCGGCGCCGTACTTCTCGATCAGGTCCTGCGGGTCCACGCCGTTGTTCTTGGACTTGGACATGGTGCCCACGCCCTCGTAGTCGATCGGGGTGCCTACGGGCAGGTCGCCCACCGCGTTCTTCAGCCGGGCGCCCACCACCTTGCCGGCGTCGTCCAGCACGTGCTCCACATCGTGCGGCCAGAAATACTCCTTGCCGCCCTGCGGGGTGCGGCGCGAGTAGATGTGGTTCAGCACCATGCCCTGGGTGAGGAGGCGGGTGAACGGCTCGTCCACCGAAACCAGCCCCAGGTCGCGCATGACCTTGGTCCAGAAACGCGCGTACAGCAGGTGCAGGATGGCGTGCTCGATGCCGCCAATGTACTGGTCCATACCGCTGCCGCCTACCGCCTTCGCGGCGTCGCGCATCCAGTAGGCCGCGCCCTCGCCCACCATGGCTTCGGCGTTCTTCGGGTCGCAATAGCGCATGAAATACCACGAAGAGTCCACAAAAGTGTCCATCGTGTCGGTTTCGCGCCGCGCTGCCTTGCCGCAGATGGGGCACACCACCCCGGCGTGGAAGCCTTCGTGGTGGTGCAGCGGGTTACCGCTGCCGTCGGGCACGCAGTCCTCGGGCAACACCACCGGCAAGTCCTTTTCAGGCACCGGTACGGCGCCGTGTTCGGTGCAATGGATGATGGGAATGGGCGTGCCCCAGTAGCGCTGGCGGCTGATGCCCCAGTCGCGCAGCCGGAACGTGGTCTTCTTCTCGCCCAGCCCCTTGGCTGCCAGCATCTCCGCCACCCGGTCCACCGCCGCCTTGTAGGGCAGCCCGTCCAGCTCTCCGGAATTCACACAGACCGCACGCGCCTTGTCCGCGTACCAGTCCTGCCAGACAGATGCATCAAAGACCGCAGCGCCCCCAGAGCCAGCTACAGACCCGGCAGCCGGGGTGGTGGCGCCCGGGGCGGCGGGCGATTTGCCGGTACCCCCGGATGAGCCCACAGCCCCTGGCGCCGCCGCACCGGCTGCAGCCCCAAAAGCGCCACCCAAACTCACCACCTGCCGAATGGCCAGCCCGTACTTCAGCGCAAACGCGAAATCGCGCTCGTCGTGCGCCGGTACTCCCATCACCGCGCCATCGCCGTAGGACATGAGCACGTAATTGCCCACCCACAGCGGCACTGCCGCCCCGGTGAGTGGGTGCACCACGTGCAGGCCTGTGGCCATGCCCTTCTTCTCCTGCGTGGCCAGCTCCGCTTCGGTGGTGCCACCGGCCTTGCACTCCTCCATGAACGCGGCCAGGGCGGGGTTGCTGGCGGCCGCATGCAGCGCCAGCGGATGCTCGGGCGCCACGGCGCAGAAGGTCACACCCATGATGGTGTCGGCGCGCGTGGTGAACACGTACATGCGCCCATCGGTCAGTAACTGCCCGGCGGCATCGCGGATGTCGTGGGTGAACGCAAAGCGCACGCCCTCGCTCTTGCCTATCCAGTTCTCCTGCATCAGCCGCACTTTGTCGGGCCAGCCATTCAGGGTGGCCTTTTCGTTGCCCAGCTGCACATGGTCCAGCAACTCTTCGGCGTAGGCGGTGATGTTGAGGTAGTAGCCCGGAATCTCGCGCTTTTCCACCGGTGCGCCGGTGCGCCAGCCCTTGCCATCGATCACTTGTTCGTTGGCCAGCACGGTCTGGTCCACCGGGTCCCAGTTCACCACCTGCGTCTTGCGGTAGGCAATGCCGCGCTCCAGCATCTTCAGGAACAGCCACTGGTTCCACCGGTAGTACTCGGGCGAGCAGGTGGCCACCTCGCGGCTCCAGTCGATGGCCAGGCCCATGGCCTGCATCTGCCGCTTCATGTAGGCAATGTTGGAGTAGGTCCACTGCGCGGGCGGCACCTTGTTCTTCAGCGCCGCGTTCTCGGCCGGCAGGCCAAACGCGTCCCAGCCCATGGGCATGAGCACGTTGTAGCCCTGCATGCGCAGCTGCCGCGTGAGCATGTCGTTGATGGTGTAGTTGCGCACATGCCCCATGTGCAGCTTGCCGCTGGGGTAGGGCAGCATGGAGCAGGCGTAGTACTTGGGCTTGCTCGCGTCCTCGGTGACGCGGTAGGCGTCTATGGCGTTCCAGTAGTCGTGGGCGGCGCGCTCCACGTCCTGCGGTTGGTACTTGTCTTGCATGTCAAAAAGCGCAAACGTGAAATGGCGCAAAAGCGCAAAAGCGTGGGGCCGGGATCAGCGCAGCCCCAGCACGTCGAACATGTCGAACAGGCCGCGCTGCTGGCCCGCCAGGAAACGCACCGCACGCAGGCTGCCCTGGGCGTAGGTGGAGCGGCTGGCCGATTTGTGTGTGATCTCGATACGCTCGCCGGTGCCGGCGAACAGCACCGTGTGGTCGCCCACGATGTCGCCGCCACGTACGGTGGCAAAGCCTATGCTGGAAGGGTCGCGCTCGCCGGTGTGGCCGTAGCGCTCGTACACGGCGCAGGTTTTCAGGTCGCGGCCCAGTGCATCGGCAATCACCTCGCCCATCTTGAGCGCGGTACCCGAGGGCGCATCCACCTTGTGGCGGTGGTGCGCCTCGATGATCTCGATGTCGTAGCCGGTGGCCAGTGCCTTGGCCGCCATTTCCAGCAGCTTCAAGGTCACGTTCACGCCCACGCTCATGTTGGGCGCCATGACAATGGCAATGTGCTGGGCGGCTTCGGCAATCTCGGCCTTTTGCGCCTCGGTGAAACCGGTGGTGCCAATCACCAGCTTCACGCCATGGTCCACGCAGGCACGCAGGTGTGCCATGGTGCCTTCGGGGCGGGTGAAGTCGATCAGGCAGTGCGAGCCCGAGAGGCCCTGTGCCAGGTCGGCGGTGATGGCGAGTCCGGCGGCATGGCCCAGGAAGGCGCTGGCGTCCTGGCCGAGAGCGGGGCTGCTCGCCACGTCCAGAGCGCCCGAGAGCACGCAGTCGTCGGCGGCGTGTACCGCTTCAATGAGCATGCGGCCCATGCGGCCGCTGGCGCCTGCAATACAGACGCGGTGCGCACTGGCACCGGAAGTGGCTACGGCGGTCATGGCGTCAGCGCGGCTCCAGGGGCGGATAGCTGGTGGCCGGTGCTGCCGGGGTGCTCGCCGGCGTGGAGGCTGCGGCGCCGGCCTGCGGCGCAGGTGCGACACGCCGGTTGCGTTCCTCGAAAGCGCGCAGTTGCTCCTCGGTGGCCTGCAACACGGGGGGTTTGGCGGGTACGGTGCGGTCGTCCAGCGTAGCCACGAATTCTTCCTCGGTGGGCAACTCGTCGGCATCCACGCGGAACATGCTGTCGCCCTGGAAAATCACCACCACGCTGCGCTGCTGCGGCTCCTGGCCCTGGCGCTGGAAGGTGAACATGTAGTCCCAGCGGTCGGCATGGAAAGCGCTGGTGAGCAAGGGCGTGCCCAGGATGTTGCGCACCTGTTCGCGCGACATGCCCGGCTGGAGGGCTTGCACCTGCTCGGCGGTCACCACGTTACCCTGCAGGATGTCGATCTTGTACGGCGTGATGAGCCCGCCCAGCGTGGATACCGAGGCGCCGATGTTCTTCACCGTGGTGCAGCCTGCCGCACCCAGCAACGCCGCCATGGAAACCGCCAATGCGGCACGGCGCAGCGCAGATTGCGAGGCCACAGAAAGGGATGTACGGCGGCGTGAGAGGCTCTGCCCAGCGGGAAGAGCGGTGAAAAGATGCTTCATGGCCCGGCGGATTCTCCGTTTGGCCCTGCACCGCGGGTGCATGGCGATATCATCTGACCATTGTAGCCCTTGGCCCGCTGTGTGGAGGAGCGTGCCAGCCACCCGGAATCCGCCATGTCCAGCAACATCGACGAACTCAAGAGCACCGGTCTGAAAGCCACCCTGCCCCGGCTGAAGATCCTGGAGGTGTTCCAGACCGGCAAGCAGCGGCACATGTCGGCCGAAGACGTGTTCCGGGTGCTGCTCGATGAGCGCTCGGACATCGGGTTGGCCACCGTGTACCGCGTGCTGACGCAGTTCGAGCAGGCCGGCCTGCTGGTGCGCAGCAACTTCGAGTCGGGCAAGGCGGTGTACGAACTCAACGAGGGCAAGCACCACGACCATCTGGTCTGCCTGGATTGCGGGCGGGTGGAAGAGTTTTTCGATGCCGACATCGAGAAGCGCCAGCACATCGTGGCGCAGGAGCGGGGCTTCAAGCTGCAGGAACATGCGCTGTCTCTGTACGCCAACTGCACCCGCGAGAAGTGCGAACACCGGCGGGAGCCCAGGCGCTGATTGACCTGCGCCGGGCCAACCTAGCGCTGGCTCAGCATGGCGGCGCGCTGGCGCTGCACGAATTCCTGGTAGGTGTCCACGCCACGCAACTGCAGAATGGTGTTGCGCACCGCCGCCTCCACCAGCACCGCAATGTTGCGGCCGGCCACCACCTGAATGACCGCCTTGCGCATGGCCACGCCCAGCACGTCCTGGTAGAGCGGTTCGTGGGGCATGCGCTCATAGTCGCGCTCCAGCGTCTCGCGCCGCACCAGGTGCACGATCAGGCGCAGGCGCATCTTGCGGCGCACGGCGGTCTCGCCAAAGATCGCTTTGATGTCGAGCAGCCCGATGCCGCGCACCTCCAGCAGGTTCTGCAGCAAATCCGGGCAGCGCCCTTCGATGATGGTCTGGTTCACGCGGTGCAGGTCCACCGCGTCGTCGGCCACCAGCCCGTGCCCGCGCGAAATCAGTTCCAGGCCCAGCTCGCTTTTGCCCAGCCCGGATTCGCCGGTGATGAGCACACCCAGGCCGAGAATGTCCATGAACACGCCGTGCAGCGTGGTGCGCTCGGCAAAGTGGCGCGAGAGGTAGGCGCGCAACACATCGATGACGAAGGCGGCGGAGGCGTCGGTGTAGAACAGCGGGATGTGGGCCCGCTCGCACATGGCAATGAGTTCCTGCAGCGCGGGCTCGCCGTCGGCCACCACCAGCGCGGGCGGCTCCAGCGTCACGATGCGCGAGACGCGCCGGCGGCAGTCTTCTTCGGTGCTGTTGCTGAGGTAGGCCACCTCGCGCTGGCCCAGAATCTGCACCCGGTAGGGGTGGATGTAGTTGAGGTAGCCCACCAGATCGGCGCCCGAGCGGGCGTCGCTGACGGCTTTTTCATCGAAGCGGCGCTCCGAGGCGCTCAGCCCCGCGACCCACTGCCATTTCAGGGTTTCGCGGTGCGCCTCGAAGAGGACGTCGGCACTGACGACGGTGGGTTTCAAGGCCGCGCGCCGCTGCTGGGGGCTCTGTCAGACAGCTTGATCAGGCCGGCGCGTGGGCCGACTGCCAGCCCGCAATCAGCTGGTGCAGGGCAGCGGCTTCGGTGCTGCCGCGCATCTGGTCGCGCAGCACGGCATCGCTCAGCAGCTCGGCAATCTCGGACAGGATTTCCAGGTGCTTCTGGGTGGCGGCTTCGGGCACCAGCAGGAAAATCAGCAGGTTGACCGGCTGCTCGTCGGGCGCGTCGAACCCGATGGGCTGGGCCAGCTGCATGACGGCGGCCAGCGGCTGCTTGAGGCCCTTGATGCGCCCGTGCGGAATGGCCACGCCATGACCCAGACCGGTGGAGCCCAGGCGTTCGCGGGCGAACAGGCTGTCGGTGATGAGTGCGCGGTTGAGTCCGTGCAGAGATTCGAAGAGCAGACCTGCCTCTTCAAACGCCCGCTTTTTGCTGGTGGCATCCACAGACACCAACACCTGCTCGGCAGGCAATATGGTAGAGAGTCGGTTCATGTAAAGCCTCGTTGGACCGCGAATTATGCCCATCTGAGGTTTTATGGCTAGTGCTGGCCCCGACAGGCCGAAAAAAAAGCCGCTTGACAAATCAAGCGGCTTGTTGCAGCGCAGCAATTGCGCCGGACACTCACTGGAGCATGCGTTTGGCTGCTTCGTGGTGGTGTTCCTGCGATTTGTCCTTGTAGCGCAGCACCTGGCGGTCGAGCTTGTCGGCCAGTTCATCCACGGCGGCATACAGGTCGGCGTGGGACGATTCAGCAAAAATATCCTTACCTTTGACGTGGATATTGCA
>JALOSG010000044.1 GCA_025458665.1 Serpentinimonas sp.
CTGTTTTCCGACGGCAAGCTCTACAGCCAGATCAAGGACCCACGCCACCTGGGCCGCAAGGTGATGCAGGAGTTCGTGGAGGCCGGCGCGCCGCCCGAGATTCTGTACATGGCGCACCCGCACATAGGCACCTTCAAGCTGGTGAAGGTGGTGGAGGCCATGCGCGAGAAAATCATGGCGCTGGGGGGTGAAATCCGCTTCCAGCAGCGCGTGTGCGGGCTGGTGCTGGAGCCCGATGGGAACGGGCAGATGGCGGTGCGCGGCCTGCAGGTGCAGGACCTGAGCGTCACAGAAGCGGGCAGCCCTGCGACCACCGCCCTGCCTGCCCGCCATGTGGTGCTGGCCATGGGCCACAGCTCGCGCGACACCTTTGCACTGCTGCACGAGCGGGGCGTGTTCATTGAACCCAAGCCGTTTTCGGTGGGGGTGCGCATCGAACACCCGCAAAGCGTGATCGACCGGGCGCGCTGGGGGCGGCACGCGGGGCACCCGCTGCTGGGCGCCGCCGACTACAAGCTGGTGCACCACGCCAGCAACGGGCGCGCGGTGTACAGCTTCTGCATGTGTCCCGGGGGCACGGTGGTGGCTGCCACCAGCGAGGAAGGACGCGTGGTCACCAACGGCATGAGCCAGTACTCACGCAACGAACGCAACGCCAACGCCGGCATGGTGGTGGGCGTGGACCCCAGAGACTACCTGCCCGACAACGCCGAAGCCCGCCACAGCGCATGGCTGGAAGCCTTTGGGCCGGAGGCTGGCACCCGCTACGCCGCCGAGGCCGAAGCCTTGCCGGCGGGCCCGCACACCCACCCGCTGGCCGGTGTGGTGTTCCAGCGCCAGCTGGAGCGGCGCGCCTTCGAGGCGGGCGGGCAGGACTACGAAGCCCCCGGCCAGCTGGTGGGGGATTTTCTGGCGCAGCGCCCTTCTACCCAGCTGGGGGAGGTGGAGCCGTCCTACAAACCCGGTGTGCGGCTGGGCAGCCTGGACGAGGTGTTGCCCGCCTACGCCACGCAGGCCATGCGCGAGGCTCTGCCGGCGTTTGGCCGCAAGATTCGTGGTTTTGATATGCCCGATGCCGTGATGACCGGGGTGGAAACACGCACCTCATCGCCCCTGCGCGTGACGCGCGGCGCCGATGGCCAGAGCCTGAACGTGCGCGGGCTGTTCCCGGCCGGAGAAGGCGCGGGCTATGCGGGCGGTATCTTGTCGGCGGCGGTGGACGGCATCAAGGCCGCCGAGTGGGTGGCGGAGGCTTGCACGCAGCCGGCCAGCCGCCCTGCCCTCACTCCAGCCTGAGGCCGCCGCTGGCCTTGCCCTTGCCCGCGCGCGCCGGGGGCTGGCACAGGCCGCACTTGTAGTGGCGGGCGTTCTCGTAGCGGTCGGTCACGAACAGGCCTTTGCAGCTGCTGCAGGTGGTTTGCGCCAGCATGCCGGCGTCCATGAACTTGCTCAGGCGCCACGCGCGGGTGAAGGTGAGCAGCGGCTCTATGCCGCAGGCCACCATCTGCTCGCGGTACAGGCGGTAGGCCTTGGTGACCGCATCGATCTGGTCCAGCGACACCGTCTTGCTCAGGTAGCGGTGGATGTTCACGTACAGCGAGGCGTGGATGTTGGGCTGCCAGGTGAGGAACCAGTCGGTGGAGAACGGCAGCTGCCCCTTGGACGGCGACTTGCCGGCCACTTCTTTGTACAGCCGCAACAACCGCTCGTAGGACAGCGAGGTTTCCGACTCCAGCACCTGCAGGCGGGCACCGAGCTGGATGAGTTCGATGGCGCGGGCGATGTCCTTGCTCTCGTTGACGATGCTTTTGACGGCGGCCATGGTGTGCTCCTAGCGGCAGTGATTCTTCTGGGGCGGATTCAGGCAGCCAGGCGGCCGGCCATGAGGATGCTGGCGTGCAGGCGCTGCGTGGTGTCGTTGCCCACACGGTTCGGCTGGTGGCTGGAGGTGAGCAGGCCCCAGACCATGTCTTCGTCGGCGCGGAAGCGACACAGCAGGGTGTTGGTGGAGGACAGCTTGAGTACCTGTGCGGCAGACAAGGCGGCAATCAGCTCGGCCGACTCTTCACTGATGCCCAGACGGAACGCGGCTTGCGCCTTGTCCTGGCGAATGAGTTGCTGGGCCAGCATGAGGTAGGTGAGGTTGGCCTCGCGGATCTCGGCCAGCAGCTGCTGGCTCAGCGCGTCGAGTTCGGTGCTGATTTCGCCGGCAGCGGCGGCGGACTGGGCGGCGGCGGTGGCAGCTTTGGCGGCGGTGGTGGTGGGTTGGCTCATCTTCACACTCCTCGAAATGGCTTTCAATCCGTCTGGCTAACACAGCGCAAAAAACGGTGAAGCGATGAAAAGGATTGTGAAATCCGACCTATCTGACTTGAATCGGAAAGTGGATGTAGATGAAGTAAGCGCTCCCCCGATGCAGTGTAGGAAAAAGCCTTACACCGTGGCGGGGGCGGACCAGCACACCCGGGTTGACCGGCGGGGCCTGCTGGCTCAGGGCACCACGCGGTCGATCACCAGCCTCACGTCTGCAGCCCCCACGGCGGCGCGTACCACCCGGCTTTCCAGATCGCCGGGTTGTGCAATGGGATTCCCGGAGGCAGAGATGCGCGCCAGGATGACCACTTCCTTGTGGCTGGACAGCGCGTTGGCCGGATTCATGGCCATGCTGTCGTCCAGCCGGAACGACAGCGGAAATGGGCCCGGCGCCATCCGCGCGGCCGCCAGGGGCGGGCCACTTTCCCCATCGCGCGCGATGAGGTAGACCGTGCTTTGCGGCCCGATCTGCGCCTGCAGTTCGGGGGCCAGTTCGACGCTGCCAGCCACCCCGGCGGTGGGCGCGGCATCGCCGGCGGCGGCCAGTTGTTCGGCTTCAGCGCGCATGCGCCGAATTTCCTCGGCGTAAGGCACATCGGGTGGTATCAGCCGCAGCAAACGGTCCATCCACTGCACCGACTCGCTGTAATTCTGGTTCTGGAAGGCATGGATGGCGGCCAGCTCCAGGCCTTTCCGGTCGTTCGGGTCCGCCTGCAGGGCCTGGTTCACCAGTTCCATAGGCCTGCCCGCCATCAGCATGTTGCCGTTCATGGCCAGTGCCTCGGCGTAGCCACTGAGCAACGAAGGCTTGCCGGGCGAGAGCTCGAGAGACCGCTCGTACGCCGCAAGCGCTTCGGGCCAGCGGGCCATCAGGGCGTTGGCGCCCGCCAGGGTCTCCCAGACCTCGAGGTCGTCCGGGGTGGCCTGGGCGCGGGCTTCTATGCGCTGGATGATCTCCAGCATGTCGGCCTCGGTGGGCGGGGCGGACTGCGCCGTGTTGCCGGCACCGGCGTCCGAGACCATCAGCGCGTTGGGGTTTCCCAGCCACGCATACAGCGCCACCGTGGCTGCAGGCAGCACCACCGCCAGCGAATAGGCAAGCCGGCGGCTGGCCACGGGCACTGCGGTGCGCTCTTCCTGTGCCAGGGCATCCTCGGCAGCCCGGGTCTCCAGTTCCAGCTTGCTGGCGGCAAACTGTTCCTGCGTCAGCTGACCACTGGCGTACTCCTGGGCCAGGTCTTTCATCTGGTCGCGGTACACAGCGAGGTTGATATCCCGGTGGGCAGCGTCGCGGCGCTCCCCAGCGCTGCGGCGCGTCAGCCACGGCAGCACAAACGCCAAGGCCAGGGCTACGGCCGCTACGGCAAAACCCCAGAACAGGGTCACAGACCAGAAAGAACTCATGTCTTCTCTTCCAGAAGCCGGGCTGCCGTGGCAATCTGCTCGCCCGAAACCGGCGCGCTACGGAAGGTGCGGCGCGCGCGCAATGCCAAGTACCAGACCACAGCGCCAAAGGCCAGAAATACAAACGGGCCGATCCACAACAGGTAGGTCAACGGCTTGAAGGGGGGGCGGAACAGCACAAAGTCGCCGTAACGCGCAGTGAGGAATTCGATCACCTCCTGGTCGGTCTTGCCCTCCCGGATCAACCCGCGGATCTCCTGGCGCATGGAGTCGGCGAGGTCTGCGGGCGAGTCCGACAGCGCTTCGTTCTGACAAACCACGCAGCGCAGTTCCTTCGACAGATTTCTCAGCCTCTCCTCGGTGGCCGCATCGGCAAAAATCGGCTGGGCCACCGGTGCGGCAGCAGGCTGGGCCGGGGATGCGGTCTGGCTGGCCTGCGCGGCCCCAGAGCCCAGCACCCACAGGGCGAGCACCGCAGACAGTAAGCCGGGCTTCAGAAAAGCGGCCATCATGCCCCCAACTCCTTGAGCTTGGGCACGAACTTGTTGCGCCAGATATCGATATCGATCGGGCCTACGTGCTTGAGCTGCACGGTGCCGTTGGCATCAATGAGGTAAGTCTCCGGTGTTCCGGTCACGCCCCAGTCTATGCCTACACGCCCGCTCAGATCATCGGGCACGGCCACATAAGGGTTGCCGGTTTGCAGCAGCAGCCGCTCGGCATCCCGGTTCTTGTCCTTCCAGTTGAGTCCCACAATGGGTGGCGCTGTCTGGCTTTCGGCCAGGGCCATGAGGAACTTGTGTTCCACCTTGCACGAGACACACCAGGGCGCCCAGACATTGAGCAGCCACACCTTGCCATTCATGGCGCTGGTGCTGAAGGTCTGCTCCGCCTGTCCCACCACCGGCAGGGTAAACACCGGGGCGGTCTTGCCGATGAAGGGCGAAGGCACTTCCCGCGGATTGAGGAAAAGGCCCTTGGCAAAGAAGCCTGCCAGGACAAAAAAGAACACCAGCGGCAGCCACCGTTTCATGGTTCAGACTCCCTGGGCGGCGCTGGCTTGCGCATCCGCCGGCGCACGTGCCTTGGCACCTATGCGGTAACGCCGGTCGGAGGCGGCCAGAAGCCCGCCCACCACCATCAGGAAAGAGCCCAGCCAGAGCCAGTTGATGAAGGGCTTGTAATACAGGCGCACCGCCCAGGTGGTGCCCTCGGCGTTCAAGGGCTCTCCCAGCGAGACATAGAGGTCGCTGAACAGGCTGGGACGGACCGAGGCCTCGGTCATCACCGAGCCCGAGCGGTTGTAAATACGCTTGGCCGGATAGAGCCGGAACTGCTCCACATCGCCTTTGGAGACGATGACGGTGCCCCGGGTGGCTTCGTAGTTGGGGCCCGAGTAGTTTTCCGTGCCCATGAAGGTCAGGGTGTAGCCGGCCATCTGTGCCTGGTCGCCCACGTTCATCCGCACGTCCATTTCCTGCTCGTAGTTCACCACCATGGTGATGCCAGCCACCCCGACAGCCAGACCCAGGTGCGCCAGGTGCATGCCCCAGAACGCGCGCGGCAGGTTGAAGAACTGCTCCTTGCTCTTCACCCGCTCACGGAAGGCCACCCACACAGTCAGGGCTATCCAGGCGGACAGACCCAGCCCCAGTACCGCCCAGGGCTTGTAGCCCTCCAGCGTCAGGGGCAGCAGCAAACCAGTGGCCATGGCAATGGCGAGCGCCCACTTCAGCCGCAGCACCACATCGGGAACGCTATCGCCCTTCCAGCGCATGAGCGGACCCACCCCCATGAGGAACAGCGCCGGCGTGATGAGGGGCACAAACACCGCGTTGAAGTAAGGCGGCCCCACCGAGAGCTTGCCCAGACCCAGCGCATCGATGAACAGCGGGTACAGCGTTCCCAGCAGCACCGCTGCCACGGAGGCCACCATCATGACGTTGTTGGCCAGCAGCATGGACTCGCGCGAGAAGGCGGTGAAGGCACCGCCTGCCACCATGCGGGGCGCGCGCCACGCAAACAGAGCCAGCGAACCGCCCACCACCACCAGCATGAAGCCCAGGATGTAGGCACCGCGCTGCGGATCCACCGCAAACGCATGCACCGAAGACAGCACGCCCGAACGCACCAGGAATGTACCCAGCAGCGAGAGCGAGAAGGTGGTCAGGGCCAGCAGCACCGTCCAGGCCTTGAAAGCGCCGCGCTTCTCGGCCACCGCCAGGGAATGGATCAGGGCCGTACCTGCCAGCCACGGCATGAAGGAGGCGTTCTCCACAGGATCCCAGAACCACCAGCCCCCCCAACCCAGTTCGCGGTAGGCCCACCAGCTGCCCAGCGCCACGCCCAGGGTGAGAAACGCCCAAGCCACCGTCGCCCAGGGCCGCGACCAGCGCGCCCAGGCCGCGTCGAGCCGGCCCGAGAGCAAGGCTGCCACAGCGAACGCGAAGGCCACCGCGAAGCCCACGTACCCCATGTAGAGCATGGGGGGGTGGATGATCATGCCCCAGTCCTGCAGCAGGGGGTTGAGGTCACTGCCCTCGGCGGCCGCCGGGAACTGGCGCAGGAACGGGCTCGACGTGATCAGCAGCAAGGACAGGAAGCCGACCGAGATCAGGCCCATGACGCCCAGCACGCGGGAGACCACCTCTTCGGGCAAAGAGCGGGAGAAGGTGGCCACGGCAATGGTCCAGACCGCCAGGATGAGCGACCAGAACAACAGCGATCCCTCGTGCGAACCCCAGGTGGCGGTCACCTTGAAGAAGGCGGGCAAATTGGAGTACGAGTTGCTGGCGACGTTGATGACCGAAAAATCATCGGTCAGGAAGGCATAGACCAGACACAGGTAGGCGATCAACACGAAGGTGAACTGGCCAAATGCCGCTGGCCGCGCCACCGCCATCCAGGTGGCGTTGCCGCGCTGGGCGCCCCAGAGCGGGAGCAGTCCCTGGACCACGGCCAGCAACAGGGCCAGGATGAGCGCGAGGGTACCAATTTCGGGAATCATAAAAAGCTTTCTCCTGGGCCAGACACCACCTGTGCGCCGCTATGAGCGACCGCACAGACACGGAAAAGGTTCCTTCTGGAGTGTGGGATCGCTGGGGAAGTCAGTAAGGTTTGAGGGTTTTGCCCGCTTCTTTGGCTTGCTCCAGAGCCAGAGCCGCCTCCGGGGGCATGTAGTTCTCGTCGTGCTTGGCCAGCACCCGGTTGGCCACGAACAGGCCATCGCTGCCCAGCTTGCCGTCGGCCACCACGCCTTTGCCTTCGGCAAACAGGTCGGGCAGGATGCCGGTGTAAACCGCCGGGATGGTCCGGGCGGTGTCGGTGACCACAAAGCTCGTGGTCAGACCGTCGGGTTCGCGCTTGACGCTGCCCTCCAGAACCAGGCCGCCCACGCGGAACACCCGGTCCACGGGCGCCTTGCCCTGGTAGACCTCGGTGGGCGAGAAAAAGAACACCAGGTTGGACTGGAAAGCATTGAGTACCAGCATGGTGGCACCACCCAGCCCCGCCAGTGCGACGGCAATGAGGGACAACTTCTTGTACCGAGACTTCATGATTGCGCTTCCTCTTCTGATGAATCCCACTGCTGCATGCGTGCGAGGCGGCCACGCGACTGGCCGGCCGAACGCTTCAGCCAGACGATTTCGGCCAGTACCGCCAGGGCGGTGACGCCGTAGGCGCTCCAGACGAAGAACCCGCGACCGCCCATGCTCCAGAATTCCGACCAACTGCCCCATTCCATATCATGACTCCTGACTGAGAAGGTGGTTGACCCACTGGGTTTTTCGCTCGCGCTCCAGAATGATGCGGCGTACCCGAACCAGCGTGGCGGTGATGGCGTACAGCCACGCGGCGGCGGTCATGATCAGCAAGCCCTGGAGCATGGTGGCTTCCATCTTGGGGGCGTGCGTGACGCCCACGGTGGAGCCCTGGTGCAGGGTGTTCCACCACACCACCGAGAACAGAATGATGGGTACGTTCACCACCCCGATGAGCGTCAGCAAGGCGCCAGCGCGGTCGCTGCGCCGGACATCTTCAATGGCCGACCACAGCGCCATCGTGCCAATGTAGAGAAACAGCAGGATCAGGGTCGAGGTCAGGCGCGCGTCCCAGACCCACCATGTACCCCACATCGGTTTGCCCCAGACGGCGCCCGTCCATAGCGAGACGAAGGTCAGCATGGCGCCCGTGGGTGCCAGAGCCCGCATCATCATGAAAGGCAGGCGCGCATTCAGCGCCAGCCCCACTGCCGCCCAGAACGCCATCGCCAGATAAATGAGCATGCCCATCCACGCGGCTGGCACGTGGATGAAGATGATCCGGTAGGCCTCGCCCTGCTGGAAATCGGTGGGCGCAACAAAAAACCCGACATACAGGCCCACCACCGCCAGAATGCCCGCGGTCCATCCGGTCCAGGGAATGCATTTGCCCGCCAGGTGGTAGAAGGTGGAAGGGGAAGCGTATTGAAAGAAGTTCATTCCAGAGCCACTCGCAATGAGGCGGCCGCGACCCAGGGCGCAACCAGCGATGTCACCAACAAGAAAGCGCCCAGCAGCGACAGGTGCGCCTCGGCGCCTGTGCCCGCCATCACGCCATCGACGGCACCTGTGCCAAAGATCAGGGCAGGCGTGTACAGCGGCAGGATGAGCAGCGTGAGCAGCACACCACCGCCGCGCAAGCCCAGCGTGAGTGCCGCACCGACCGCCCCCAGCAGAGACAGGATGGGCGTGCCCAGCAGCAAGGACAGCACCAGCACCGCAATGGCTTCCCAGGGCAGGTTGAACTGGATGCCCAGCAGCGGGGCCACCAGCAGCAGCGGAATGCCGTAGACCAGCCAGTGCGCCGTGGCTTTGCCAAGGACCAGCACCACAGTGGATAAAGGTGAGAGCACCATCTGCTCCAGGCTGCCATCGCGGTGATCGTCCTCGAACAGCCTGGACAGGGACAGCAGGGAGGCCAGGGTGGCCGCCACCCACAGGACTCCAGGGCCAATGCGCTGCAACAACTCCGGCTCCGGCCCCACGCTCAGCGGGAACAGGCTGGTGACCATGACGAAGAAGAACAGGGCGGTCAGCCAGTCCCCACGCCTGCGTGCAGCCAGCGTCAGGTCGCGCAGTACAACACCACTGAAGAAGTGCACCATGTCAGTGGCTTTCTGCGGAGCGGACTGGCGCTGGGCCCACCACCAGGCGCTGTACGTCAACGCCCTCCAGATTCATGGCCTGGTGGGTGGTGGCCACCACCATGCCCCCGGCATGCAGGTGCTCACGGATCAGATCCTCCACCAGGGCAATGGCATTCACGTCCAGTCCGGTGAGCGGCTCGTCCAGCACCCAGAGGCTGGCGCCGCCCAGCAGCAGTGCCGCCAGCGCCACGCGGCGCCGCTGACCAAAAGACAAGGCCCGGCACGGCAAGTCCAGGCAACGCGACAGGCCCAGGCGCCGGAGGGTGGCCACCGCCTGCCCAGGCTCGAAGGGCCGGTCGCGCAGCACGGCATGAAAGCGTAGGTTCTCCAACGGGTTGAGCTCGTCCTTGATGCCGTTGGCGTGCCCCAGGTGGGCCATGTCCCGGTAATACCGGTCGCGGCACCGTGCAATGGACTCGCCGGACCAGCGCACCTCACCCTCATCCGGGCGCCCCAGCCCGGTCAACAGCCGCAACAGACTGGTCTTGCCCTGGCCGTTACCACCTTGCACCAGCAGAAGCTGGGCGCGGGAGAGCGTGAAGCTCAAACGCCTGAACAGCAAGCGGTCGCCACGCTCGCAGGCCAGGTTGTGGGCCGATAAGGAGGCGGCCGGCGTAGGGTCCATCATCACCAATAACTGCTAAATGCTGAATTTGCACACAAAAACTTCAGCGTTGCTTAAATCGTAGAAACTTTCAGACCCGGGTGTGATTCCACCCCTCGCGGCTAGGTTCCATCTCCGTCGCCCATGGCTTCTTGTTGCCCACGGCCTACCGCCCGTGTTTTGCTGGAAAGTGATATTCATGACACACACGCAGCCGCCACGCGCCTCGCGCGCCCGCAAATGGCTGATCTACCTTGCCATCACCGCTGGCGTCCTTGCGCTGGTCTGGAGCCAATTGCCCCGCCAACCTTATTCGACCGATCTGAGCCAGATTGGACAGGGACAACCCGCGCTGGTGCTGGCCTATGACATCGAATCCATGGGAGGCATGGCCGTCATGGAGATGATGGACGAATTGCGCGGCGAATACGCGCAACGCGTCCACTTCCTGGTAGCGCCCCTGGGCGCCCCGCACGGACGTGCCTTTGGGCAGCGGTTCAACCTGGACAACGGATCGGTCGTGCTATTTGCCGCGAACGGTTCCGCGGTCGATATTGTGCACTTGCCGCCCGGTACCCCTGAGTTGAAACAGGCTTTGGATCGTCTGCTGGCTAACTCCCGGCCCTGAATAACACAACGGCTCCCCAGGAGCCGTTGTCCGGTGGAAGGGCCGTCAGGCCCCGGCCGCAGACACTCAGTTTTGCTGCAGCGCCTTTATACGCTCTTCAATGGGCGGATGGGTGGAGAACAGCTTGCCCAGGCCGCCGGTAATGCCCATGGCCTGCATGCCTTTGGGCAGTTCGCCGGGTTGCAGGCCGCCCAGACGGGCCAGCGCGTTGATCATGGGCTGCTTGCGGCCCATGAGCTGCGCGGCACCGGCATCGGCGCGGAATTCACGCTGGCGGCTGAACCAGGCCACGATGATGGCGGCCAGAAAGCCCAGCACGATGTCCATGACGATGGTGGTGACGAAGTAGCCAATGCCGGGGCCGCCCTGGCTGTCGCTGCCGCGGCGCAGGAAGGCGTCCACCATGTAGCCGATGACGCGGCTCAGGAACACCACGAAGGTGTTCATGACGCCCTGGATGAGCGTCATGGTGACCATATCGCCGTTGGCAATGTGCGCCACCTCGTGGCCAATCACGGCCTCCACTTCGTCGCGGGTCATGTTCTGCAGCAGCCCGGTGGACACCGCCACCAGCGCCGAGTTCTTGAACGCACCGGTGGCAAAGGCGTTGGGCGCGCCGGGGAAGATGGCCACTTCGGGCATGCCGATACCGGCCTGCTTGGCAAACTTTTCCACCGTCTGCACGATCCAGGCTTCGTCGGCGTTCTGCGGCTGGCTGATGACCTTGGCGCCGGTACTGAACTTGGCCATGGGCTTGCTGATGAGCAGCGAGATGAACGCGCCACCAAAGCCAATGACCAGCGAGAAAATGCCGAGCGCAGTCAGGTTCAGCCCGTTCTGGGTGAGGAAACGGTCTACCCCGAGGATGCGGGTGGTGATCAGCAACACCGCCATCACGGCAACGTTGGTCAGGATCAGCAGAAGGATACGTTTCATAGCGAGGAAACTCCAGTGGACTACGCCTTGGTACGCCGGTTATGAGTGTCTGCCGCGGCGGGAGGTTCCCGCCACGCGCCCGGCCCGAATGATATGGGGTGGCGGGATGGAAATCTCAAGCACCCCCACACAATCTTTGTCTAGCAGGGCTGGCGCGGCGGCCGGAATACGGTCTGGTCGGCGTAGAAGGCAGTGCTTTCGTTGGCAGGCCACCAACCCGGTACGCCCAGCACCGGCAGGGGCGTGAAGGGTTTGGCGGGGCGGCCAGCCAGCCACTCAGGGTCGGCGCTCAAGCGCTGGGCCAGCCAGCCGTCCCAGGGGTGGGCGGCAGCCGGCGAATCTGTGTGAGTGCCCACTTCCTCAATGCATTCTTGCCCAACTTGCACGCCGAGCTCACGGGGCACCGGCGCGCACAGCACATGGGCCGTGATGGACGCATAGGGTTGCACCAGCTTTTCCAGGAGCGCATGGCCAAAAAGCACGAGTTGGGCGTCCGCCCAGAGGGGGCGCAGGCCGACGAACAGACGCTGCCAGTCGCGCGCCAGCAGCGCTTGCCACAGCGGCTCGGGGGCCAGCAGCAGGGCAGCGTTTTCATCGAACAGGGTCAGCGCGTCGCGCAGCGGGCCACGGCGCCCCTGCAGCGTGCCTTGCTGCGCCAGCGTGGCGGCCACGGCATCGGCCTGCAGGCGGTTGAGGGTCTGCTTGGTTTGCGGAAAACGCAACCAGCACAGGCCGTTGAAAAAGTCGTGCCAGCCCTCGCGGGTGGGCACTTCGCGGAGCAGGTAGATGTGGCGTTCGTAGGCGCCATCGAGCAGTTCCGCGGGCTGGGGCACGAAGCGCACGGGGAAGGCGGCGCCACCGGGTGCGGCCGCTCCCAGCTGGTTGAGCGCATCGGGCAAAGGCAGGCCGGCCTGCGTGTGGGCCAGCACCTGCCGCGCGGGGCCGCGCCAGCCCGCCCACCACGGGCGCGTCCAGTCCGGGCTCAGGCCAGTTTCCAGGGCAAGGCCTCTCCGCCACGCAAGGGCTTCAGGGCCGCTTCGCCAAAGGGGTAGCTTTCGGGGCACTGCCAGCTCTGGCGCTGCAGGGTCACGTGGGTGGTGTTGCGCGGCAGGCCGTAAAAGTCGGGGCCGTGGAAGCTGGCAAACGCTTCCAGCCGGTGCAGGGCACCCGCGGCATCGAACACCTCGGCGTACATCTCCAGGGCCGCATGGGCGGTGTAACAGCCGGCGCAACCGCTGGCGTGCTCCTTCAGGTGCGCGGGGTGGGGTGCGCTGTCGGTGCCCAGGAAAAAGCGCGGATTTCCGCCAGTGGCGGCCTCTATCAGCGCTTGCCGGTGCAGCTCGCGCTTGAGCACGGGCAGGCAGTAGTAGTGCGGACGCATGCCACCCAGGAACAGCGCGTTGCGGTTGTACAGCAGGTGGTGTGCGGTGATGGTGGCACCCAGATAGGTGTTGCCAGCCGTCACGTACTGCGCCGCCTCGCGCGTGGTGATGTGTTCCAGCACCACCTTGAGTTCGGGGAAATCGCGGCGCAGGGGTTCGAGCACCTGATCGATAAACACAGCCTCGCGGTCGAACACATCGATGTCGGCGCTGGTGACTTCGCCGTGCACCAGCAGCAGCACGCCTTCGCGCTGCATGGCTTCCAGCGTGCGGTAGATGTGGCGCACATTCGTCACGCCAGCATCGCTGTTGGTGGTGGCACCGGCCGGGTAGAGCTTGCAGGCCACCACACCGGCGTCTTTGGCGCGGCGAATCTCGTCGGGCGGCAGCAGGTCGGTGAGGTAGAGCGTCATGAGTGGCTCGAAATCCATCCCTTCGGGCACGGCCGCCAGAATGCGCTGCCGGTAGGCCATGGCCTGCTCGGCCGTGGTGACCGGCGGGCGCAGGTTGGGCATGATGATGGCCCGGCCAAACTGCGCGGCGGTGTGGGGCACCACCGTGCGCAGGGCGGCGCCGTCGCGCACATGGAGGTGCCAGTCGTCCGGGCGGACGAGGGTCAGGGTGTCGGGGGAGGACGGGGCGGGGGTGGAGCTCATCCCCCGATTTTCTCACCAGCCGGAGCCTGCGGGGCCTGGCGGTCCAGCAAGTCCTGCCAGAAACGGCCAGCCGCGCGCTTGGGCGTCTGGCGCTGGCGGTACAGGCGGATATCGAGCGTGTCCTGCAAGCCTCCTTCGGGCGGCGCCGCGCTGACCAACCGGCCTGCACTCACCTCGTGCCGCACCGAACTGGCGGGCAGAAAGGCCACGCCGTGGCCTTCCAGCGCCATGGCCTTGAGGCCCTCGGCCATGTCGGTTTCGTACACCCGCTCCAGCGTGGCGGCGTGGCCATAGGCATCGGCCTGTTTCAGGATCCAGTCCACCACGCGGCCCAGGTAGGCACCGGGCGCAAAGCCCAGGAACGGGATGGGCGGCTGCCCAGAACCCGGCGGGCCGGGCTGGCTGTAAAAACGGTAGAGCGGCTGCCCCTGCCGGTCGGGCTTCACGTAAGGCGCCAGCACCTCGTGGCCCAGCGCCAGCATTTCATAGCGCTCCGGGTCCAGCTGTATGGGCTGCGAGGGGTGGTTGTAGGCAATCAGCAAATCGCAACTGCCCTCCACCAGGCGCAGCACCGCATCGTGCACGTTGAGCCCGATGAGCCGGCTCTTGATGGGGCCGGCCCCTGCCTTGCGCAAGCTGGAAATCCAGCCCGGGAAAAACGAGAACGCCAGCGTGTGCGGCACCGCAAATTCGATGGTGTCCTGGGCCACGGCGGTACTCTGGCGCAGCACGGTGCGGGTGCTGTTCAGCGCCTGCAGCATTTCCACCGCCTGCTCGTACAGGGTCTGGCCCGCTGGCGTAAGCCGCGTGGGGTAGGAGCTGCGGTCCACCAGGTCGGTGCCGGCCCAGGCCTCCAGCGACTGGATGCGCCGCGAAAACGCCGGCTGCGTCACGTGGCGCAGCTGCGCGGAGCGGCTGAAGCTGCGCGTCTCGGCCAGGCTGACAAAGTCCTCAAGCCACTTGGTTTCCATGCCCGCCTCCGGCTTCCTGTGCGGTGCCACTTTGCTGCATGGCCCACATCTGTGCGTAGCGCCCCTGGGCTGCCAGCAGCTGCGCGTGGCTGCCGCGCTCCACAATATGGCCGTGCTCCAGCACCAGAATCTCGTGTGCATCCACCACGGTGGAAAGCCGGTGCGCCACCACCAGCGTGGTCTTGTTGCGCGCGGCCATGCGCAGTTCGGCCTGTATGGCGCGTTCGTTGGCGGAGTCCAGGGCCGAAGTGGCCTCATCGAAAATGAGGATGGGCGGGTTTTTCAGCAGCGTGCGTGCAATGGCCACGCGCTGCTTTTCGCCACCCGATAGCTTCAGGCCGCGCTCGCCCACCATGGTCTGGTAACCCTTGGGCAGCCGCTCAATGAAGCTGTGTATATGTGCCGCGCGCGCAGCCTCCACCGCCGCTTCATGCCCGGCGTCGGGCCGCCCGTACAGGATGTTGTACTCGATGGTGTCGTTGAACAGCACGGTGTCCTGCGGCACGATGCCGATGGAGCGGCGCACGCTGCCCTGTGTGGCCGCGCGCAGGTCCTGCCCCGCCACGGTGATGCTGCCACTGCCCACATCGTAGAAGCGGTACAGCAGGCGCGCCAGCGTGGACTTGCCCGAACCCGA
>JALOSG010000219.1 GCA_025458665.1 Serpentinimonas sp.
TTCCCGTTTGCGACTTTGACGGGAGCGCTCATCCATTGGGCAGCTCTTGAGGCCGCATGAATGCTGCTGCATCGTTTACGACTTTGTTTGCGAAGAACACCGACCCCGACGAGATGGCTTCCTCCTCATGAAGCTAGCGCTCTGCGGACGCTCGATGCATGAACCGCCCCGGGCTTGCGGAGCCTGCCTGGTTCAAGTCAGGCTGTCACCGTGGCGGTGGTTCGCCAGGACGTGGCATCTGGCGGTGTGTTTGATCGAGCGAGATCGACCCCGGGTGGTGCAGGCAGTCCTGGCGCCGTTCCATACAGGCGGGGCTGGCAACGTTGATGGTTTGTCAATGTTGCCTTGACGGCTGGCAAGTGGGCAACGGGGTGCTCGGTTCCTACAGTGGGGGCTTGCGGCAGAAGCGCCGCCGAACACTGCCAAACACGCCCTGTCACCCATGCCCTCCCTACCCGCTGCCGTCCAGGCCGCCACCTGCCTTGCCCTCAGTTGCCTGACCACCAACCCGGCTGGTGCCAGCCTGCTGGAGCCCGGTGACGCTTCCTGGGCTCTCTTGCACACCACTCCGGAGCAGGCCGGTGATCTGATCTACCGGGGAGCGACCTTCCCGCAAAAGGAGGCAGGGCCCGAGCCGCTGTTCCGATACGAGCGCCGCGTGGCAGCGGTGCCTGGCGGTTGGGTGGCCACTCACCTGACCCGCGATGCCTCGCAAACGCTGGTGATTGCCGAGTCTGCGCAAGTCAACCCAGCCCAGCAGCTGCAGAGCTACACCGTGCAGAACTGGCAGCTCGGTTACCGCGGCGCGGTTCAGGTCAGCGGTGACGGGCGCAAGCTTCGCTACCGCCTGGAACACAACGGTGTTCAGAGCACCGCCGAAGAGGCGATCGAAGCGCCCGCCGTCAGTGGGCCGTCGCTGTTTGCATTCATCCTGGCGCACCGCGCAGAGCTGGCTGCGGGTCAGACCTTGCGGGTGCGCTTCATCGCGATGAAGGAGAAGCAGACCTACGGCTTGCACATCCGACTGGAGTCGGCCACCCCGGAGCGGGAGGCCTATGCCATCACGGCCGGTCACTGGCTGCTGCGCGCGTTCATCGCCCCCATGCGGGTCACCCTGGATGCGCGCAGCCGCACCTGGCTGCGCTACGAAGGACGGGTTCCACCCATGCAGAACACGGGCGGCCGCTGGACCGCCCTGGACGCGCGGGTGGACTATTCCCCGGTTGCACAGACCTACCGATAAGGCCCGACGTGCTTGGCACAGTTGTTCCGATCCCGGACGGGAGTCTTCTCATGAGCCAGTTGTTGTCTTTGGCCCATTTGCTGTTTGCGGCCATCGTGCTGGCATGCCCCGTACTGGGGCTGGCCCTGCTGGGGCAACCGTTCAACCGCTTGACGGCCACGTTGCTGCGGCGGGTGGAGTGGGTCAATGGCATGGCTGCAGTGCTGGTGCTGGTGATCGGCCTGGTGCGTCTGTTCCACTTTGGCAAAGGGGTGGACCATTACCTTCACAACCTGCCGTTTCTGGGAAAACTGGTGCTGTACGGCGTGGCCAGCGGTTTGTCGCTGGTGTCCACGCTGGAGATCCGGCGCTGGGGGGCACCCTTGAAAGCCGGTCGGCTGCCCGAGGTGGCCCAGCACAGGTTGTCCGCCATGCGCAGTGCCCTGGCCTGGCAACTCGCCTGCGGGGTGGGCATGGCGGTGTTGGCCGTGCTGGCGGCGAACGGTGTCGGGTCCTTGGTGTGAGCCGCTGTCAACCCGGCAGCCAGGGGTCATGCTCCTTGCCGCCGAATGTGGCGATCAGGAAATCGATGAAGGCGCGGGTACGGGCCGGCACCTGCTTGTGGGTGGGCATGGCGGCATACAGCGTCAGGGTGGTGCCGCGCCATTGCGGAAGCACCCGCTGCAAGCGGCCTTCGCGCAGGGCCTGCTCGGCCGCGAATGTGGGCAGGCCGGCGATGCCCAGGCCGGCCAGCGCGGTGGCCAGCAACAGTTCGATGCGCGTGGTGGACAGCACGGCGGGTGCGATGGGCAGGGTCACGCTTCGGACGGCGTCAGGCGTGGCCGCGGGTGCCTGGCGGTGGAGCGTCAGTTCGCGCCGCACGGCCGAAACTGCGGGCAACAGGCCTTGGTGACCCAACAGGTCCTGCGGCTCGAGGGGACACCCCCGGCGTGCCAGGTAGTCGGGTGAGGCGCAGATGATGAAGGACGAGCACGCGAGGCGGCGCACCACGAAGTCGCCCTGCAGGGGCTGCTGACCGATGGACAGAATGGACACATCGAAGCTGTCGTCGGCGGCGTCGACCGGCCCGGGTGTGGCGATTTCCAGGTGGATGTTCGGATGCAGGCGGTGGAACTGCGGCAGGTGACGGGCCAGTTGATGCACGGCAAAGGCGGGCGGGCACAGGACCCGCAGCGTACCGGCGGGTGTGCTGCTGGCGGCACCGGCCATGGCATCGGCATCGTCCAGATCGGCCAGGATCTGCGAAGCCCGCAGCAGGTAGGCCTGGCCAATGTCGGTGAGTGCAAGGCTGCGGCTGCTGCGGTTGAGCAGGCGCGCGCCCACGTGCTTTTCCAGCTCGGCAATGGCGCGGGTGACCACGGCGGGTGCCAGATCGAGCGCACGCGCAGCGCCTGCGAAGCTGCCTTCGGTGACGACCTGGGTGAATACGCGGAGGGCGCGAAGCTGATCCATGGTGGGGGTTGCAGCGGCGAGGTTGGTGAAAGTGGATCGGAGTGTCGGCGGTATGGGGGCCGCCTGTTGCCTATTCTCGGCCCCGCTCACTGTCTGTCGCCCAGACTCCTGCACCGCCCATGATCGGGACCGGGTTCACAGGGCTGTTGCCGTTTCGCGAACGCGTTGTCGGGGCACCGGTTGCAGCCCCATGGCGTCGGATGTTCGTGCGGCACCCGACCAGCTCCGACCATCCCCACTCCTATCCCTTCCTTTCCCTGCCTGGTCATTTTTCCGGACTGCAAGGGTGTTTTCGACCGCATCCGTTCAATTTGCCCAGCTTGATTCCCAGGGTCAAGCCCCGAGCATTTGGTTTCCACCGGGTCGGGGCAAGCCGCCACGGTGTGAGAATGGCGGCATGCCTACCTCCACCTCTTCATTCCTCTCCAACGCAGATGGCACCCCGGTCGCCACCTATGCCTGGGCCGACGTGGCCGGAACGCCTGCGGGTGTGGTGCAGATCGCCCATGGGCTGGCCGAACACGGCGCCCGTTATGACCGGTTTGCCAAGGCGCTGAATGCTGCCGGTTTTCTGGTGCATGCGGTGGACCACCGCGGGCATGGACGGACCGCCCATGGGCGGCTGGGCGACTTCGGTGGCGCTGGTTTTGCGGGGCTGGTTGCCGATGTCGCCCAGTTCGGGGCCGCGTTGCGGGCACAGCACGGCGGCCTGCCGGTGTTCCTGTTCGCGCATTCGATGGGTTCGTTCGCCGCGCAGGCAGCCATGCTCGACCATGCAGCCACATGGTCTGGTGTGGTTCTGTCCGGTTCGACCGCGCTGGACATGCTGGCCGCCGGCATGGCCAATGCACCTGCCGATGCGCCTGCTGGGCTGGCGGCCTTCAATGCCGGGTTCGACCACCGCACCGGGTACGAATGGCTTTCGCGCGATGCCGCAGAGGTGGATGCCTACGTTGCCGATCCCTGGTGTGGTTGGGACGTTCCGGACGACGTGATTCCCGCCTTGTTCGCGCCTGCAACCCGGCTGGCCGACCCCGCGCAGCTGGCGGGCGTCCGCAGCGACCTGCCGATTCTGATCGCGTCGGGAGACGCCGATCCCCTTGCCGGTGGGGGTGCATTGATCCAGCTGCTGGGGCAACGCTACCGCGATGCCGGTCTGGTCGACGTGGAGGTCAAGCTGTATCCGGCCGCACGCCACGAAATTCTGAACGAAACGAACCGCGAAGAAGTGACTGCCGACATCGTGGCCTGGCTCCGAAAGCACGCGCAGTAGGCCGGGTTCCGGACTGTGGTCTGGCCCTGCCAGCCGGTTTGCGGCGGTCAGTGGGCCTGGTGCGCCTCGGCATCTTCCGCGTTGATGTCCACTTG
>JALOSG010000220.1 GCA_025458665.1 Serpentinimonas sp.
TACCAGGACACCTACATGGCCGGCATTGTGGCGGCCAGCATGACCAAGACCAACACGCTGGGCTTCGTGGGTTCCTTCCCCATTCCTGAAGTGCTGCGCAACATCAACGCCTTCATGCTGGGCGCGCAGAGCGTGAACCCCGATATCACCATGAAGGTGGTGTGGGTGAACACCTGGTTCGATCCGCCCAAGGAAACCGAAGCCGCCCAGAGCCTGATCAACCAGGGCGCTGACGTGCTGCTGCAGAACACCGACTCCACCGCCGTGCTGCAAACCGCCGAGCGCAATGGCAAGTTCGCCTTCGGCTGGGACAGCGACATGAGCGCCTTTGCGCCCAACGCGCACCTGGCCTCGGCCGTGGTGTACTGGGCCCCGTACTACATCCAGTCGATCGAGGAACTGCGCGCTGGCACCTGGGAAACCAAGCGCACCGTCTGGGGCGTGAAGGAAGGTCTGAACGACCTGATCAAGATCTCCGACGCTGTGCCGGCCGACATCAAGGCCAAGGTGGAAGAGGTCAAGGCCGGCCTGAAGGCGGGCACCTTCGAGGTGTTCACCGGCCCGATTCTGGACAACACCGGCAAGGAAGTGCTGGCTGCCGGCGCCGTGGGCGACCAGGCGTGGCGCGATGGCGTGAACTTCTTCGTCAAGGGCGTGGAAGGCCGCGTGCCCGCAGGCAAGTAAACACGCACAGCCGCAACCAGGCAGCTGAATGAGGCCGTCGCACCCGGTGGGTCGGCGGCCTTTTTTTGTATTTACGGCCCAATCTGGCAAAGTAGCACTCTGCAGTGCATTCAGTGCCCAGTGGGGCAAGGCGAAGAACGACGATGGAACAGTTGATGACTCCGGCAGGCACCGCCGTGGCTGCCACACCGAGCCGGGAGGCGCAGGCGTGGTGGCCTGTGGCGCTGGCTGCCGACGTGACGCGCCAACCCGCTCCCGCCACCTTGCTGGGGCAGGAGCTGGTGCTTTGGCGTTCGGAATCGGGTGCTGTGGCCATGGCAGACCAATGCCCACACCGGGGCGCCCGCCTGTCCCTGGGGCAGGTGCACAACGACACGCTGCAATGCCCCTACCACGGCTGGCGCTTTGGCAGCGGTGGCGAGTGCGTGTCCATTCCTGCGGTGCCCGGCTTCACGCCGCCGGCCTCGCACAGCGCTTGCCGTTATGACACGCAGGAAGCGCACGGTCTGGTCTGGGTGCGGCTGACCCGTCCGGCAACTCCCGGCACTTCGGCAGGCGCGACTGGCAACGCCCTGGGTCTTCCCGGGCTGGACCACCTGCCTGCACGCCGCCTGATTTACGGCCCCTTCGACGTGGCCACCAGCGCGCCGCGCGCGGTGGAAAACTTCCTCGATACCTCGCACTTTGCCTTCGTGCACCAAGGCTGGCTGGGCGACGCGGCCCACCCCGAAGTACCGCACTACGAAGTCACCCACACGGCCGATGGCCGCCCCGTGATCGAGGACTACCGCGCCTGGCAGCCGCGCGCTGCCGCCAGCGCTGCGGGAGGGGACTGGGTGCACTACCGCTACGAGGTACTCAGCCCCTATGCGGCGCTGCTCTCCAAGCACGGCCAGGCGGGCGGCCCGCAGGACCACTACACCATCTGGGCCTGCCCCAGCGGCCCCGAACACTGCCGCCTGTGGTTTGCCCAGTACACCACCGACACCGAATCGACCGACGATGCCCTGCGCGATTTCCAGATTGCCATCTTCGCGCAGGACCAGCCGGTGCTGGAATCCCAGCGCCCGCGCCGCCTGCCCATTTCGGGCGGGGAGGCCATGAGTGCTGCCGACCGGCTCAGCGTGGCCTACCGCCGTTACCTGAAGGCCAGCGGTATCACCGTGGGGGTTTGCTGAATGACAGACCCCACCACCGCCCCGGGACGGCCCCAGCCCTCGCCGGCCGTGCTGGCCGGGCTGGCCCGCGTGGAAGCCGCCATGCGGACTTCCTCTGCAGTGCTTCCCGATGTCTTGCGCCGCATGCCCAAGGCCGAACTGCACATGCACATAGAAGGCTCTCTGGAGCCCGAACTTATGTTCGCGCTGGCCCAGCGCAACGGGGTCAGCCTGCCCTACCCGAGCGTGGAAGCCCTGCGCGCCGCCTACGACTTCGAGGACCTGCAAAGCTTCCTCGACATTTACTACGCAGGCGCCAGCGTACTGCTCACCGAGCAGGACTTCTTCGACATGGCCTGGGCCTATCTGGAGCGCGCCGCCGCCGACCACATCTGCCACACCGAGCTGTTCTTCGACCCGCAAACCCACACCGCGCGCGGCGTGCCCATGGCCGTGGTCGTCGGTGGTTTGTCCAGGGCCTGCCGGCAAGCGCGCGAGCAGCTGGGCGTGCACGCCAGCCTCATTCTGTGCTTCCTGCGCCACCTGAGCGAGGAAGAAGCCTTTGCCACCCTGGAGGCGGCGCTGCCGCTGCGCGAACACTGGATCGGGGTGGGGCTGGATTCCAGCGAGGTGGGCCACCCGCCCGAAAAATTCGCCCGCGTATTCCGCCGCTGCCGCGAGCTGGGCCTGCGGGTGGTGGCGCACGCCGGCGAGGAGGGGCCACCGGCCTACGTCTGGAGCGCACTCGATGTGCTGCAGGTGGAGCGCATAGACCACGGCGTGCAGTCCGCGCAGGACCCAGCGCTAATGCGGCGTCTGGCAGCCAGCCGCATGCCACTGACCGTGTGCCCGCTCTCCAACGTGAAGCTGTGCGTATTCCCGGCCATGCACCAGCACAACCTGCCAGCCCTGCTGGAGACAGGCCTTTGCATCACCGTGAATTCCGATGACCCCGCTTACTTTGGCGGCTACCTGAACCAGAACTTTCTGGCGCTTTTTGCAGCACTGCCGCTGGGCCCCCGGGATGCCTGGGAGTTGGCGCACAACAGCTTCGAGGCTGCATTCATCGACACTACGGAGAGGACTCTGCGGCTGCAGCAGCTCGACGCGTTTTTTGCTCACTGGCAGAGCGCTGCGGCATGAAGCTTCTGCAGCTGGTGCGCAAGCGGGGAGTGCGTTCCACCGCGCGCCTCACTGCGCGCTTTTTTCAATATCTGGTGCCAGTAGCTGCGGTGGCGCTGGTGGCACTGCTCATGCTCTTCGACCCACCCCTCATGCGCACCATGAAGCATGCGCTGTGGGACCAGTACCAGCGGATGGAGCCCCGCGACTTCGTGGACACCCCGGTCAGGGTGGTGGATGTGGATGAAGCCAGCCTGGCCCGCATTGGCCAGTGGCCCTGGTCGCGCACCCGGCTGGCCGAACTGGTTGAGCAGCTCGATGCCAACGGCGCTGCGGTGGTGGGCTTCGACGTGGTGTTTGCCGAGCCCGACCGCACCTCCCCACAGACCGTGAGTGCGCAATGGCCTCTCAACCCCGCGCTGCGCCAGCAGATATCGCAACTGCCCAACCACGACCAAGTGTTTGCCGACAGCATGCGCCAGCGCCCTGTGGTGCTGGGCTTCTCCCTGGAGCGCCGCACCAACGCCCCGGTGGTCCCGACCACCACCATGCCGGTCACACCGCATGTGGTGATGGGCGAGTCTGTGTACCCGTCACTGCACCCGTTCACCAGTGTGGTGGAGCCGCTGCCCTTGTTCAGCCAGGCTGCGGCGGGCAACGGTGCGCTCACCTTCGTGCCCGACGACGATGGCGTGGTACGCCGGGTACCGCTGGTGCTGCGGGTAGGGGAGCAGCTCATGCCCACGCTGGTGACTGAAGTGCTGCGTGTGGGGGTCGGCGCCCAGAACGTGCTGGTGCGCATGTCGCCCACGCCCAACACCGGCGTGGCCGAGGTGCGCGTAGGCCCCATGGCCATACCCACCACGCCCAGTGCCGAAGCCTGGGTGCACTACACCCAGCGCGAGCCGCAACGCACCATTCCCGCCTGGAAAGTGTTGGCTGGCGAAGTAGACCGCAGTGAGATTGAAGGCCGCGTCATTCTGGTGGGCAGCTCTGCCCAGGGCCTCATGGATTTGCGTTTCAGCCCCCTGGG
>JALOSG010000221.1 GCA_025458665.1 Serpentinimonas sp.
CCCGCCACGCGCATGGGCTGGCGCACGCCGCCCACCGTGGTGTCGGAATCCTGAACGGTCGCGTCTTTCATGAACACGCGGCCCAGCTCGAACACACGGACGCGCTCGGCGCGCCGGTCGGCATTGAAGCGCAGCACCGCCAGCAGGCTGCCCAGCAGGCTGGAGCGCATCACGCTCATCTGGCTGGCAATGGGGTTGAGCAGGCGGATGGGGTCTGTGTTGCCCGCGTACTGCTGCTCCCAGGCTTCCTGCACAAAGCTGAAGTTGATGGTTTCCTGGTAGCCCAGCTGCGCCAGCTGGCGGCGCACCGCAAACGGGCCACGCCGCGTTTCGGGGCGTATGCGCGCAGTCACGGGCGCCAGCGGCGGGGTATGGGGCAACTGCTCGAAGCCAACGACGCGCGCCACCTCTTCAATCAGGTCTTCCTCCAGCGCCAGGTCGAAGCGGTAGCTGGGCGGGGTCACGGTCAGGGTGCCCGCAGCGGCGTCGGTCTGCACCGGCAGGCCCAGGCGGCTCAGGGCGCCCTCGCACTGCGCCAGCGTCACGGGCATGCCAATCACTTTGGCGGCGCGCGCCACGCGCAGGGTCACTGGCTTCTGCTCGGGCAGGGCCAGCACATGGTCGTCCATGGGGCCGGGTTCGCCGCCGCAAATCTCCAGAATGAGCTGGGTGATGCGTTCGATATGCTCCACCGTGAGTTGCGGGTCCACGCCACGCTCGAAACGGTGGCCGGCATCGGTAGAGAAGTTGAAGCGGCGCGAACGCCCGGCAATGGCCTTGGGCCACCAGAAGGCCGCTTCCACAAACACATGTCGGGTGTCGTCGCTCACCGCGGTGGCGTCGCCACCCATGATACCGGCCAGCGACTCCACCGCCACATCGTCGGCAATGACGCCCACGCTGGTGTCCACCGTCACGGTGTTGCCGTTGAGCAGCTTGAGCTGTTCACCCGCGCGGCCCCAGCGCACCTGCAGCGCGCCGTGGATTTTTTCCAGATCGAAAATGTGCGAGGGGCGGCCCAGCTCGAACATCACGTAGTTGGAAATGTCCACCAGTGCGGTCACGCTGCGCTGGCCGCAGCGGGCCAGCCGCTCCACCATCCAGGCCGGGGTCTGCGCCTGCGGGTTGATGTTGCGCACAATGCGGCCCGTAAAGCGGCCGCACAGGTCGGGCGCCTCCACCTTCACGGGCAGCACGTCGGCGTGCACCGCCTGAATGGCCGGGAACGCGGGCTGCAGCAACGGTGCGCCCGTGAGCGCAGACACTTCGCGGGCTATGCCGTACACGCTCAGGCAGTGCGCCAGGTTGGGCGTGAGCTTGAGCGTGAACAGCATGTCATCGAGCTGCAGATGCTGGCGGATGTCCTGGCCCAGCGGCGCATCGGGCGCCAGTTCCAGCAGGCCTGCGCTGTCCTCCGACACCTTGAGTTCGCGGGCCGAACACAGCATGCCGTGGCTTTCCACGCCGCGCAGCTTGCCCACTTTGATGAGGAAGGGTTTGCCGTCCTCGCCGGGTGGCAACTCGGCGCCCACCAGGGCACATGGCACCCGTATGCCCACGCGCGCGTTCGGCGCGCCGCACACAATCTGCAGCGGCGCGGCTTGCCCCACGTTCACCTGGCACACGCGCAGGCGGTCGGCATTGGGGTGCTGCTCGGCGGCCACAATCTCGCCCACCACCACGCCCTGAAAAGGGGGCGCCACCGGCACCAGTTCCTCCACCTCCAGACCGGCCATGGTCAGGGTGTCGGCCAGTTGCTGGCTACCAATGGGAGGGTTGCAGAAGCTGCGCAGCCACGACTCGGGGAATTGCATGTCGGGAAATCTCTGGAGAGTTCGGTGGAATTCTGGAAAGGCTAGGCGGGTGCTGCCCTCAACGGAACTGGCTCAGGAAGCGCAGGTCACCGTCGAAGAACAGGCGCAGGTCGTTCACGCCATAGCGCAGCATGGTCAGGCGGTCGGGGCCCATGCCAAAGGCAAAGCCGATGTAGCGTTCCGGGTCCAGGCCCATGTTGCGCACCACGTTCGGGTGCACCTGCCCACTGCCCGCCACTTCCAGCCAGCGCCCAGCCAACGGGCCGCTCTGGAACTGGATGTCGATCTCGGCGCTGGGCTCGGTGAACGGGAAAAAGCTGGGGCGGAACCGCAACACCAGATCGTCGGACTCGAAGAAGGTGCGGCAGAAGTCTGTGAACACGAACTTCAAGTCCTTGAAGCTCACGTTCTCGCCGATCCACAGGCCTTCGCACTGGTGGAACATGGGCGAATGGGTGGCATCGCTGTCCACGCGGTAGGTGCGGCCGGGCGCAATCACGCGGATTTCGGGCATGCCGGTGCCCGCATCGATGCTGGCGCGGTGGCGCTTGACGTGCTGCACCGCGTGGCGAATCTGCATGGGGCTGGTGTGGGTGCGCAGCAAATGGGGCGCCGCCTCCGTACCGCCTTCCACGTAGAAGGTGTCGTGCATGGAGCGCGCGGGGTGGTCTTCGGGCGTGTTGAGCGCGGTGAAGTTGAACCAGTCGGATTCGATCTCGGGGCCGTCGGCCACCTCGAAACCCATGGAGCCAAAAATCGCCTCGATGCGCTCCAGCGTCAGGCTCACCGGGTGCAAACCGCCGCTGCCACGCACGCGGCCCGGTAGCGTCACGTCCAGCGCCTCGGCCTGCAGCTGGCGCTGCAATTCGGCCTCGGCCAGGGCCTGGCGGCGCTCGTTCAGCGCCGCTTCAATGGCCTGTTTGGCCAGGTTGATGGCAGCACCGCGGGTTTTCTTCTCTTCCACGCTCAGGGCGGCCATGCCCTTCATGAGCTCGGTCACACGACCGCTTTTGCCCATGAACTGTGCTTTGGCGTTTTCCAGATCGTTCGGGGTGGTGGCCTGCGCGAACAGCTCGCGGGCAGACTGCACCAGGACATCAAGATCGCTCATCGGAGGGGTTCCGGCTATGAATGAAAAAGGGCCAGTGCCTCGCAGCGCTGGCCCTTCCGTGGCAAGGGGGAAGAATTCCCGGTCAGGCCACAGCTCAGGCGGCCAGCTTGGCCTTGACCTGCTCGACAATGCTGCCAAAGGCGGCTTTGTCGTTCACGGCCAGATCGGCCAGCATCTTGCGGTCGATCTCGATGGAAGCCTTCTTCAGGCCGTTGGCAAACTGGCTGTAGGTCAGGCCCAGTTCACGCACACCGGCGTTGATACGCGCAATCCACAGCTGACGGAACACGCGCTTGCGGGTCCGGCGGTCGCGGTAGGCGTACTGGCCAGCCTTCATCACTGCCTGCTTGGCAATGCGGAAGACGTTGCCGCGGCGGCCGCGGAATCCTTTGGCCAGGGCCAATACTTTCTTGTGACGGGCGCGTGCCGTTACACCACGTTTGACGCGAGGCATAGAGTTCTCCTGTTCGTCGGGTTAGCTAAAGAAACGGCCAGAGGTCAGAGACCGGCGCCGGGCAGCATCTGTGCCATGTGACCCATGTTGGTCTCATGCACGTTCACTGCGCCACGCAGATGGCGTTTGTTCTTGGTGGTTTTCTTGGTCAGGATGTGACGCTTGAAAGCCTGGCCCCGCTTGACGGTGCCACCCGGACGAACGCGAAAACGCTTCTTCGCGCTGCTCTTGGTCTTCATTTTGGGCATGTGTATGCTCCTTATGGTTTGTGCTCGTGAGGCGCCGCGAACCTTCCGCGGACTTGCTGGCCCCGAGCCACTTGGTGTTGGCAGCCCCCGGAGGGGCACGCCGCGTGGTGTCTTTCACACCACACAGCCGCTGCAGGCGACCAACCCGCTGCGGCTGCTGTTCCTGAAAAATCTGTCGTTCAGGCCAAAGCCTGAACTTATTCCTGCGCCTGGGCAGCGCCTTCGGTACTGGCCTCCACCAGCACCTTGCCGCCGCCCGACTTCTTGCGCCCCGGCGCGATCATCATGATCATCTGCCGGCCTTCGAGCTTGGGGAACTGCTCCACCACGATGGTGTCGCCCAGTTCGTCCCGGATGCGCTGC
>JALOSG010000222.1 GCA_025458665.1 Serpentinimonas sp.
TTCCCGCTGGGCGTGGAAGGCACCACCGCCTGGCTGTGGGCCGCTGCCCAGGCCATGGGGGTGGACCGCGCCACCTTCGACCGGGTGACCGCCGCACCCCGCCAGCGCGCCACCACCGCACTGGCCCGCCAGCGCACGCTGCTGGAAGGCAAACGCATTTTCTTCTTCCCCGATTCGCAGCTGGAGGTGCCGCTGGCGCGCTTCCTGTCGCAGGAAATGGGCATGAAGCTGCTGGAGGTGGGTACCCCCTACCTGCACCGCCAGCATCTGGCCGAGGAACTGGCCCTGCTGCCCGCCGATACCGTGCTGTCCGAAGGCCAGCACGTGGAACGCCAGCTGGACCGTTGCCGTGCCTCCGAGCCCGACCTGGTGGTCTGTGGCCTGGGCCTGGCTAACCCGCTGGAGGCCGAGGGCTACACCACGAAGTGGGCCATCGAACTGGTGTTCACGCCCATTCAGGGCTACGACCAGGCCGCCGACCTGGCCGAACTGTTCAGCCGTCCCCTGGTGCGCCGCCTGCGGCTGGCCGCCTGACGCACCCACGGAGACACACGACATGCAACTGACGCTCTGGACCTACGAAGGACCGCCCCACGTGGGAGCCATGCGCGTGGCCACCGCCATGACCGACGTGCACTACGTGCTGCACGCGCCTCAAGGCGACACCTACGCCGACCTGCTGTTCACCATGATCGAGCGCAACCAGAAACGCCCGCCCGTGACCTACACCACCTTCCAGGCACGCGACCTGGGTGGCGACACCGCCGAACTCTTCAAGACCGCCGCCCGCGAGGCCTACGAGCGCTTCCAGCCCAAGGCCATGATGGTGGGTGCCTCGTGCACCGCCGAACTCATTCAGGACGATCCGGGTGGCCTGTGCAAGGCGCTGAACCTGCCGGTGCCCGTGGTGCCGCTGGAGTTGCCCTCTTACCAGCGCAAGGAAAACTGGGGCGCGGCCGAAACCTTCTACCAGATGGTGCGCACCCTGGCCGACACCACCGTGCGCCGCCAGCGCGCCGAATTGCCTGCAGGCACCGCGCCACGTTGCAACATCCTGGGCCCTACCGCTCTGGGTTTCCGCCACCGCGACGACGTGCGCGAGATCACCCAGCTGCTGACCGGCCTGGGCATAGAAATCAATGTGACCGCGCCCCTGGGTGCATCGGCTGCCGATCTGGCCCGCCTGGGTGATGCCGATTTCAACGTGGTGCTCTACCCCGAGACCGCCTCCGTGGCTGCCAGCTGGCTCAACCGTACGTTCGGCCAGCCGTCTACCAAGATGGTACCCATGGGTTCGGGCGCTACGCGCGACTTCATCCGCGAAGTGGCCACGCTCTGTGGCCTGGACCCGGACGCGCTGGTGGCACAGGCCGAGGCACAGGCCCACGCCCGCGCCCCGTGGTACGCCCATTCGGTGGATTCCACCTACCTGACCAGCAAGCGCGTTTTCGTGTTTGGCGATGCCACCCATGTGGTGGCTGCAGCCCGCATTGCGGCGCAGGAAATGGGCTTCACGGTGGTGGGCCTGGGCACCTACAGCCGCGAGTTTGCGCGCGAGGTGCGCGAGGCCGCCAAGCTGTACGGCGTGGACGCGCTCATTACCGACGACTACCTGGAAGTGGAAGCCCGCGTGGCCGAGCTGCAGCCCGAGCTGGTGCTGGGCAGCCAGATGGAGCGCCACATTGCCAAACGCCTGGGCGTGCCTTGTGCGGTGATTTCTGCTCCGGTACACGTGCAGGACTTCCCGGCACGCTACTCGCCGCAAATGGGCTTCGAGGGTGCCAACGTGCTCTTCGACACCTGGGTGCATCCGCTCATGATGGGGCTGGAGGAGCACCTGATAGGCATGTTCCGCGGCGACACCGAGTTCCACGAAGACGCAGCGCCGTCCCATTTGGGCGGACACGCCAAGCGCATGGACAGCGCCGCAGTGGCCGGCCTGGTGAGCGCCGAGGCCGCGGCCAGCGTGCAGGCCGAGGAAGTGATTGCTGCCGCGGCTGCGGCTGCTTCGGCCACACCGGCTGCAACCGCTCCCGGCAACGTTGCAGGCGAGGCCGTCTGGGGACCCGACGCCGAGAAGGAACTGAAAAAAATCCCGTTCTTCGTGCGCGGCAAGGCCCGCCGCAATACGGAGCTCTACGCCAGGGAAAAGGGCCTTCCCGTCATCACCATAGAGACGCTGTACGATGCCAAAGCTCATTTCAGCCGCTGAAGCGAAAGCTGCCTCTGTGGCGTCGGTGTCCATGCGCGTGGTGCTGGTCACCATGGACAGCCACCTGGCCAGCGCTGCCGAGCGCGCCCACCGCAGCCTGGGCAAGCACATGCCCGGCCTGCGCTTCACCGTGCACGCCGCCGCCGAATGGAGCGACGACCCCAGCGCCCTGGAGCGCTGCAAGGCCGATATTGCGCAGGGCGACATCGTGATTGCCACCATGCTCTTCATGGAAGAGCATTTCCTGCCGGTCATGCCCGCCCTGAAAGCCCGCCGCGACCACTGCGACGCCATGGTCTGCGCCATGTCCGCCGGCGAAGTGATGAAGCTTACCCGCATGGGACGCTTCAGCATGGATGCACCGGCCAGCGGCCCCATGGCCTTCTTGAAGAAGCTGCGCGGCAAAGGCACCACCAGCAGCGCCAGCACCGAACACGCCGACAACAAAGACGCCCACGCCGAGGACAACAGCAGCAAGGCCAGCGCCGGTGCCCAGCAAATGAAAATGCTGCGCCGCCTGCCCAAGATCCTGCGCTTCATTCCCGGTACCGCGCAGGACGTGCGCGCCTACTTCCTGACGCTGCAGTACTGGCTGGCAGGGTCCGAGGACAACGTGGCCAACATGGTGCACCTGCTGGTGGACCGCTATGCCGATGGCCCGCGTAAACCACTGCGTGGCCTGTTCAAGGTGGGCCCGCCGATTGAATATCCCGAGGTGGGCGTGTACCACCCGCGCATGGGCGGCGCACAGACTGTGACCATGGCCGAACGCCTCTCGGAAGACACCAGCGCCCTACCCCGCGTAGCCACCAGCGGCAAGCGCGGCACCGTGGGTGTGCTGCTCATGCGCTCTTACCTGCTGGCCGGCAATACCGAACACTACGATGGTGTCATCACGGCCCTGGAAGCCCGCGGCATGCGCGTGGTGCCGGCCTTTGCCACCGGCCTGGACAACCGCCCCGCCATCGATGCCTTCTTCAAGAAGGACGGCAAACCCACCATCGACGCGCTGGTCTCGCTCACCGGCTTTTCGCTCATAGGCGGACCGGCCTACAACGATGCACGCGCCTCCGAAGCGGTGCTGGCCGAACTCGATGTGCCCTACCTGGCCGTGACCCCGGTGGAGTTCCAGACTCTGGACCAGTGGGGCGCCTCCGAGCGCGGCCTGCTGCCCGTGGAAGCCACCATGATGGTGGCCATTCCCGAGCTCGATGGAGCCACCGGCTCCATGGTGTACGGCGGGCGCAGCAGTTCGCCCGAGGTGGAGTGCTCGGGTTGCAGCCGCCATTGCAAGTTCCAGCAACCCGCTGGCCATGGCGGCGGCAGCCTGCACAACGTGCACGACATGCACAGCTGCACCGAACGCGCCGACGCCCTGGCCGCCCGCGTGGGCAAACTGGTGGACCTGCGCCGCAGCGAACGCGCCAGCCGCAAGGTGGCGGCCGTCATCTTCAACTTCCCGCCCAATGCAGGGAATACCGGCACCGCGGCTTTCCTGAGCGTGTTCGAGTCCCTGTTCAACACGCTGGTGGCCCTGAAGCGCCAGGGCTACACCGTAGATGTGCCCGACAACGTGGACGCCCTGCGCGAAGCCCTGATAGAAGGCAATGCCAAGACCTACGGCGCACCGGCCAACGTACACACCCGCGTGGCCACCGACGACCACGTGCGCCGCGAACGCCACCTGGCCGAGATTGAAGCGCAGTGGGGCTCTGCGCCCGGCAAGCAGCTGAGCGATGGCGCCAGCATCTTCATTCTGGGCGCCCAGTTTGG
>JALOSG010000223.1 GCA_025458665.1 Serpentinimonas sp.
GGCCACGAGCAGTACACCCGCAACATGGTGACGGCCGCCTCCAGCGCCGACGCGGCCGTGGTGCTGGTGGATGCCACCAAGCTCGACTGGCGCCCGCCCACCGGGGACGACACTGCGCCCGTGGCCCTGCTGCCCCAGACCCGCCGCCATACGCTGCTGCTCCAGCTGCTGCGGGTACCCTCGGTGGTGTTTGCGGTGAACAAGCTCGATGCCGTGGGCACCCCGCAGGACAGCGCCATGGCGTTTGCCCGCATTGCAGCGGCACTGCAGCTGTTTGCGCAGCAGGCTGGCTTGCAAGTAGCGGCCACGCTGCCTGTCTCGGCGCTGCACGGCTGGAATGTGGTGGCCAGTGCCGAGGAGCCCGGCTGGTGTGGCTACCACGGACCCACGCTGCTCAGCCTGCTGGAGCAATTGCCCAACTTGCCGTCGGAGGCCAGCCTGCCCGCCGCGTTCCCGGTTCAGTGGGTAGAGAAGCCGAGTGCACAAAACGGCGGCCGGCGCGTGCTCTGGGGCCGTGTGGCCACAGGCAGCCTGCAGCCCGGACAGTGGTTACAGCTGCAGGGCACACAGAGCACCGGGGCTGGCCCCACGGCGGCGGTGCAGGTGGTGGAACTGCTCGATGCGGTGCGCCAGCCTGTGGGCCGCACCGGGGCGGCCCCTGGCGCAGCGGCGGTGCCCGCCGGGCAGAGCGCCGGTGTGGTGCTGGACCGCGAGGTGGATGTGTCGCGCGGGGACTGGCTGCTGGACGCACAACACCCACCCACCAGCAAGCGTACCAGCCTGTGCACCCTGACCGCCACGCTGGCCTGGCTGGACGACGAAGCTCTGGTGCCCGGGCGCACCTACTGGGTGCTCCACGGCCACCGCTGTGTGAAGGCCAAGGTACAGCGCGTGCTGCACCGCATCCACATCCAGACCCTGGCGCAGGAAGCCGCGCAGGCGCTGGAGGCCAACCACATCGGGCTGGTGGAACTGGTGCTGCAGGAGGCGCTGCCGGTGCTGCCGTATGCCCAGTCGCGCAGCCGGGGCGCGCTGGTGCTGGTGGATGCGGCCAGCCACCGCACCGCCGGCGCAGCGTGGGTCCAGGATGGGGGGCAGGCATGAGCCCGCGCGGGTCCTGCACCCTGGTGGGTGCGGGCCCTGGCGACCCCGAACTCCTGACCCTGAAGGCGGCACGTGCCATAGGCGCGGCCACGCTGCTGCTGGTGGACGACCTCGTGGGGCCCGGCGTACTCGCCCTGGCCGCGCCCACCGCCCGGGTGGTGCATGTGGGCAAACGCGGTGGTTGCCAGTCCACGCCGCAGGCCTTCATCGAAAAGCTCATGCTGCAGGCGGTGCAGCAGGGTGAGCAGGTGGTACGCCTCAAAGGCGGAGACCCTTTCCTCTTTGGCCGGGGCGGCGAGGAAGTGGAACATCTGCGCGCTGCGGGGGTGGAAGTCACGGTGGTCAATGGCATCACCTCGGGGCTGGCGGCCATGACATCGCTCTCGGTGCCGCTCACACACCGCCGCCATGCCCATGGCGTGGTGTTCGTCACCGGGCATGCACAACCGGGCAGCAGCGGGCCCGACTGGCCTCTGCTGGCACACACCTGCCACTCGGCGCGCCTCACGCTGGTCATCTACATGGGGGCCAGCCATGTACAGGCCATTGAGCAAGGCTTGCTGGCCGGGCTGCCCGCGCACACGCCTGCGGCCATCGTGCAGTACGCCACCTGCCCGGAGCAACGCCACGCCGTGACCACCTTGCAGCACCTGCACCGCACCATGGAGGAAGAGCAGTTGGGCAGTCCCTGCGTGATGGTGGTGGGCGATGTGCTGCAAGGTCTGGCCGCGCTGGAGGCGGGCCAGGTCAGCCAGGAACAGCGCCTTGCTTAATAAAAGAAAGCAATAAAGAAACAAAAACAAAGTAGTTTGAGGATCTGAAGCGGACTCCCAGAATCCACCCCAGTTTCAATCCCACTGGAGAGTCCCTGTGAACAAACTTCGCCGTTCCGTCCTGCTTGCCACCGCATTTGGCGCCAGCGCGCTGCTGATTCCGCTCTACCCTGCACCGGCCCAGGCGCAAAGCCAGGCAGCTCCGGCCAGCCTGCTCAATGTGTCTTACGACGTGGCCCGCGAGTTCTACAAGGACCTCAACACCGCCTTCGTGGCGCACTACAAGAAAACCACGGGCAAAGACATCAAGGTCGACCAGTCCCACGCCGGCTCCAGCGCGCAGGCCCGCGCCGTGGCCGATGGCCTGGACGCCGATGTGGTGACCATGAACACCACCACCGATGTGGAGTTCCTGGCCAGCCGTGGCGTGGTGGCCGCCGACTGGGCGCAGCGCTTCCCGCACAACGCCGCACCCACCACCTCCACCATGCTGTTCCTGGTGCGCAACGGCAACCCCAAGAACATCAAGGACTGGAACGACCTCATCAAACCCGGGGTTCAGGTCATTGTGGTCAACCCCAAGACCGGCGGCAACGGCCGCATGGCCTACCTGGCCGCCTGGGGCTATGTGCGCAGCAACGGCGGCACCGACGCGCAGGCCGCCGAATTCGTGCAGAAGCTCTACGCCAACGTGCCCGTGCTGGCGCGCGGCGGCCGCGATGCCACCGGCATCTTCCTGCAACGCAATATTGGCGACGTGCTGGTGACCTTCGAGTCCGAGGTGGTCTCGGTGGAGCGTGAGTTCGGCGCCGGCAAGGTCGATGCCATCCACCCGTCGGCCAGCATCATTGCCGAGAACCCGGTGGCCATTGTGGAACGCACCGTGAAGAAGAAGGGCACAGCCGAGCAGGCCAAGGCCTACCTCGATTTCCTCTACAGCGATGAAGGCCAGGAGATTGCCGCCCGCCACGGTATCCGCCCGCGCAACGAAGCCATCCTGAAGAAGTACAGCAACACCTTCAAGCCGCTCAAGCTGTTCACCGTGGCCGAGTACTTTGGCTCCTTGAGCGAAGCGCAGAGGGTGCACTTCAACGACGGCGGCCGTTTCGACCAGATCTACACCGTGCGCTGAACGCAGCACGCTGACCTGGGAACACAGACATGAGTGCATCGGCCTCCCTGGCATCTTCGGTGGCATCGCCCTCCGGAACACCGGCAACGCCACCGCAGCGCCCCACTGCCCGCCGTGCACGCCGTGCCCGAAGCAGTGCGCGGCGGGTGCTGCCCGGCTTCGGGCTCACGCTGGGCTATACGGTGTTCTACCTCAGCCTCATCGTGCTGATTCCGCTCTCGGCGCTGCTGTTCAAAACCTTCACGCTCACCTGGCCCGAGTTCTGGGAAGCGGTCACGGCGCCGCGCGTCATGGCCTCTTACCGGCTCACCTTCGGCGCCTCCTTCCTGGCTGCGCTCACCAACGTGGTGTTTGGCCTGCTGGTGGCCTGGGTGCTGGTGCGCTACCAGTTCCCGGGCAAGAAGATCGTCGATGCGCTGGTGGACCTGCCGTTTGCCCTGCCCACCGCCGTGGCGGGCATTGCCCTCACGGCGGTGCTGGCCGGCAACGGCTGGATAGGCCAGTACCTGGAGCCGCTGGGCATCCAGATTGCATTCACACCCGCTGGCGTGGTGGTGGCGCTCATTTTCATTGGCCTGCCCTTCGTGGTGCGCACCGTGCAGCCGGTGCTGGAGGACGCCGAGAAGGAACTGGAAGAAGCCGCCATGTGCCTCGGTGCCACGCGCTGGCAAACCTTCACCCGGGTGATCTTTCCCACCATCGCACCGGCCCTGCTCACCGGCTTTGCCATGGCCTTTGCACGCGGCATGGGCGAGTACGGCTCGGTCATCTTCATTGCCGGCAACATGCCCATGATTTCCGAAATCACGCCCCTCATCATCATCGGCAAGCTGGAGCAGTACGACTACGCCGGCGCCACCGCCGTGGCCACGGTCATGCTCGGTATTTCCTTCCTGCTGTTGCTGGTCATCAACGGCCTGCAGACGTGGCAGCGCAAACGCTCGGGAGCGCTGTCATGAATGCGCGCATCCG
>JALOSG010000224.1 GCA_025458665.1 Serpentinimonas sp.
TGGGCCTGACGGCAACCCTCCGCCAACTGGCCACGGCGCACGATCTCTGGCAGAGCCAGCTCCTCCTCCTCCAGCCCGCCCGTCTGGTGCGGCGGAAAAACATCGAGCTCGGCATCCGCCTCGTCGCCGCCCTGGCCGCCCGCGGTCTCGATGCCCGTCTGATTGTCACCGGCGCGCCCGACCCGCATCAAGCCGACGGCAGCCGCTACTTCGATGAACTGACCCAACTGGCCTCTGCCGCGCAGGTCTCCCGCCAGGTGGTGTTCGCTGGCGCTGAAACGCCCCTCACAGACGCCGATCTGCCCGGTCTCTACGCCCTGGCTGACGCGCTGTTTTTTCCCAGCTTCAGCGAGGGCTTCGGCCTGCCTCTGCTGGAGGCGCTGCAGCACCGGCTGCCGGTCTGGTGCAGTGACCTTCCAGTGCACCGCGAGGTGCTGGGCGCAACCGCCGCGCACAGGTTTGCGCCGGACGTCCGCCCGGAGGTCCTGGCCGACCAAGTCGCTGCCTGGGCCGGTCAAGAACCCAGCCTCACGGCGCGCCGCCGGGTCTGGAGGCAGCACGACTGGCGTGTTCTCTGCAAAGAACACCTTGAGCCCCGGCTTCTGGCAGGTATCAAAAAGCGATGAGCCGCCCACTCTCCCCTCAGCCTGAAGTCGTTGCCCTGCTCGAAGCCCGTCATGGAAACGCCTTTGGCTTCCTGGGCTGCCACACGCTGGACGATGGCCGCAAGGTGGCGCGGACTTTCCAGCCCAGCGCCCGGCGGGCTTGGTTCTGGCCCGAGGGAGCCGCCGCAGGCATCGAAGCGGAGAAGTCCCACCACTACGGCTTGTTCGATCTCGAAATCGACCCCGCTCACGCCCATGGCCGCTACGAGTGGGAATATGAGAACTTCGAAGGCGGCCACTGGCGCACGCCCGATCCCTATGCGTTTCGGCCGCTGCTCGGGGACCAGGACATGTACTTTTTTCGCGAAGGCACCCACCGCCGCCTTTACGACTGTCTGGGAGCGCATCCTGATGAAATCGACGGCATCTCCGGGATCCGCTTTGCCGTCTGGGCGCCCAATGCGCGCCGCGTGAGTGTGGTGGGTGATTTCAACAACTGGGATGGCCGCGTGCATCCCATGCGCCTGCGCATCGAGTCCGGCATCTGGGAGATCTTCATCCCGTCCATCCCGGCGGGCACGCACTACAAGTTCGAGCTGCTGAGTTCCGAAGGCCACCTTTTGACCAAGAGCGACCCCTTCGCCTTCTTTTCCCAGCACGGCACTCTGACCGCCAGCCTCGCCTACGACCTGGGGCGCTACACCTGGGGAGACTCGGCGTGGATGCAGGCCCGCGCGTCGCGCCATCTCTACAGCCATCCCATGAGCATCTACGAGGTGCATCCGGGGTCGTGGAAACGGGTGCCAGCCGACAACAACCGCTGGCAGTCCTGGCTGGAGATGGCGGACGAATTGATCCCCTACGTCAAGAACCTCGGCTTCACTCACCTGGAGCTCATGGGCGTGGCGGAGCATCCCTTTGACGGCTCCTGGGGTTATCAAGTGACCGGCTACTACGCCCCCACCAGCCGCTACGGCACGCCTGACGAGTTCCGCGCGTTCGTGGACCGCTGCCATCAGAACGGCCTCGGGGTGATTCTCGACTGGGTGCCCGGTCACTTCCCCAAGGACGCCCACGGGCTCGCCCGCTTTGACGGCACCGCCCTGTTTGAGCACGCCGATCCCCGCCAAGGCGAGCATCAGGACTGGGGCACCCTCATCTTCAACTACGGGCGAAACGAGGTCCGCAACTTCCTGGTGGCCAATGCCCTGTTCTGGTTGCGCGAGTATCACATCGACGGTCTCCGCGTCGATGCCGTGGCTTCCATGCTTTATTTGGACTACTCACGCAATGAGGGCGAATGGGTTCCCAATGCGTTCGGTGGCCGCGAGAACCTGGACGCCATTGCCTTCATGCGCGAGCTCAACCGCGTCTGCTACGAGGAGCACCCTGGCACGACCATCGTCGCGGAAGAAAGCACCGCCTGGCCCGGCGTTTCCAAACCGATCGACTCCGGCGGTCTCGGGTTTGGCTTCAAGTGGAACATGGGCTGGATGAATGACTCCCTGCGCTACGTGGCTCATGACCCGGTGCACCGGAAGTATCATCACGGTGAAGCCACCTTCTCGATGCTTTACGCCTATGACGAGAACTTCATCCTCGTGCTCAGCCACGATGAGGTCGTTCATGGCAAGGGCTCCATGATCAACAAGATGCCGGGCGACCGCTGGCAAAAGTTTGCCAACCTGCGCATGTTTTATGCCTGGATGTGGGCGCACCCCGGCAAAAAGCTGCTCTTCATGGGCGGCGAGTTTGGCCAGTGGAACGAGTGGTCGCATGAGCGCAGCCTGGACTGGCACCTGTTCCTGGGCGCGGAACATGCCGGTCTGCAAAAGCTCGTCGCCACCCTGAATGAACTCTACACCAGCCGCCCTGCGCTGCACGCTCTGTGCCACCAGCCCGGTGGCTTTGAATGGCTGGATGCCAATGACGCGGACGGCAGCCTGTTCCCGTTTGTGCGCACGGGGCCCGACGGCGAACGGATCTACATCGTGGTCAACGCCACTCCGGTTCCGCGCAAGGCCTATCGCCTGGGCGTCGCCGATGCCGGGGCTTACCGGGAACTCCTGAATACAGACGCCATCGAGTTCGGCGGTTCCAATGTCCGCAATGCCCCGCTGCTGCTCACCACCGAAACGCCGTGGCAAAACCAGCCCCGCAGCTTGGTTGTGGACATTCCTCCTCTGGGGGCCGTTTATCTAGCCCGGCCTTGAGCGCAGCCGCGCCTCAAGAAGTCAACGACCCCGTGTCACCCTTGCGTTGGCGCCCCGTGCGCTCGCAAAAGTCATCGTAGGTGATCACTTCGAACACACCGTTCTCATTTTCCAACACGGCCGTCAGCGACTCCACCCAGTCACCCGAATTCAGGTAGTGGACGCTGCCGACCCGCTTGTCAGCCGGCTGGTGAATGTGCCCGCAGATGATGCCCTGACACTTTTTCCACTCGGCCAGTTGCTGCAACTGCTCCTCGTAACGGCCCACGAAATTGACCGCTGACTTCACCTTCAGTTTCACCCAGCGACTCAGGGAAAAGCTCTCCTTCCCCCGCAATCGCCGCCAGCCGTTGTAGAGGCGGTTCACCCGCAGCAGCATGTTGTAGCCCACCGCGCCGACCTTGGCCAGCCACGGGTGCCGAGTGGTCACCGCGTCAAAGCCGTCACCGTGAACCACCAGGTAGTCGCCATTCACCGTGCGATGAATGTATTCGTCGGTGAGTTGGAGATTCTCCAGTCGCAGGGGGAGGAAACGGTCCAGGATATCATCGTGGTTGCCACGCAGGTAGATCACCTCGGTGTTCTCCTTCTCCATCTTGCGCAGCACCGTGCGCACAAAATGGGTGTGTCCCTTGTTCCACCCGCCCGAACGAGTCAGATGCCATGCGTCAATGATGTCGCCATTGAGCACGAGGCGGTCGCAGAGGGTGTTCCGCAGGAAGTGGGACGCCTGAGCCGCCTTGCACTCGGGAACCCCCAGGTGCACATCAGAGATAAAGATGCTCCGAAATTGAAGTTGGGGGAGGGTTTCTGGCACGGGCAGTAAACTTTCCTTACAGCTCGTAGAGAAGCTTATACAAGAAGGTAGCCTGAAGGTACTAGCAATTTTATACCAAATGCCCATAAAGCAGGCGCTAGGCGTTGGCCTCGAAGTGGGGTATGAGGTGACCATGCCCCACCACATACCCGTCATGCTGCACGAAGCCGTGGCGGCGTTCGGGGAAATTTCTGGCCAGTATGTGGCCGATGGCACTTTGGGGGGTGGCGGGCATACGCGGGCGTTGTTGGCGGCGGGTGCCTCCGTTGTGGCCACCGATTGGGATGCCGCTGCCGTGGCCGCCGCGCAAGTTTGGGTAAGTGAATTTGCGGGACGCTTAGAGCTG
>JALOSG010000045.1 GCA_025458665.1 Serpentinimonas sp.
CCTGCCGATACCGAGGCGCTGGCTGCGGAACTGACCCGCCACGGCCTGCACGCCATCGATGCGCCCATGTCGGGCGGCCCGGCGCGCGCCCGCGACGGCACCATGAGCCTCATGGTGGCCGCTTCCAGCGAGGCACGCGCAGCGCAAGACACACTGCTGCGCGCGCTCTCTTCGCGGATTTTCGATATCAGCACCCGCGTGGGCGATGGCGCCCGGACCAAGCTGGTGAATAACTTGCTGGCCGGCATCAACCTGGTGGGCGCTGCCGAGGTGCTGGCGCTGGCCGAGCGGCTGGGCCTGTCGGCGCAACGCACGCTGGACGTCATTGGCCAGTCCAGCGGACAGAGCTGGATAGGGCAGGACCGCATGGCCCGCGCCGTGGCCGGCGACTTCGAGCCCCGCGCGCACATGACGCTGCTGGAAAAAGACACCCGGCTGGCGCTGGAGGCGGCGCAGGCGGTGGGTTTTGCCGGCCCGCTGGGCGCGGCAGCCGCGCGCACCTTCGCAGAGGCCAGCGCCGCCGGGCTGGCGGGGCAGGACGATGCTGCACTGCTGAAGTGGTTACGCCAGCAGAACCCCGGCGGGGAAGACCAACATCCCGGACAATAGAGCCATGATCGCCACAGAACCCACCATTTCCCGCCTGGCCACCGCCAGCGAACTGTTGCTGACCCCTTACGGCCTGGACGAGACCCACCTGATGCGCGCCCTGGGCGAGATCATGGTGCCCGGCGTGGACGATGCCGACCTGTACTTCCAGTACACCCGCTCCGAAGGCTGGAGCCTGGAAGAGGGCATCGTGAAAACCGGCAGCTTCAGCATCGACCAGGGCGTGGGTGTGCGTGCAGTCACCGGCGACAAAACCGCCTTCGCCTATTCCGACGACCTGTCCTGGGCCGCCTTGCAGGATGCTGCCCACAACGTGCGCGCCATTGGTGCGCAGGGCCAGAACCGCAAAGCCCGCGTGGGCAAGCGCAAAGTGGCCAAGGCGCGTTCCCTGTACGGCGCCCACGACCCCATTTCCACCCTGAACAGCGCCGAAAAGGTGGCGCTGCTGGAGCGGGTGGAGCGGCTGGCCAAGTCCCGCGACCCGCGCATCGTGCAGGTCATGGCTGGGCTGGCCAGCGAGTACGACGTGGTGCTGGTGGCGCGTGCCGATGGCACCCTGGCCGCCGATGTGCGCCCGCTGGTGCGCCTGTCGGTCACGGTGATTGCCGAACAGAATGGGCGCCGCGAAGTGGGCTCGGCCGGCGGTGGTGGCCGCTTTGGCCTGGACCGCTTCGACGACACCCTCATGGCGCAGTACGTGGACGAGGCGGTGAAATCGGCGCTGGTGAACCTGGAAGCGCGCCCCGCGCCGGCTGGCGAAATGACGGTAGTACTGGGCCCGGGCTGGCCTGGCATCCTGCTGCACGAGGCGGTGGGCCACGGCCTGGAGGGCGACTTCAACCGCAAGGGCTCCAGCGCCTTCAGTGGCCGGGTGGGCCAGCGTGTGGCGGCCAAGGGCGTGACGGTGCTGGACGATGGCACCATCACCGACCGGCGCGGTTCCCTGAACGTGGACGACGAAGGCCACGCCTCCCAGAAGAACGTGCTGATTGAAGACGGCATCCTGCGTGGCTACATCCAGGACAGCCTGAATGCACGCCTCATGGGCGTGAAGCCTACCGGCAACGGGCGGCGCGAAAGCTACGCCCACCTGCCCATGCCGCGCATGACCAACACCTACATGCTGGGCGGTGACAAAGACCCCGGCGAAATCATTGCCAGCATCAAGAAAGGCCTGTACGCCAGCAACTTTGGCGGCGGGCAGGTGGACATCACCAGCGGCAAATTCGTGTTCAGTGCCAGCCAGGCCTACTGGGTGGAGAACGGCAAGATCCAGTACCCGGTGAAGGGCGCCACCATTGTGGGCAGCGGCCCGGAGAGCCTGAAGAAGGTCACCATGATCGGCAATGATCTGGCGCTGGACAGTGGCGTGGGCACCTGCGGCAAGGAAGGCCAGAGCGTGCCGGTCGGCGTGGGCCAGCCCACCCTGCGCATCGAAGGCCTGACCGTGGGCGGCACCGCCTGAGCCTGGGCAACGGTTTGGACCGCTTTCCCTTGTGCTATATTCGCGAACTATGAAAGCCGCCTGCTACTTCTTTGGCTACTTTTGGTTCTCACGCGTCACCGACGGAAGAGAGAGCTGATCACGCCCACAAGCAGACAGCAGCAGCCTCAAAAAACCGTCGGAACCCCCGGCGGTTTTTTTTTGCTTGCCCTAGCCACAGAACGTACAACCCCCGTTTCAACCACCCGCCTTGCAGACCAGGAGCCCCGTGATGACCAAGACCGCTACCGCCAAAGGCAGCACCAAGTCCCAGACCAGCGACGTCTGGTATGCGCACCCCGCCGACCGCACCAGCGACACCGACGATCAGCGCATTCAGGACATCACCGTGCTACCTCCTCCCGAACACCTCATCCGCTTCTTTCCCATCCGTGGCACCGCCATCGAGAAGCTGATTGCGCGCACGCGCAAAACCATCCACCAGATCCTGAATGGCAAGGACGACCGCCTGCTGGTGGTCATCGGGCCGTGCTCCATCCACGACCCGGCCGCCGCGGTGGAGTACGCACGCCGCCTGAAGGAAATGCGCGACCACTACGCCGACACGCTGGAAATCGTCATGCGCGTGTACTTCGAGAAGCCGCGCACCACCGTGGGCTGGAAGGGCCTGATCAACGACCCCTACCTCGACGGCAGCTTCCGCATCGACGAAGGCCTGCGCATTGCGCGCCAACTGCTCATCGAAATCAACCGCATGGGCCTGCCCGCGGCCAGCGAATTCCTCGATGTGATTTCCCCGCAGTACATTGCCGACCTCATTGCCTGGGGTGCCATTGGTGCGCGCACCACCGAAAGCCAGGTGCACCGCGAGCTGGCCTCGGGCCTGTCGGCACCGATTGGATTCAAGAACGGTACCGACGGCAACATCCGCATTGCCACCGATGCCATTCAGGCCGCTGCGCGCGGGCACCACTTCCTGTCGGTGCACAAGAACGGGCAGGTGGCCATTGTGCAGACCAACGGCAACCAGGATTGCCACGTGATTTTGCGCGGCGGCAAGGCCCCCAACTACGACGCTGCCAGCGTGGCTGCGGCCTGCGCCGAGCTGGAGGCCGCCAAGCTGCCCGCCACCCTCATGGTGGATTGCAGCCACGCCAACAGCAGCAAGCAGCACGAAAAACAGGTGGACGTGGCGCGCGACATTGCCGCGCAGATTGCGGCCGGTTCGCGCCAGGTGTTTGGCGTCATGGTGGAGAGCCACCTGAAAGCCGGCGCTCAGAAATTCACGCCGGGCAAGGACAACGTGGACGGCCTGAACTACGGCCAGAGCATCACCGATGCCTGCATAGACTGGGACAGCTCGCTGGAGGTGCTCAAAACCCTGAGCGACGCCGTGGCCCAGCGGCGTGCAAAGTCCTGATGGCAGGATGGGTAGGGTAAGGTCGGATTGAACCCGGGCGGGTATCGGCGCAAAATCTTGCTTACCCTAGAGGGCCGCAGCACACCAAGGAGACCAGACCCATGCGCAGCCAGGTGATCGTGAGTTGGGGCGACGGCACCGCGTACCCGTTTGATCTGGAGGAGGTTCAGCCCATGCCGCACGACATGGCCCGGCACTGGCTGGACCAGCAGTTCACCGACATGGGCTGCGAACCCCTGCGGCCTACCGGCAAAGTGCTGCTGGCCGACAAGGTCATTGCCATAGCCATGGCCGCCGGCCAGAGCCGGTTTGCCGAGGAAGCCTACCGGCCCTGGGCCAAGGGCTTCGCGCGGGCGGTGAGCGCCACCCTGGCCAAGCCGGTGGTGCGCATCGACGTGCCTTCCATGACGGTCAGCTACTGACCCCGAATTTGGATTTCAGGCCCTCCAGCAGCCGCTGGTGGATGCCGCCAAAGCCGCCGTTGCTCATGCACAGCAGGTGGTCACCGGGTTGCACAGCGGCCAGCACCTGTTGCACCAGCGTGGCTACATCGGGGGCTACCTGAGCGCGTTGCTGCATGGGCGCCAGTGCTTCGGCGGCGTTCCAGTCCAGTCCGCCCGCATGGCAGAAGGCCAGCGCCGCGTTCTCCAGGCTCCAGGGCAATTGCGCCTTCATGGTACCCAGCTTCATGGTGTTGGAGCGGGGCTCGAAAATAGCCAGAATGCGGCCCGGTGATTGGCCAGGCACTGCACCACGCTGCAGGCTTTTCTGCAGCCCATCCACCGTGGTGCGTATGGCGGTGGGGTGGTGGGCAAAGTCGTCGTACACCACAATGGCGCCGCCTGCAGCGGCTACCGTTCCGCGCACTTCCATGCGCCGCTTCACGTTGCGAAACCGCCCCAGCGCCTCTGCGGCTACTGCGGGCGGCACACCCACGTGTTCGGCCGCCGCCATGGCGGCCAACGCATTGAGCTGGTTGTGCACGCCGCCCAGGCCCCACTGCACGCGTGCCACAGGCTGTTGCTGGCCGGGCTGCCACACCGTGAAATCGCTGGCGTCGCCCTGCGCGCTGAAATCGCTCACGGCGGCACCAAAGCTGCGCTGGGTGCTCCAGCAGCCGCGGTGCACCACACGCACCAGCGCTTCCTCCAGTTCGTTGAACACCACACGGCCTTGCTGCGGTACGGTGCGCAGCAGGTGGTGAAACTGGCGCTCGATGTCGGCCAGGCTATCGAAAATGTCCGCGTGGTCGAACTCCAGGTTGTTCAGCACGGCGGTGCGCGGGCGGTAGTGCACGAACTTGCTGCGCTTGTCGAAGAAGGCGGTGTCGTACTCGTCGGCCTCAATCACGAAGGGCGATGCATTGGTGAAACTCCCGCTGCCTGCGTTGCCCAGCCGCGCCGACACGCCAAAGTCCAGTGGCACACCTCCCACCAGAAAACCCGGGTTGAGTCCCGCACACTCCAATATCCAGGCCAGCATGGAGGTGGTGGTGGTTTTGCCGTGGGTACCCGCCACCGCCATCACGTGGCGGCCCTGCAGAATGTGCTCGCTCATCCACTGCGGGCCGCTGGTGTAGCGGGCGCCGGCGTCCAGAATGGCTTCCATGAGCGGGAATTTGGGGCTGCCGTCGGGCAGGCGCGCGCGGGACACCACGTTGCCCACCACGAACACATCGGGCTTCAGGGCCAGCTGGTCGGCGCCGTAGCCTTCCATGAGCTCTATGCCCAGGGCCTGAAGCTGGTCGCTCATGGGGGGGTAGACGCCGGCGTCGCAGCCGGTGACGCGGTGCCCCGCCTCGCGCGCCAGCGCCGCCACGCCGCCCATGAAAGTCCCGCAGATGCCTAGGATGTGTATGTGCATGATGGGCGCCATTATCCCCGCGCGGCACAATACGCTTTATGGATGATGTGAAGCAGGAGATAGCCGTCGCAGCCGCCGCGCTGGTGGTGGACGAGGGGCTGGATTACGGCGCCGCCAAGCAGCGCGCGTTGCGCGGTCTGGGGCTGCCTGCGCGCACCCCGCTGCCCGACAACCTGCTGGTGGAAGCCCATGTGCGCGAGCACATCGCCATTTTTCACGCCGATACCCAGCCTGGCGAACTGCGTGCCCTGCGCGAACTGGCCTTGCAGTGGATGGAGCGTTTTTCCGACTACCAGCCACTCATTGGGGGCGCGGTATGGCACGGCACGGCCACTGCGCTGAACGACCTTTACCTGCAGCTGTTTGCCGACGACCCCAAGGACATAGAAATAGCGCTCATCAACCAGAACCTGGACTACGACGCCACGACCGTGACGGGCCTGCACGGCCAGCCTGTGGAGGCCCTGACGCTGGTGGCGCACTGCCCGGCGCTGCAGAGCCGGGTGCTGGTGCACTTGCTGGTGAACGACACCCTGGCCCAGCGCGGCGCCCTGCAACCCGATGAGGCCGGACGCAAACCCCGAGGAGACGCGCGCGCGCTGCGAAACCTTCTGCTTGAAAGCGAATCTTCGACCTTATGAACAAACGCAATCTGTTGACTGCCGGCGTGGCCGGTGCAGCGCTGCTGGCTGGCGGCGGACTCGCTTGGTGGCGCTTTCAGCCCCACGCAGTGGTGCAAGGCGCCGAAGACTTTTTCTGGCAGCAGGCCTGGGAGAGCCCGCAAGGCCAGTTGTTGGCCATGAGCGATTTCCGGGGCAAGCCTTTGCTGCTCAACTTCTGGGCTACGTGGTGTCCGCCTTGCGTGGAAGAAATGCCTTTGCTCAACACGTTCTACAACGAGCAAAAGGCCAATGGTTGGCAGGTGCTGGGTCTGGCCATTGATCAACCCTCTGCCGTGGAGCGCTTTTTGCAGAAGCTGCCGGTCGATTTCCCCATCGCTCTGGCTGGGCTGAGCGGTACCGACCTCAGTCGCCAACTGGGTAACACCAACGGGGCCCTGCCCTTCACGGTGGTGTTCAACGAGAGCGGAGCCGTGGCGCACCGCAAGATCGGGCAGGTATACCCCGAGGACCTCGCAGGCTGGTTGTGAACCGGGTGCCGGGTGCCGGGCGGCTGCGGCTGAAATTCGCGCCTTACGGCGCTTCACGGCGCCTTGCTGCGCTCCATCCACAATGCGGCGAAGGCCTGTGGCTCTATCGCGCGCGAGAACAGAAAACCCTGGTACTGGTCGCAGCCCAGCTTCTTCAGCAGTTGCTGCTGCTCACTGAACTCCACGCCTTCGGCCACCACCTGCAAAGACAGCGCGTGTCCCATCTGGATGATGGCGGCCACGATGGCAGCATCGTCCTCGCGCTCATGCGCGGAACTGATGAAGGAGCGGTCGATCTTCAGCGTGTTGAGTGGAAAGCGGCGCAAATAGGCCAGGCTGGAATAGCCGGTGCCGAAGTCGTCCAGCGAGATGAGTACGCCCAGCGCAGCGAGGCGCTGCAGGCGCTCCAGGGTTTCTTCGGCATCGTGCAGAAGAATGGTTTCGGTCAGTTCCAGTTCAAGCAGGTGAGGCGGCAACCCGTGCTCCCGCAGGCAGTCGGCCACTTCGTCCACAAACCCGGCTTGCTGGAACTGCAGCCCCGACACGTTCACCGAAACCACACAGCCCTGGCCAGCTGAGTACCACTCGGCGGCCTGTCTCACCGCGGCCTGCAGCACCCACTGACCCAATGTCACGATGAATCCGGTTTCCTCGGCCACACCCACAAAGGTGCTGGGCGGGACCATGCCGAGCTTGGGATCGTTCCAGCGCAGCAGTGCCTCGCACGAGTGAACAAGGTCGCTCTGCAGGCTGACACGGGGCTGGTAATGCAGCACGAACCGTCCCTCGCGCAGACCTTCGCGCATCGCGTGGTCCATCTTGATGCGCGAGAGCAGGTCCACATTCATTTGTGGCTGGTAAAAACGGAAGGCCGCCTTGCCACGCTCTTTGACCCGGTACATGGCGGTGTCTGCGTGCTGTATCAGCTCGTCCAGGGTCCGGCCATCGGTCGGGTAGAGCGCGATCCCCATGCTGCAGGACAGGCTGAAGGCCATGTCGTCCAGTTCCACGGGGTCGGCAATCATGTCCATGATGCGCTGCGCAGTCATCTCTGCGGCACGCACATCGGCCTCATGCAGATGAATAACGAACTCGTCGCCCCCGAGGCGGCACAGCGTATCGGTCTGGCGGAGGCACCCCTTCAGCCGCTGGGCTACCTCCACCAGCACGCGGTCGCCGAACAGATGGCCCAGCGAGTCGTTGATGTGCTTGAAGCGGTCCAGATCGAGGAACAGAATGGCGAAGCCTTTGGCTGTGCGTTCCGACACCTGCAGGGCGTAGCCCACCCGCTCGGTGAGCATCAGCCGGTTGGGCAGGCCCGTGAGCGGGTCGGTGTAGGCCAGCTGCTCAATGCGTTGCTGCGCCTGCAGTTTCTCGGTCAGGTCTTTGGCAAAAAGGACGGTGTGGGTGGGTTTGCCTTCGGCGTCGCGCAGCATGACCCAGCACAGCAGCAGGGCCACTGCAGAACCATCGGCCAGGCGGTGGAATACCTCGCCTTCCCAATGGCTGTGCAGCGTGAGACGGCGGTCTACATCGGCCAGCAGGTCGGGCAAGGCCCGCGAGAAAAACAGGTCGCGGGCTGATGTGCCGGTCAAGTCGGCCTCGCCCCTTTGCGTGAGGCGTGCCGCCGCGGGGTTGCACGTGAGGATGGCGTGCTGCGCATCGGTCACGAAAATGGCGTCCAGGCTGGACTCGAAGACCTTGGCCGCCAGTTTGAGCTGCGTCTCCGTAGCCAGCCGCTCGGTGATGTCGCGGTAAGAGTACACCCGGCCAATTGGCCGGGCGCGTGACAGCTGGGGAAGCGTCACGCGCTCGAAAATCTTCCCTGAGCGCAGCACCAGTACGTCGCTGGCTTCCATCATGGGCATGCGCTGAAGCATGCCCAGTTGCTGCTGGTACTGGTCGGCGTCCACCACGCAGCTGGCCATGTGCGCATGCACGGCCGCGTCGTTGCGCTCGGTCATGAGGCTGTCGGGCAAGCCCCACATGCGCGCAAACAGGCGGTTGCAGGCGCGTATGCTTCCGTCCAGATCGCACACCATGATGCCGTCGGTGGTGGATTCCAGGGTGGCGCGCAATTCGGCCAGCAGCGTTTCCAGTTGACGCTGGGTGCGCTGTTGCAGAGTTTTGTCCTGCATGCCCACCAGGTAGACCACACTCCCGTCCTCCAGGCCCACCTGGCTCACGCGGCGCTCTACCAGCACCGTGCTGCCGTCGGCCCGTCTCAGAAGCGTGTCCGAGTGGATCGCATCGGTCTTGCCAGCAGCCACCTCTTCCCAGAAGTACAGGTCTTCGGGCGACGCAGTGAGGTCTACCACCGGCAGGCCGGCCATGTCTTCACAGGTCAGTTGCTGCAACTGGGCTGCCGCCTGGTTCACCGCCAGAACACGCAGGCCCAGAGGGTCAACCACCCACACGGCTTCCAGCAGGCCTTCAATCAGCGGGCTCCAGTGGGGGGCCTTGACCATGGCGTGTCAATCCGCCGAGTCGGGCTCTGCCGCCCGCTCGAAAAAGTAACAGATGCGGGCGCGCGGGGACAGGTAGTCCAGCGTAGAACGGGGCAGCTGCAAGGGGCGCATGCTGCGTTTGATGCCCAGCTCCGGCGATGTTTCCAGGTCCAGCACCAGTGCATCGTCGCGTGGCACGCTGGGTTCGTGGACGATGACGCGTGGCTTGAGAGGGCGCGAAGAATTCACCGACACGACCAGCGCATAGCGGCCATCGACGAGCTGCACCACCGAGCCTGGCGGGTAGACGCCCATCATCCGAATGAAGGCACTCAATGTGGCGCCGTCAAAGCGGGCCTTCATCTGCGCGAACATCAGGGACAGCGCTTCGTGGGGCGTGAGCGCGGCCGACGGATTGCCCGGGTTGCACAAGCCGTCGTAGCGGTTGACCAGAGCCAGAATGCTCGACGGGGTGGCAATCTTTTCCTGTTTGAGGCCCAGCGGAAAACCCGAACCATCGGCCAGTTCGTGGTGTTGCGAGATGAACAGCAGCACCGGCGCAGGCAACTCCATCCGGCGGCCAATCTGGACGCTGTGGGCCACATGTTCCTGGTACAGCCGCAACTGGGGCGCCGAAAAGCTGTCTTCCCGGAACCGGACACGCTCGTTGATCTGGGTCTTTCCCAGGTCGTGCATGAGAGCGGCGGTGCCCAGGTGGGCCAGTGCCAGGTCGTCCAGCTTCATGGCCCGACCGAGGAGCAGGCTCAATACCGTGACGTTGACCGAGTGCATGGAGGTCCGGTCACCCAACCCTTCCGACAACAGCCGGATCACCGACTCCCCGTTGGCCGCCATCTGGTCCAGCAGGCCGCTGACCACGAGCATGCCACGGTCCCGAGCAGACTGAGGTTTCTGGTCCAGCTCCTCCACCATGGACTTGTAGGTGCGGGTGGCCTCGGCGAACTGCTTCTCGCACAGAGCCAGGCTCTGACGCTGGGCGGCCAGCAGAGAGCGCTTCTGCTGCCGCTCGCTGGGGTCTTCTCCCGAGCCTCCAAAGCCGCTGTGCGGCCCGCCGGGTCGCTGCGAGACTTGCAGAATCTGCCTCCGGGTTTCGTCGCCCACGCCGTCCCTTGGGGCGCCATCGGGGCGTTTGGAAGGTTCGGCGTAAGGGTGGTCCGGTTCTGTGGCCTGCACCTCTGCGCCGCTGCTTCCTGCAGCCGCTTCATCGGGGTTTGGGGGCGGATCGCTCTTTTCGGGCGAATAGCGCAGGCGTTGCAACCCCAGCGTGCGGATCGTGTCTATCTGCTGCTGCGAGGAAATCTTGAAGCTGCTCAGGGGGAACGGGTGGTCCATCCACCCCAGGTCCAGGTGCACGAACAGTCCGACCCGGAGATCGGCAAGATCGACCATGGGATCGGGTGAGGGCGGCATGTTGGTGATGGTTCGTCCCTGGGAATTTCGTTACATTATGGCAAAGTTGCGTTAATTTCCTCACCCACATATCAATTTGCTCCTGCCTCTGGAAGTGATACCTTAAGTTTGCGCCACCCCTCCCGCGCGCCCCGAGGACCTGGAAACCAGCGTCTGTCCCACCTGCCCCGATGTACAAGCCGCTTCCCATTGAATCCATCGCGCTGAACAGCCCGGTTCCCGTGCATGTGTGGGACCCCAAAGGGGTGTTGCTTTTACGCAAAGGCGATGTGATCCATTCCGAGCAGCACCGCGGCATGCTGATGCAGCACTCTCCCATGGTGAGAGAAAGCGACTGGCAGACTTGGATGTACAGCTACACCGCCGAGCTGGACCGGCGGGTGCGGATGAACGCGCCGCTCAACCACATCGCCGAGGTAGCCCCACTGGGCGAATTGAACGAACCGGAGGCCCGCGAACGCGACGAAGACCCGGTGGACTTCTGGAACGACCGGCACAGTGTGCTGTCCTTGCTGCTCCATCAGGCGGAGACCTCCCAGCCGGTGCCACCTGGCCCGTGGCTGCAGCGGCTGGCCAGTGTGGCGCAACCCCTGGTGCGATGGATGGAGCGCCGGCCGGACGATACCCTTCTGCTGCTGGTGCAGATGCTGTTCGACAGGCAACTGCCCTACAGCGCCAGCCATGCGCTGGCCACGGCGGCGCTGGGGCGGCTCCTGGCCCAGCCCGCCGGGCTGAGTGCCTCCGAGATGTATGCCCTGACCCATGCGGCGCTGACCATGAACGCGGGCATGGCACGCCTGCAAGATGAGCTGGCGCTGCAGACCGCAGCGCCTACCGAGCAGCAACTGGCCGCCATACGCGCGCACCCGCTGGCCAGCGTAGCGTGGCTGCAAGGCCAGGGCGTGCACGATCCTTTCTGGTTGGCCCTGGTGGAGGGCCACCACCAGACCGCCGAGGGAAACGGCTACCCCGAGGGTGCATGGCCCCAGGCAGACACGCCGCTGGGCAAAGCCCTGCGCCTGTTGCAGATGGCCGATCAGTTCGTGGCGCGCATCAGTCCGCGGCGCAGTCGGCCTGGATTTGCCTCGGCCGATCTGGCGCGGGCGCTTTATCTGGGCCCGGACGGGCAACCCGATCCTCTGGGCGCCTTGTTCGTGAAAGTGGTGGGTATGTACCCGCCAGGCAGCTATGTGCAGTTGGCCAGCGGGGAGACTGCGGTGGTGGTACGGCGTGGTCGGCGTGCCAACGCACCCACGGCCTGCGCCATTGCCGGCAAACAGGGCATGGCTCTGGGCGAGCCTGCCCTGCGCGATACCCTCAACCCGCAGTACGAGGTGCGCGCCAGCCTGAACCCCACCGAAGTGAAAGTCAGGGTTCCCATGAGCAAGCTGTTGAGCCGCTGAGCCGCTCAGCGGCTGGGCTGCCACCAGAAGATATGGTCGGGGTGAGAGGATTCGAACCTCCGGCCTCTACGTCCCGAACGTAGCGCTCTACCAGGCTAAGCTACACCCCGATGGTGTGGGTGGTACACGTGCAACAAAGGCACTTGCAACACAAGCACTTTTGGGCCGGGAGGGCCACTCAGGAGCGGCGCTCCAGCAGTGCAGCCGCCAATTGTAGCAAAGCGTCGGTGTGTTTTCCGGGGGGCAGGGCCGCCGCTGCATCCACCGCAGCCTGGGCTTCGCGCTGTGCGGTGACGCGCGCTGCAGCCAGTCCACCGCAGCCTTGCACGATGCGCTGGATGTCGCCCAGCCGGTCGGTGTTGCCGTCCTCGATGGCCTGGCGTATGAGCGCGGCTTCATCGGCCGAGCAGCGTTGCAGCGTGCAGATGAGGGGCAGCGTCACCTTGCCTTCGCGCAGGTCGTCGCCCAGGTTCTTGCCCAGCTCGGCGGCGTCGCCTTCGTAGTCCAGCACGTCGTCCACCACCTGGAAGGCGGTGCCCAAAGCTTGGCCGTACTCGGCGCACTGGGCTTCCAGTTCTGGCGGGCTGCCCGCCAGAATGGCGGCCAGGCGTGTGCTGGCCTCGAAGAGCTTGGCGGTCTTGGAGCGGATGACGCGCAGGTAGTCGGCCTCGGCCAGTGCGGCGTCGTGCATGTTCATGAGCTGCAGCACTTCGCCTTCGGCGATCACGTTGGTGGCATCGGCCAGCACTTCCATGATGCGCATGTCCCCGGCGTCCACCATCATCTGGAAGGCACGGGAATACAGAAAGTCTCCCACCAGCACGCTGGCCGCGTTGCCAAACACCTGGTTGGCCGTGACGCGGCCGCGCCGCAGGGTGGATTCGTCCACCACGTCGTCGTGCAACAGCGTGGCGGTGTGGATGAACTCCACCACGGCGGCCATGCTGTAGCGGCGGGTGTCGGTGCTGCCCAGTGCACCGCTCATGAGGAGCAACAGCGCCGGGCGCACGCGCTTGCCGCCGGAGTCGATGATGTAGCGCGCCACCTGGCTCACCAGCGGCACCTCGCTGTGCAGGCGCTGCTGGATCACCGCATCGACTTCGCGCATGTCGGCGGCCACCAGAGCCAGCGGGTTGGCGGCCGGAGCGGCAGCGGTGGAGAGGGTGGTGTGTGCGGCGGTCAAGGTGTACTCAAGGTTGATCCAGATTATAGGAATTGGCAGAGTCCGCGCGAACTCACTACAATTCAGGGTTCCGAGGAGCGTTGCAGCCTCCGGAGCGGGCGTTACGGCCCAGCTTGCGGCGGGTGAGGCTCGGAAATCCCTGTGCACCGGCCCTGTTCGTCAACAGTCTGCTGGCCAGGCCACCACAACGGCGCTCACCCCACACGCGTGCGGTGAGTTGGCCTTGTCCCCCACTCAGGCTCTCTCCCCGCAGGCATGTGGCTTAACACTACGTTGGAGCCCACCATGAATGCTGCACTGAAAAACACCATCAACGCCGATTGCGTGATTGCCGATATTGGCCTGGCCACCTGGGGCCGCAAGGAAATCAAGGTCGCCGAGACCGAAATGCCCGGCCTCATGGCCATCCGCGAGGAGTACGCCGCCAAGCAGCCGCTCAAGGGTGCGCGCATCACCGGCAGCCTGCACATGACCATCCAGACGGCCGTGCTGATCGAGACGCTGCAGGCGCTGGGCGCGCAAGTGCGCTGGGCTTCGTGCAACATCTTCTCCACCCAGGACCACGCCGCTGCCGCCATTGCTGCCAACGGCACGCCGGTGTTCGCCGTGAAGGGCGAGACCCTGACCGACTACTGGGACTACACCCACCGTATTTTTGAATTCGGCGCCAAGGGCACGCCCGGCGAAGGTCCGAACATGATCCTGGACGACGGCGGCGATGCCACCCTGCTGATGCACCTGGGCAAGCAGGCCGAGCGCGACCAGTCGGTGCTGGCCAACCCGCACAGCGAAGAAGAGCGCATTCTGTTTGCCGCCATCAAGGCCAAGCTGGCCGAAGACGCCACCTGGTACAGCCGCAAGAGCGCCGAGATCATCGGCGTGACCGAAGAGACCACCACCGGCGTGCTGCGCCTCAATGAGATGAGCGCCAAGGGCACGCTCATGTTCCGCGCCATCAACGTGAACGACAGCGTGACCAAGAGCAAGTTCGACAACCTGTACGGCTGCCGCGAGTCTCTGGTGGACGCGATCAAGCGCGCCACCGACGTGATGATTGCCGGCAAAGTGGCCGTGGTGGCCGGTTACGGTGATGTGGGCAAGGGCTCCGCCCAGGCCCTGCGCGCCCTGAGCGCCCAGGTGTGGGTCACCGAGATCGACCCCATCAACGCCCTGCAGGCCGCCATGGAAGGCTACAAGGTCGTGACCATGGAGTACGCCGCCGACAAGGCCGACATCTTCGT
>JALOSG010000225.1 GCA_025458665.1 Serpentinimonas sp.
CCACCCCTGCGAGCTCGCGGCCAGCAAGCTGCCGGCAAAGAAAGCCTGGTTCCACAGGGGTTTCCACTCGTCCTGCGCTTTCACGCGGAAGTCGAACGCCACGCCGCGCAGCACCAGGCCCACCAGCATGAGCGCCACCGGCAGGTACAGCGCCTGCAGCACCATGCCGTGCGCCTTGGGAAAGGCAATGAGCAGAATGCCCACGCCCAGTACCAGCCAGGTTTCGTTGGCGTCCCAGAAAGGGCCAATGCTGGCAATCATGGTGTCCTTCTGCGGCTGGTCGGCCAGCGGAAGCAGAATGCCCACGCCCAGGTCGTAGCCATCGAGCACCACATAGATGAGCATGGCCAGGCCCATGAGCCCGAGGAAGATGATGGGCAGCGCTTCGGCCCAGTTCATGATGCGGCCCCTTCACCGGCGGCGCGCGCCACCTTGCCCGAGACCGGCAGCGTAGAAGCGGCTCCGGCTGGCAGTGACGCGCCGGGCACCCCGGGCACCCCCGGCATTTCCACCGGTTTCTCGGCCATGTGCTTCATCACGCTCACATAGGCCACCAGCAGCGCGGCGTAGACCGTGAGGTAGAGCGCCAGGGTGAAGGCGATGTAGGGCGACGGTACGCTGGAGGCAACTTCATCCACCCGCAACAAGCCCTGCACCATGTAGGGCTGACGGCCAATTTCCGTCACGTACCAGCCCGCCACGGTAGCCACCCAGCCCGAGAAGGTCATGCCGGCCAGCAGCCACAGGAAGGGGCGCGGCATGCGCTCGGCCACCCAGCCGCGGCGCCGGTACATCCACAGCCCGGCCCAGCTGGCGGCCAGCATCAGCATGCCGGTTCCCACCATGACGCGGAATCCATAGAACACGGGGGCCACCGGGGGGTGCGAACCTTCGAACTCGTTGAGGCCCTGTATCTCGCCGTCCAGGCTGTGTTTCAGGATCAGGCTGGCGCCGTAGGGAATGCCAATCTCGAAGTGGTTCTCGCGCGCTTCTTCGTCGGGCACTGCGAACAGCAGCAGCGGCACGCCACGCTGCGTCTCCCACACGCCTTCCATGGCCGCCACCTTGGCGGGCTGGTGCTCCAGCGTGTTGAGGCCGTGCAGGTCGCCCACCAGAATCTGGATGGGGATGAGAATGGCGCCGGCGGTCAGGCCGTAGCGCAGCGCCTTGGGCGTGCTGGCGTTGGCCTTGCCGCGCAACAGCTGCCAGGCGCTCACGCCGGCCAGCAGGAAGGCCACGGTCAGGCCGGAGGCCAGCAGCATGTGGCTGAGTCGGTAGGGGAAGCTGGGGTTGAAGATCACTTCCATCCAGCTGGTGACGAAGAATTCGCCATCGCGGATGATGTAGCCCGCCGGGGTGTGCATCCAGGAGTTGAGCGCCAGTATCCAGAATGCGCTCATGGTGGTGCCAAAGGCTACCAGGAAGGTGGCTACCAGGTGCACGCGCTCCGAGACCCTGCCATGGCCGAACAGCATGATGCCCAGGAAGGTGGCTTCCAGGAAGAAGGCCGTGAGCACCTCATAGCCCAGCAGCGGCCCGGCAATGTTGCCGGTGCGCTCCATGAAGCCCGGCCAGTTGGTGCCGAACTGGAAGCTCATGACGATGCCGCTGACCACGCCCAGCGCGAAGGTGAGCGCGAAAACTTTGGTCCAGAAACGGTAGGCCATGAGCCAGCCGTCGTCGCGGGTTTTCAGCCATCGCAGGCGGAAAAACAGCAGTGCCCACCCCAGCGCGATCGTGATGGTGGGGAACAGGATGTGGAAGGTGATGTTGGCGGCAAACTGGGCTCTGGCGAGCAGCAGGGCGTCCATGGTGAAGTCCTAAGTTGGGGAAATCCGGGGGAGAGAAGCCAAACAGTGGGGCGATGGGTGCGCCTCAGGCGCGGCGGCCCGCCACTACCTTGAGCTTGTCCTTGAAGTCGAGCAGGCGGTGCACCTTGGAGCCCAGCTTCATGAGCTGTGCGAGCGTCTCGGCGTCCAGGCGCTGCACGTCGTCGAACCAGTTGGTCAGCAACTCGATCAGGTCGTGCATCTCCTTCATGCGCGCCTGCGCGTAGCGGTCTTCCGGGCTGGCGGCTTCTTCCAGCATGGCGTTGCGCAGCATGGAAAGGGTGGGCTCCATCTCGCGGCGGCGGCGTTCTTCGGCCAGGGTGCGGAAGACTTCCCAGGCGTCGCCCGGCGCTACAAAGTATTCGCGCCGGTCGCCGGGCACGTGGCGGCGCTCCACCAGACGCCAGGCCTGCAGTTCCTTCAGGCCCATGCTCACGTTGCTGCGGCTGAACTCCAGCGCTTCGGCAATGTCGTCCGCGTGCACCGCTTCCTGCGAGACGTAGATCAGTGCGTAGATTTGCCCCACGGTCCGGTTGATGCCCCAGCGACTGCCCATTTCGCCAAAGTGAGAGACGAATGTGCGCACCAGCGGTGAGAGGTTGGCCATGGCGGTTCCTTGGGTACAGGCAGCAGTGGATTCGGGGGAGGCTTCGGCTGGACCTTGGCTGCCCGATTGCAGGATCAGATTTCACTAAATCCTGAAAGTTCAGAATCTAATCAAAATCTGTTCTGGGGGTTAAGCGCATGCCATCAACCCACTGGAGTCAAGGGTTAACCCTTGAGCCGGGACAATGCCAGCCATGAATACGCACGAACGCGCCCTGGCCGAACCCGCCGCAGCCCACGCAACGGGTTCCCATTCTGGGCTTCCTCCGCGCAGCGCGGGCGCGCCGGCCAGCCCCTGCACCGAACGCTGGAACCGCACCGTCACCGCCGACTTGCGCAGCGACCACGCCGGAGAGACTGGCGCCGTGCAAATTTACCGGGGCGTACTGGCCGTGGCGCGCGACCCGGCGGTGCGACGCTTTGCCGAACACCACCTGGCCACCGAGCAGCAGCACCTCGACGTCATCGACCGTTACCTACGCCCGCAGGACCGCAGCCGCCTGCTGCCTGCATGGCGTGTGGCGGGCTGGCTTACCGGGGCGCTGCCCGCTTTGTTCGGGCCGCGCATGGTGTATGCCACCATCGCTTCGGTGGAAACGTTTGTGGACACCCATTACGCCGAGCAGCTGCACTACCTGGATGCCCACCTGCAGGAAGATGCCCGCTACCCCGACCTGCGCCGCGCCCTGAATGCCTGCCGGGAGGACGAGGTGCACCACCGCGACGAAGCCCTGGCCGCCGGCCCCGCGCAGGGCTGGCTGGTACGGGTGTGGACGTGGGTGGTGGCCACCGGATCGAAACAGGCGGTGGTGCTGGCACGGCGGGTTTGATCGCCTGCCAGGCGGTCTGGCGGTTTAGCGCTGGGCCGTAGCCTGCGCCAGCCAGGCCTGGGCGCGCGATTCCATGCCAGTCCCACCTGCCATGCCCATGCTCTCGGGCAGCCGGTTGGGCAAGGCCCAACCCAGCAATTCCGCCAGCCGGCACACCACCCACAACGCTTCCAGCGGCTGCAGCGGCGCCGCTTGGGGCGCTTCGCTCTGGGCCAGCAGACCCTGAAGCACACGGCGCAAGGTCTCGGATTCATGGAGGTGGTGGCTGAACTGCAGCGTGGCCGCGTGCTCGGTGAGCATCTGGGCCATGTCCTCGCACAGGGCATGGCGCTCCAGCAAATCGCTGCGGGAAAGCGAGGGCTTCGTGCGGCCGGGCTCGGTGTACAGAGCCACGAAGGCTACGGGCACGTGGTTCTGGTTCAGCGGGTCGCTGTGGCGGGAAGCGGCGGTGTCGTCGTCGTTCATGGCTTCAGCGGTTCTGGCCTTGCTGGGCGCGCGCCTGGCGCCGGAAGTCCCAGGGCGCCAGCGGTTGGCGGTCCTGCCACAGGCCCCTGCGTGCGGCCCGCGCGGCGTCTTCGGCTTCTGCGTAAGCCAGCCGGTCCTCACGCGGCTGCTCCCGCTCGTATTCTTTGTAGTGCCACGCCAGCCCTGCCTGCAGCTGGGCGAGGCTGGCGTCCTGGCCT
>JALOSG010000046.1 GCA_025458665.1 Serpentinimonas sp.
CGCAACGGCGAGCCGTTCACCAGCGCCAGCGCTTCGGCCGCGGGGCCATCCAGCGCGGCATCCACCTCCACCACTGCGCCGTGCATGAAGTTGTCTATCCGAGTGCGTACTTCGGTCAGCCGCAGGCCAGGCAGGCCCTGTGCACCGGCGGCACTGCCCGCTATCTGCAAGGCCACCCGGTCGATATCGAGCTGGCCGTTCACGCCTAGCAGCGCGGGCCACGGCGGGTCTTGCGGGCTGTGCAGGTAGGGCGGGGCGTAGTCCAGCGCCACCGCATCGAGTGTGGCCTTCAGCGTGAATTCGCCGTCGGCGGGATTCTCGAACGGGAACTGCCACAGGTCGCCACGTACCCGCGCCGACACGTTGCGCACCGTGCCCGCGCCCACAGCCTCAGCCACGTAGCGGCGCACCGGTTCGGGCAACCCCACGGGCAGAAAGCGCTGCACCCGCGCTGCCGGCAGCGACGCCACCTGGGCCTGCAAATCCAGAATGCCCGGGTAGCGCGAACCCGAAGGGCTCGCAGCGGGGTCGCTGGTGCGCCAGCTGCCCTGGGCATTGGCGCTGAGTTCGGTGTTGGCCCAGCTCAGTGTGGGCGCTTCCACCAGGACTCCACCGTCGGGGGTACGGCTCCAGCGCAGCTCGGCGTTCAAGGCGGTCAGTGGCAGGCGGGGTTCGGCCCACACGCCTGGAAACTCCAGGTGTCCGTTGTCCACCTGCAGCAGCGCGCGGCCACCCTGCGCGCCCATGTCGAACTGGGCATTGGCGCCCGCCACTCCGGGGCGCCCGGGCAGCAGCCGGTCGGGGCTGACCTGGCTTTGGCGCGGCGCTCCGGCATTCAGGCTCAGGCCCGTGACACGACCTGCAGCGTGCCAGCCGGCCGGCTCGGTCGCCGCGCTGTTCCAGCGCACCTGCAGACCTTGCAGCAAACCGGTGGGCTGCAACTCGGCGCTCCACGTCTGCACGCTGGCCCACGCCTCGCTGGGCGGCAGGCGCTGCACCACGTTGTGCAAGGCGGCCAGGTCGATCTGGTCGGCACTCACGTCCAGGCGTTCCAGCTGACCAGTTTGCGGGTGGCGGCGCTGGGTGTAGCTCAGGTTACCCCCCGGCCACGATTGGCCGTCGGCGGTGCTGAACCGCAGATTGCGCGCCGTCACATCCAGCCGGTGTCCGGTGCGCGCCATTTCCAGCCGGCCCAGCAGACCACGCAAGGCCATCGGGTTGGCCTCCGCGGGTTCGTCCGCTTGCGCCCACCGGATATCGAGCCGGTTCAGCGCCACATCGCTCACCACATCGGTGACTTCGCCTTGCGCCACATCGGCCCAGGCACGCAAGGCCCCCTGACCCTGGTCCACCTGCAAGCCCAGCCAGCCCGACAGGTCCACGTACTGGTGCAAGGCAGCCAGATCGATGCGTGGAAACTCGCCGTACACGGTACCTGTCCAGCTGCTCCAGTGGCCAGGCTGCGTCTGTAACAGCGGGTGGCGCATCTGCGCCTGCAGGGTCAGGCGCTCGCCCCACCCCTCGGGCGGCGTGGCGTCCAGGCGCAGCTGGTGCTGGCGGCCCTCGTTGCGCAGCAGCACATCCAGCCCGGTCAGGACCAGCGGAGGCGCGTCCGGCCGTGCCTCGTCGGTCCAGCGCAGGGTGCCCTGACGAACCAGCAGTTCGGGCTGGGAGAACAGCCAGTTGGTCAGTTCGGTGACCTGGGCGGGATCGGCCACTACAGGTGGCTGCGGGCTGGCCTCTGCAGCGCGGGTGGCCACCGCCAGCCCCGCTACCAGGATACGACCGTCGGCGGTACGGCGTATGTCCAGCGCAGGTGCCTCCACCACCAGCTGCTCGAACCCCAGGCGCCACACCGAGCGCACCGACAGCCCGGCCGTGACCCGCTCCAGGCGCAACGCCTCGCGGCCTGCACCGTCGTACAGACGCACATCGCTCAGTTCAAAGGTGGGTATCGGGCTCTCGGTCTGGGCCTGCAAATCCCCCACAGTCACCTTCACCCCTAAAGCCCGGGTGGCTAAGCTTTCCAGCTGCGGGCGCCACTGGTCCAGACGCGGCACAATGACCAGATGCAGTACACCCCAGGTGAGGCTGAGTGCGGTCCAGAGTCCCAGCACCAGCCACAGCGCCGCCTTGGCCCACCATGCGAAGGCGCGCAAGGCTCGGGTGGGGCTGGCAATTGAAGCATTCATAGCACGCGAAATTATGATAGCCAACGAACTGGAGGGTTCCACCGCCCCCGAGCAACATGTTGCAAAACATGAAGGGGCGGCGGCCTATTCGCGATTTGTGCAGCGCATACGGCGGCGCTATGAGCATGAATTGTCCCTGCTTCCCCCCGGCGCGCCCAGCCACCCGTCCATGCAGGTCACTCTGGCGCGTCTGCGGGCCCAGGGGCTCGATCTGGCCAGCGCCCTGCGCGTGTTGCGCCACCTGGTGCTGGAACGCCTGGCCGTGCTCGACAGCGAGTTCGAGATGCCGCTGGAAACCATCACCCGAAGCGTCACCGAACTGGCCGAGCTGGCCCTGGACGAGGCCACCAAGCAGACGCTGGCCGAACTCGATGAGCTGCACGGAGCACCCATGGTGCTGGATACCCTGGCCGACTCCCAGGCCTCCGGGCGGTCATCGGGCGAGCCGCCCCCGCTGCGCCGCACCGAGTTCTGGATCATGGGCATGGGCAAGCTCGGCGCGCGCGAGCTCAACGTCTCCAGCGACATCGACCTCATCTACCTGTACGAAGCCGATGGCGAAACCACCGGCAACGCCGAGGGGCGCAACCGCATCAGCAACCACGAATACTTTGGCAAGCTGGTCAAGCGCGTGTACGCCCTGGTGGGCGACACCACCGAGCACGGCAGCGTGTTCCGCGTGGACCTGGCCCTCCGCCCGAACGGCAATTCCGGCCCGCCTGCGGTGTCGCTGGGCGCGCTGGAGGAGTACTTCCAGGTGCAGGGCCGCGAGTGGGAACGCTTTGCCTGGCTCAAAAGCCGTGTGGTGGCGCCCATCAACTCCACCCGCCACCCGGTGGTGCAGCAACTGCGCGGGGTGGTGCTGCCCTTCGTGTTCCGCCGCTACCTGGACTACAACGTGTTCGAGTCGCTGCGCGGCCTGCACCAGCAGATCCGCGAGCACGCCACGCGCCGGGCTGCCGGCCACCCGGGCCGCAGCAACGATGTGAAGCTGTCGCGCGGGGGCATACGGGAAATCGAATTCACCGTGCAACTGCTGCAGGTAGTGCGCGGCGGCCAGTTCCCCGAACTGCGTACCCGCCCCACGCTGGAAGCCCTGGTGCGGCTGGAGCGCGCTGGGCTCATTCCAGCGGAAACCGCGCAGGCCCTGGCCGATGCTTACCACTTCCTGCGCCGCGTGGAGCACCGCATCCAGTACCTGGACGACCAGCAAACCCACGTGCTGCCCACCCGGGACGACGACCTGGCCTGGATTGCGCAGACCATGGGCTTCCCTAGCCTGGCCGCTTTCCTGAGCGCACTCGATACCCACCGCGAAGTGGTGGCCCACGAGTTCGACCGGCTGCTGGGCTCCGGGGCCGGCGAATGCCGCAACGGCAACTGCAACGGCGTAAAGAACGGCAAGGCACGCTCGGCGGTGGAAGACCTGCAGAGCGTACTGCCCATGCTGCCCGCCACCTACGCCGCCAAGGTGCAGGAATGGTGCAACCACCCCCGCGTGCTGGCCCTGCGCGAAGACGCGCGTGCCCGCCTGGCGCGCCTGGTGCAGCGCACCGGCGCGTGGCTGGAAGAAGGCCGCGTGAGCGAAACAGCCGTGCTGCGCATGGCCGACTGGATAGAGCCGCTGCTGCGCCGGGAAAGCTACCTGGCCCTGCTGCAGGAGCGTCCCTCCGTGCACGAGCGGCTGCTGCGCATTTTTGGCGCCGCACGGTGGCCCGCGCGCTACCTGCTCAAGCATCCGGGTGTGATCGATGAGCTGGCGGGCCGCCAGATGTACGAGGAGCGCTTCGACCCCGTGGTGTTCGAGCGCGAACTGGAAACCCGCCGTGCCGCGCTGGCCTCCACCCAGGAGGACGACGAAGAAGCCCTGCTCAACCTGCTGCGCCGCGCCCACCACGCCGAGGTGTTCCGCACCCTGGCCCGCGACGTGGAAGGCATGATCACCGTGGAGCAGGTGGCCGACGACCTGAGTGCCCTGGCCGATGTGATGCTGCGCATCACCAGCCGCTGGTGCTGGAACCGCCTGAAACAGCGCCACCGCGAAGAGCCCTGCTACGCCATCATGGGTTACGGCAAACTGGGTGGCAAGGAACTGGGCTACGGCAGCGACCTCGACATTGTGTTCGTGTACGACGACGAGGACGAGCGCGCCCCCGAGGTGTATGCCGCCTTCGTGCGCAAGCTCATCAACTGGCTCACCGTGAAAACCGGCGAGGGCGACCTCTTCGAGATCGATACCGCACTGCGCCCGAATGGCAATTCGGGGCTGCTGGTCACCAGCTTCAAAGCCTATGCCGACTACCAGCAGCAGCGCGGCAGCAACACCGCCTGGACCTGGGAACACCAGGCCATCACGCGGGCACGTTGCGTGCTGGGCAGCGCTGCTCAGGCGCAGCGCTTCGAGGCAGTGCGCGAAGCTGTCATCACTGCGCCGCGCGATGCCGCCGCCCTGAGCGAGGAAATTCGCGCCATGCGGGCCAAGGTGGCCACGGCCCACCCGGTGCAGGAGGGACTGTTCGACATCAAGCACAGCCCCGGTGGCATGGTCGATGTGGAATTTGCCGTGCAATTCCTGGTGTTGTCGCAGGCGGCCCGGCACCCCGAGCTGCGCGACAACGTGGGCAACATTGCTTTGCTGCACCGGGCCCAGGCGGCCGGCCTGCTGGCACCGGGCATGGGGGACGCGGCCGCCATTGCCTACCGCGAACTGCGCCAGCGCCAACACCGGGCGCGGCTGGATGAGGCCAGCACACAGATTGAGCCCGCGCACGTGGCGGCACACACCGCTGCCGTGCGCGCACTGTGGCGCCACGTGTTCGGCGCTTGAATCAGCCGCACAGGGCCTGGGCCTTGAATCGGTAAAACAGGTTGGGCTCGGAGACCACGAACAGCCGGCCGGAGTCGTCTGTGGCAATGCCCTCGGCCTGAGGAACCTTCTGCTGCAGGCCGTGCTGGCCCCGCCACAGCGGCATCAGGCCAACCAGAGCGCCATCGGGGGTGTACTCCACCACCAGCGCAGATGCTGCGCTGAGCATCAACCAGCGGCCGTTGTCTGAACGCACCGTGATGGAAGACTGGTCGGCGGTCACCCGAGCCAGCCACCCATCGGGTGCCCATTCACGGGCTCGAATGGCGGAGGAAGGCAGCGGTCCATCCGGCGGTTGCAAGCCTTCCAGCACCCATACCCGCTGAGGCAGGTTTTCCTGCACCACAACCAGTACACCGCGATCCTGATCCCAGGAAACGCCCTCCAGCCCCAGGTTCCCGATTCCGCCCAGTTGCACCGGCAGCAGGGGTTGAGGGTGCACCGCCGCACGGCGCTCTCCAGGCCCTATCTCGAGCCAGTAGACCTGGTTCGATGCCTCGTCGGCCACCACGAACCATTGGCCCGCCACGTGGGTAATGCCCTCGGGGTCGGCAACACCGGACAGCGGCATATGGCGCATCAGCACGCCATCGAGTGAGAGCTCTGCCACAGCCGCAGGGCGGTTGATGATGGCAAACAGCGTCTGCGTTTCTGCGTTGAAGGTCAGGCCAGACAGGTTGTTCTGCAGACCTTGCACCGGATGCGCCTGGATATCCACACAGTACGCCGCAACGCCTGCACCCTCACCAACCCGGGGTGATGCGGTATCGGCCAGTCCGTGCGCCGCCAGCATCCAGTGCAAGCCCAGAGCAGGTGCGCGGTACAGCCACACCACCACCAGGACCACCACGCCCACACAGACGGCGCCCAGCCAACACCAGCCCGACGAGCGCCGTGGGTGTACAGCGTCGCCTTGCATCAGGGCTTCAGAACCAGACGGTCCACGTCGATTTCTGGCGACTCGAGGAAGTCTTTCTCCACCTCGCCTTCCAGGGCGATGGGCGTGTCTGGTCCGAAGGGTGTGGAGGGCATCAACAATTCGTCTATTTCCACCCGGATCTGCCGGGTGCCGTCCGAGAACAGGTATTTGTCGCTCGAGATCTGCTGGACCAGACGGCCCGTGAGCCTGACGCGCTGATCGTCGATAGGCCGCTCGAGCACCGAAGCCACATCCGTCAACACGGGCTGCGCACCCGGGCCGATGAACTGGGCTGTCGCAGGCGCGGCAGCACCCAGCACACAGGCCATGGCGGCACACAGGCATGCAGAGCGGAGAGGGGAATTCGTCTTGAAAATCATGGGGGTCAACCTGTCAGTGGGCAGAGACCGGATGGGCTCTGTGGTGCTGATGGTTGACCCAGCGGATTGAACGGACTGTGAACAGGCTGTTCACGTCCGGTTTAAGGTGCGGAGTTACTATGATCTGGCCATGTTGCAAGTCCTCACCGTGCTGTTCACCTTGCTCGCGCCCCTGCCCCTGGTGGCGCAAGCCCAGCACGACCAGATCCGCAGCGAGGTACTGTCGGGAAAGATGCAGCCGCTCGGCGACATCCTGCGCAACATCCTGCTCAAGCACCCCGGCCGGGTGGTAGACATAGACCTGGAGCAGGGCAGCGACGGGCGCCGCTGGTACGAGATCAAGATTGCCAACGGGCAACTGACCGAGGTGTATGTGGACGCCGTCACGGGGGAAGAGATCCCACGGCCGCGTTCGGCACTCACGCTGCTTCCCATGTCCCAGGTGGTAGGAGCCCTGCTCGCGGCACACCCGGGCGTGGTGGTGCAGGCCGAACTGGAGGACGAAGACACGCCGGAACCCCACTACGAGATCGAAATCCTCACGCGGGACGGCCGCGGGCAGGTGTTTCGCGTGGATGCGCGGGACGCCAGGGTGCTGACTTCTTTCCTGAGCGACCGGGTACAGGCCCAGAAGATACTGCCGCTGGCGGGCCTGATCGGCACCCTGGAAAGCAGGTTCAAGGCCACCGCGAGCGAGGCCGAACTCAAGTGGCGTCCGGGCCTCAGTCCGTACTACGAGGTGGAGCTCCTGCTCCAGGGCGGACGCAGCGTGGAGGTGAGGGTAGACGCCTACACCGGCGCGGTGCTGACGGAAGACAGGACGCGCTGATGCGGGTGCTTCTGGTGGAGGACGATCCCCTGCTGGCCAGCGCATTGGCCACCGTGCTGCGCTCCGCTGGCATGGTGGTGGACCACACCGCAGATGGCCACGAGGCTCAGGTGCTGGGCTGCACCGAGTCCTACAACGCCGCCGTGCTGGACCTGGGTCTCCCGGGGCAGGACGGAGTGTCTGTCTTGCGGCACTGGCGCGAGCAGCGGCAGGTGTTCCCGGTCCTCGTGCTCACCGCCCGCGCGCGCTGGAGCGACAAGCTGGACGCATTCCAGGCCGGGGCCGACGACTACCTCACCAAACCCTTCCTGCAGGAAGAAGTTGTCACCCGATTGCGGGTACTCCACCGGCGCGCTTTAGGGCCCCACACTTCGGTCGTGCAGGTGGGCCCTCTGCAGTTCAACACCGTGACCGACCGCTTCTTTCTTCATGGCGACGCTCTGGCTCTCACGGCGCAAGAGCACCGCATTCTCGCGTTTCTGGTCTCGCGGGCGGGCCAGCTTGTCAGCCGCGCCGATATATCGGAACACGTTTACGCGCGGGATCTGGACCCCGACTCCAACACCCTCGACGTGCTGATTGGCCGGATCCGGCGCAAGCTCGGCTCTGCCCCGGTCATACACACGGAACGCGGGCGTGGCTTCAGGTTGGTGGGTGAGGCCGCCGCCGACTCCCCCTGATCTGCCATGCTGCACCCCTCCCGATGGACACTCGCGGTCCGCCTTGTCGTACTCACGCTGGCGGCCCTGATCCTGTGCACCAGCGTCGGCGGATGGATACTGCGCGACCAGTTGCGCAGCGCCGTCCTGCGCGGCTTCGAGAACGGGTTGCGGGATCAGTCGCAGCGGCTGCAGGCCGAAGTGAGCACCGCAGGAGTGCTGGCACTGCGCAGCGCGCGCATGGAGCAGGGCGACTTCGGGCGTATTTTTTCTGGCTGGTACTGGGTGCTGGGCTCGGGCACGGAGAGCATCAGATCCCGCTCGCTGTGGGACACCACACTCGACATCGCGACCGTCCGGCCTGCATGGGGAGACAGCGCCCTGTTCGCGCAGCGAGGTCCCCAGGAAGAGCCGCTGCTGGGCCTGAAGGTGCCGGTGGTGGTGGACGGACAGCCGCTCGACCTTTACGTGTTTGGTCCGGCGCGGGAGGTGCACCAGGAATGGCACGACATCGATAGAACCCTGCTCCTGACCCAGCTGGGTCTGGTGCTCGTTCTGGGCCTTCTTTGCGCCCTGGCGGTGCGGCTCGGGCTGCAGCCGGTGCGGCAGCTTCGGGCACAGCTGACCCGGGTGCAAAGAGGTACGCTGCAGCGGCTTGGGCAGCACTACGGCCCCGACCTCGATCCACTGGCCGAAGCCATGGACAAGGTGCTGCAGGGTCATGCAAAGGCCGTGGAGAGAGCGCGCAACCAGGCGGCCGATCTGAGCCATGCGCTCAAGAAGCCATTGGCCGTACTGAGCCTGGAAACGCAGCAGGCCAGCGTACCGGGATACCAGCTTCACCAGCACGTCGAAGCGATGGCCCAGACGATCGACCGGCACTTGGCACGCCTGGGCAGCGGTCTGGGCAGCCCCCTGGGCGCCACAGGCCAGCCGGTGGATGTGCTGGCCATCATGGACCGGCTTCTTCAGGTCATGCGCCAGATCCACGCCGATCGGGGCCTGAACTGGGTGTTCGTACCACCGCCAGACGCCAGTGTTTCCTGGCTCGGGGAGGCCTCAGACCTGGAGGAGATGGTGGGCAATTTGCTGGACAACGCGGGCAAGTGGGCCCGGCGACGGGTGGACATCGTCATGGCTCTGCAAGCCGGCCAGTTGTCGGTCCAGATTGACGACGACGGCCCGGGACTCGCCAAGGAACACCTGGAGGTGGTGGCGCAGCGCGGAAGACGCTTTGACGAACGCCCGAACGGCCACGGCCTGGGCCTGGCCATCGTGGCCGACCTGACCGAACTTTACGGTGGCCAGTTCAGCCTTGCACAGAGCCCGCTCGGGGGCTTGCGCTGCAGCCTGAAACTGCCAGGCTGAGGCCGGCCATTGGGCTAAACCTAAGCTCTCGAAACGCTTTCGAAATACTCAAACGGCCGCGCCAGAGGCCTGGGCTCCAGCCGCAGCCTGCCCGGCCATCATCTCTTTCCTGAACCGGTTCAGTTCCTGCACGCTGGCAAAGCTGCGGTTCATGAGCAGGCCCATGTTGTGCAGGATGCGGTCCACCACCTTGGTTTCCCACACCGCATCGAAGCGGATCTGCTGGTCCAGCCAGTGCTCCAGCCACTCGGGGTTGGGCAGGCGGCTCTGAATGGTGTCGTTCGGGAACAGGGCCTTGTTCACGTGCAGGTTGGTGGGGTGCAGGGCCTGCGCGGTACGCCGGGCGCTGGCCATGAGTACGCCCACCTTGGCAAACGCAGCGCGGGCTTCGTCCCCGAACTTGCCTATGGCGCGCTTCATGTAGCGCAGGTAGGCGCCGCCGTGGCGGGCTTCGTCCTGGCTCAGCGTGGTGTAGATGTGCTTGATGACCGGTTCGGTGTGCCATTCGCTGGCGCGGCGGTACCAGTGGTTCAGCCGGATTTCGCCGCAGAAATGCAGCATCAGCGTTTCCAGGGCCGGAGCCGGATCGAACTCGAAGCGGATGTCGTGCAGTTCCTGCTCGGTGGGCACCAGTTCGGGGCGGAAGCGGCGCAGGTACTCCATCAGCACCAGCGAGTGCTTCTGCTCCTCAAAGAACCAGATGGACATGAAGGCCGAGAAATCGGAGTCGTCGCGGTTGTCGCGCAGGAACATCTCGGTAGCCGGCAGCGCCGCCCACTCGGTGATGGCATTCATCTTGATGGTCTGGGCCTGCTCGTCGGAGAGCTTGCTGGCATCGAACTGGTCCCAGGGGATGTCCTTGTCCATGTCCCAGCGGACCGATTCGAGTTGCTTGAAGAGTTCAGGGTACAGCATGGCTATTTCCAACAGACAGCACGGGCAGGGGCCAAACGCCCACTCCGGGACTGGCGATTTTAGTAAACAAGGCGAAAACCGTGTTGAAACAAGACCTTACAAATTGATCTGGCTCAACAAGGGATTTCCCGCGGCACCACCGGAACTTTGGCCTGCGCCCCTACCTCATAAAGACGTGGTTGGGTTGCACGACCACAGTGGTTGAGTTATTGGTTCCGCGAAGCCGACGCAGGTTCCGGCCTGATGGAGATCCCGAGGCGGCACTCCTCCCTCCTCCTCCTCCTTTTTTCGTCTTGGGGCGCTTCGCGGAACATTTTTTCCGGCTCACCACGCCCAAATCCCCGCCTCCACGGCCCGCACGCCCGCGAATCAGGGCGGCGTGGTATCGATGAAGCTTTGCCGCTGCGCCAGCTTTTCGTACAGCTTGGCCAAGTTGGGGTAAGGCTCCCGCCATTCGATCTGCGGGAAACGGAAATCCAGGTAGCCCAGCGCACAGCCCACCGCCACATCGGCCAGCGTCAGGCTGTGGCCGTGGCAAAAGGGCTTCTCACCCAGCCCGCGCGACATGGCGGCCAGGCTGGCGGTGATCTTGTCCATCTGGCGGTCTATCCAGGCCTGCGAGCGTTGCTCTGGCGTGCGGCCGGCCCAGGTGGCCTCCAGGCGCGCCAGAATGGCCGCATCCAGCAGGCCATCGGCCAAGGCCTCCCAGGTTTTCACCTCCACCCGCTCACGGCCCGAGGCCGGAATCAGCCGACCCACCGGAGACAGGGCATCGAGGTATTCCACAATGACGCGGGAGTCGAACACCGCCTCGCCGCCTTCCATCACCAGACACGGCACCTTGCCCAGCGGGTTCGATTCCATGATCCGTGTCTCGGCCGACCACACGTCTTCCGTCACGAACTGGAATTCCAGTTTCTTCTCGGCCATGACAATGCGGGCCTTGCGGACGTAGGGACTGGTGACAGCGCCAATGAGTTTCATGGGGATAGGAGGAAGCCTAGGGAGCGGCCATTGTAGCCAGCGCCCCCTTCTACAATCTGACTTCTGCTGCTTTCCCCCGCTGCACCCGCACAACCCGGCCCCGCACCATGTCCCTGTCTTCCCCCGCCACCGATTTTTCGCCCGTCACCGCCCTCTCCCCGCTCGACGGCCGCTACGCCGGGAAGCTGGCCGCGCTGCGCCCCTTCATGAGCGAATACGGCTACATGCAGCGGCGCGTGCAGGTGGAACTGGCCTGGTTCGAGCACCTGAGCGATGCCGGCTTTCCTGAATTTCCGGAGCTTTCCACAGAAGCGCGCGCTCACTTGCGCAGCATCGTGGCGCAATTCAGCCCGGCCGATGCCGATGCCATCAAGGCCATAGAGCGCACCACCAACCACGACGTCAAGGCGGTGGAGTACTGGATACGGGGCAACGCGGCCATGGGCGTGAAGGGCGCGTTCGACGGCTGGCCTGAACTGCAGAAAGCCGGCGAATTCGTGCACTTTGCCTGCACCAGCGAAGACATCAACAACACCAGCCACGCGCTGCAGCTGAAAGCCGGCCGGGACGCCGTGCTGCTGCCCGGGCTCGACGCCATCATTGCGCGCCTGCGGGACCTGGCCCACCAGTACGCGGCCGTGCCCATGCTCAGCCGCACCCACGGCCAGACGGCCAGCCCCACCACCGTGGGCAAGGAACTGGCCAACGTGGTGGTGCGCCTGCAGGGCGCGCGGGAACGCATAGCCACCGTGCGGCTGCTGGGCAAGATGAACGGCGCCGTGGGCAACTACAACGCCCACCTGAGCGCCTGGCCCGACGTGGACTGGGAGGCCTTTGCCCGCCGCGTGGTGGAAACGCCCGAATACACGCCCGGCCAGGACCCGGCCGCCCCGGTGGGCCTGGGCCTCACCTTCCAGCCCTACAGCATCCAGATCGAGCCGCACGACTACATGGCCGAGCTGTTCGACGCCGTGGCGCGCAGCAACACCATCCTCATCGATCTGGCGCGCGACATCTGGGGCTACATCAGCCTGGGCTACTTCAAGCAGAAGCTCAAGGCGGGGGAAATTGGCTCCTCCACCATGCCGCACAAGGTCAACCCCATCGATTTCGAAAACGCCGAAGGCAACCTCGGGCTGGCCAACGCTGTGCTGCGCCACCTGAGCGAGAAGCTGCCCATTTCCCGCTGGCAGCGCGACCTGACCGACTCCACCGTGCTGCGCAACATGGGCGTGGCGCTGGGCTATGCGGTGCTGGCCCACCAGTCCCTCATGACCGGGCTGAACAAGCTGGAGTTGAACGAAGAAGCCCTGGCCGATGACCTCAACGCCGCCTGGGAAGTGCTGGCCGAGCCCATACAAACCGTCATGCGCCGCTACGGCGTGCCCGGTGCCTACGAAAAGCTCAAGGAAGTGACGCGCGGCAAGTCCGTCACGCCCGAGGCCCTGCACGCGCTGATCCGCTCGCTGGACATTCCGCAGCCCGACAAAGACCGCCTGCTGGCCATGACACCGGCCAGCTACGTGGGCGATGCGGTGGCGCTGGCGCGCCGGGTGTAAGCACCCAACCTAGGCCCAGCGCCTTAGCGGTTTTCCACCGCCCGCTCGGCGTAGGTGTTGAAGCGCCACGCCGTGCCTTCCAGCGTGATGCGGCGCCACGTCTGGCGCTTCTCGCCGGGGGTCATTTGCGGCCACAGCTGCACCTCGTCGAAGGTGCGGCCGCAACCTTTGCACATCTCGTCGCCCTGGCTGGTGGAGCAGATGGCAATGCAGGGCGTGTCGGGGGTGGATGCGTACCACTGCAGCCACGCGTCGCGGGCTTTGGCGGGCATGGAGGCCTCGTCGGCTTCGTCTTCGTGGAAATACACCATCAGGGCGTACACCTCGGCCAGCGCACGGGTCTCCGCCGGCAGCGCCACGCCATCGGGCGAGGGCTTTTTGGCGCGCCAGTAGTTGATGGCCGCCTCGATGTCGGTGATGTGTATGCCTGCCATGGGAGCGCCATCATAGCGGCGCAGGGCCTTGGGGCGGGGTCAGCCGCCCGATTCCCTGAGTTCGCGTTCTTCTTCGCGCACCTGCTGCTCCACCTGGCGCACCCGCGCATCCAGGATGGACAGCTCGAAATGGTCGGCGCTGGGGTCGCGCCGCGCCATGGACTGCGCGGCCTTGAAACGGTCCAGAGCGCCGGGGGCGTCGCGGTAGGCCAGCCGGGCTTCGGCATCGGCCCGGGCCGCGCGGGCGGGCAGGTTCTGTGCCTGGTACAGGCTGGAGAGTGTCTGCCAGGCCAGCGCATCGGTGGGCTGCAAGGCGGTCCAGCTGCGCAAGCGCTCGCTGGCCGCGCGCACCGAGTCCGGGCCACTGGCCAGGGCCGCGCGGGCGCCGACCAGCAAACCCGCACGGGTGCCGCTGGCCAGGGCTGCTTGCTGCAGGGCACTCCAGCCGCCGCCCAGGTCGGTGCTGCGCAGGGCAGGCAAGGCGGTCATGGTCTCCAGCGTGAGCCAGCGGGCGGCCGCCTGCGCGTCGGGCGCACTCAGGCCGCTGGCCCACAGGGCGCGCAAGCTCTGCTCGGCCAGGTCGGCATCGCGCAGCTGCATGGCGGCCAGCGCCGCGGCGTAACGCACGCCCACCGCCGTCACGTCGCTGGCGGCACGCTGCGGGCCATTGCTCTGCCGGCCCTGTAGCGCCAGTGCGCGCAGGCGGTCTATGCCGGTCTCCGACAACACCCGGGCGCGCGCTGCCATCATGGCGTGCCATTCGTCGCTCACCAGGGCCTGCCTACCCGGCGCACCCAGCGCGCTGCGCTGCTGGAGTTCGGCGCTGTCCAGCGGCACCCGGGCGCGCATGTCGGCCATGCGCTCGGAGGTGAGCGGGTGGCTGCGCAGATAGGGGAAAGAACCGTCGTCGCTCAGGCGGGAGGCCTGCTGCAGCTTGTCGAACATGGTCACGAA
>JALOSG010000047.1 GCA_025458665.1 Serpentinimonas sp.
CCATGCCCGTCCAAATCATCCGTAAATCGGCCAAGCTGGCCCATGTCTGTTATGACATCCGCGGACCCGTGCTGGACAAGGCGCGTGCCATGGAAGAAGAGGGCCAGAAGATCATCAAGCTCAACATCGGCAACCTGGCGGTGTTCGGGCTGGAGCCGCCCGACGAGATCGTGCAGGACATGATCAGGAACCTCCCTCAGGCAGCGGGCTACACCGACAGCAAGGGCCTGTTTGCGCCGCGCAAGTCCATCGTGCACTACACGCAGCAAAAGCACATTGCCGGCGTCACGGTGGACGATGTGTACCTGGGCAACGGTGCCAGCGAACTGATCACGCTGTCGATGAACGCCCTGCTGAACGCGGGCGACGAGATTCTGGTGCCCGCGCCCGACTACCCGCTCTGGACGGCGTCGGTCTCGCTCTCGGGTGGCACGCCGGTGCACTATCTGTGCGACGAAGCCGCTGGCTGGGCGCCCGATCTGGCGGACATCGAGCGCAAGATCACGCCAGCCACCAAGGGCATTGTGGTCATCAACCCCAACAACCCCACCGGTGCGCTGTACCCGGTGCCGGTGCTGCAGGCCATTGTGGACCTGGCGCGCAAGCACCAGCTGATCGTGTTTGCCGACGAGATTTACGACAAGACGCTGTTCGATGGCGAGCAGCACACCTCCATCGCCTCCCTGGCCGACGATGTGTTCTTCGTCACCTTCAACGGCCTGTCCAAGAACTACCGTTCCTGCGGTTACCGCGCCGGCTGGATGGTGGTGTCGGGCGACAAGCGGCGCGCCGGCGATTACATAGAAGGCCTGAACATGCTGGCCTCCATGCGTCTGTGCGCCAACACGCCGGGGCAACTGGCCATACAGACCGCCCTGGGCGGCTACCAGAGCATTGACGACCTGGTGGCGCCGGGCGGGCGCCTGTGCCGCCAGCGCGACCTGGCGCACAAGCTGCTCACCGCCATTCCGGGGGTGACCTGTGTGAAGCCCAAGGCCGCGCTGTACATGTTCCCGCGCCTGGACCCGGAGATGTACCCCATTGAGGACGACCAGCAGTTCGCCTACGACCTGCTGGCCGAGGAAAAGGTGCTGATTGTTCAGGGCACCGGCTTCAACTACCCCACCCCGGACCATTTTCGGCTGGTGTTCCTGCCGCACGAGGACGACCTGGCCGAGGCCATCGGCCGCATTGCGCGCTTCCTGGAGCACTACCGAAAACGCCACGCCCGCTGACCTTGCGGCGCAGCGCCCCCGAGTTTTTCCGTCAACCACGCATCTCATGAAACCCATACAAGTTGGCCTGCTCGGTATTGGTACCGTTGGCAGCGGTACGTTCCAAGTCCTCCAGCGCAACCAGCAGGAAATCGAGCGGCGTGCCGGCCGCGGCATCGCCATCACCATGGTGGCCGACCTGAACACGGAGCGCGCCCGCGAGTTGGTGGCTTCTTTGGGCGGCGACGGTGTTCGCGTGGTGGCCGATGCACGCGAAGTCATCGCCAACCCCGACATCGACATCGTGGTGGAACTGATTGGCGGATACGGCATTGCCAAGGCCCTGGTCATGGAAGCCATTGCCGCAGGCAAGCACGTGGTCACCGCCAACAAGGCGCTGCTGGCCGTGCACGGCACCGAGATTTTCGAGGCCGCGCAGAAGCGTGGCGTCATGGTGGCGTTCGAGGCGGCGGTGGCCGGTGGCATTCCCATCATCAAGGCGCTGCGCGAAGGGCTGAGTGCCAACCGCATCCAGTGGGTGGCGGGCATCATCAACGGCACCACCAACTTCATCCTGAGCGAAATGCGCGACAAGGGGCTGGATTTCGATGTGGTGCTGAAGGAAGCCCAGCGCCTGGGTTACGCCGAAGCCGACCCGACGTTCGACATCGAAGGTGTGGATGCCGCGCACAAGGCCACGCTCATGAGCGCCATTGCGTTTGGTATTCCGGTGCAGTTCGACAAGGCCTACGTGGAAGGCATCACCAAGCTGGCGGGGGCCGATATCCGTTACGCCGAACAGCTGGGCTACCGCATCAAGCTGCTGGGCATTGCCAAGCGCGCCAAGGGCGGCATTGAACTGCGCGTGCACCCCAGCCTCATTCCCGCCAAGCGCCTGATTGCCAATGTGGAAGGCGCCATGAACGCCGTGGTGGTGCAGGGCGATGCCGTGGGCACCACGCTGTACTACGGCAAAGGCGCCGGCAGCGAACCCACCGCCAGCGCCGTGATTGCCGACCTGGTGGACGTGACCCGCCTGCACACCGCCGACCCGCACCACCGCGTGCCGCACCTGGCGTTCCAGCCGGGTTCGCTGAGCAACCTGCCGGTGCTGCCCATGAGCGAGGTGGTGACCAGCTACTACCTGCGCCTGCGCGTGGCCGACGAAGCCGGCGTGCTGGCCCAGGTGACGGGCCTGCTGGCGCAAAGCGGCATCAGCATCGACGCGGTACTGCAGCGCGAGGCCGAGGAGGGCACCCGCCAGACCGATCTCATCATCCTGACCCACGACACCCGCGAAGGCACCATGAACGATGCGCTGGCGCAGATCCAGGCGCTGCCTGCCGTGCTGGCGCCGGTGGTTCGCATCCGCAAGGAAGAGCTGAACTGAGCCGCCGGGTTTGACGGCCCATGCCCACGCTGGTTGCGGCCCTCACCCTGGCGGCGCTGTTGAAAATGGCGCACGTGGAACAGCCGCGCTGGCACCTGGCCTTCTGGTTCGGGCTGCTGGTGGGGGTGGTGCTCATGGGGCACATGCCACGCTGGCACGCAGTGGGGCAGGGGCTGCTGAGTTTTCTGGGGGCCTGGGGCTACCTGGTGCTGCTGGACCTGACCGACAATAAAGCGCAGCGCGAACTGCACTGGCTGATTTTGCTGGTGGGTTTCGTGGCGTTGGTGGGCTCCCGGTTCTGGGTGGATGTGCGCCTGTATGGCGTGGGCTTATGAACTGCCGGGCAACGCTGCTGCCATGAAATTGAATTGAATTCGCACAGGACCAAGACGTGAAATACCTGAGTACCCGCGGCCACCCCGAGCGCCGCCGCTTCTGCGAAATCCTGCTGGAGGGCCTGGCGCCCGACGGCGGCCTGTACCTGCCCGAGCGCTACCCGCAGGTGGACGACGCCACCCTGACGCGCTGGCGCAAGGTGTACCACGAGCAGAGCTACGCGGAACTGGCCTTCGAGATCCTGTCCCTGTACGTGGACGACATTCCCGCCGCCGATTTGCGCGTGCTGTGCCACAAGACCTACACCGCCGAGGTGTTTGGCACCGGCGAGATCGTGCCGCTGCGCCACCTGGAAAACGGCCTGTGGCTGGAGGCGCTGTCCAATGGCCCCACGCTGGCGTTCAAGGACATGGCCATGCAGCTGCTGGGCCATCTGTTCGAGTACGAGCTGAAGCGCCGGGGGGAACAGCTGAACATTTTGGGGGCCACCAGCGGAGACACCGGCAGCGCCGCTGAATATGCCATGCGCGGCAAGGCCGGCATACGCGTGTTCATGACCAGCCCGCACGGGCGCATGAGCCCGTTCCAGCAGGCGCAGATGTTCAGCCTGCAGGATGAGAACATCCACAACATCGCCATAGACGGGGTGTTCGACGACTGCCAGGACATCGTGAAGGCGGTGTCCAACGACCTGGACTTCAAGCGCCGCTACCGCATCGGTACGGTCAACTCTATCAACTGGGCGCGGCTGCTGGCGCAGGTGGTGTACTACTTTGCCGGCTACATCCAGGCCACCACATCGAACGAACAGACGGTGAGTTTCTGCGTGCCCAGCGGCAACTTTGGCAACGTGTGCGCGGGCCATGTGGCGCGCATGATGGGCCTGCCGATTGCGCAGCTGGTGGTGGCCACCAACGAGAACAACGTGCTCGACGAGTTCTTCCGTACTGGCGTGTACCGGGTGCGCGGCAGCGCCGATACCTTCGAGACCTCCAGCCCGTCCATGGACATTTCCAAGGCCAGCAATTTCGAGCGCTTCATCTTCGATCTGCTGGGCCGCGACGGTGCGCGCACCAAGGCGCTGTTTGCCGATGCCCTGGGCCGCGAAGGCCAGTTCAGCCTGGGCGACGATCCGGTGTTCCCCGCTACCCGCACCGAGTACGGCTTCGTGAGCGGCACCAGCACCCACCAGGACCGCCTGAATACCCTGCGCGACACCTGGGAACGCTTTGGCCAGATGATAGACACCCACACCGCCGATGGCGTGAAAGTGGCCCGCGAGCACCTGCAGCCCGGTGTGCCCATGATCGTGCTGGAGACCGCACTGCCCATCAAGTTTGCCGCCACGCTGGTGGAAGCGCTGGGCCGCGAGCCTGAGCGCCCGCCTCGCTTCGAGGGGATAGAGGCGCTGCCCAAGCGCGTGCAGCGCATGCCGGCTTCGGTGGAGCAGGTGAAAGCCTACATAGAGACGCAGTGCGCCCCTGCTTCTGGCAAAGAGGAACCCCGCTGGATAGAGCCCTGATGCAGCCGAATTCCCGTCCCGCCCTCATGCCGCTGGATGCGGCGCTGCAGGCCCTGCTGGCCACCGTGGAGCCCACGCAGGCGCAGGAAAACGTGTCCACCTTCGAGGCCGATGGCCGCGTGCTGGCGGAAGACCTGGTCTCTGCTCTGGACGTGCCCGGGCACGACAACTCCTCCATGGATGGCTACGCCGTGCGTGTGGCCGATGTGGCCGCCGCTGCACAGAGTGGTGCTGGTTTGCCGGTGTCCCAGCGCATTCCGGCCGGGCATGCCGGCACCGACTTGCTGCCGGGCACGGTGGCGCGCATTTTCACCGGTGCGCCGGTGCCACCAGGAGCCGATGCGGTGGTGATGCAGGAGGAAGGTTCGCCCGATGCCGATACCGGACAGGTGCGCTTTGCGCGTGTGCCCGAGCCTGGCCAGTGGATACGGCGGCGCGGCGAAGACATTGCCCACGGCGCTGTGGTGCTGCCGCGCGGCACCCGCCTCACGCCCGCCGAGCTGGGCCTGGCCGCCAGCATTGGTTACGGCACGCTGGCCGTGGTGCCCCGGCCTCGCGTGGCGCTGTTCTCCACCGGGGACGAACTGGTCATGCCCGGCACGGTGGCGCCCGAGGCCTTGCCGCCAGGTGCCATCTACAACTCCAACCGTTTCTTTTTGCGCAGCCTTCTGGAGCGGCTGGGCGCTCAGGTGACCGACCTGGGCATCGTGCCCGACCGGCGCGACGCCACCATCGAAGCGCTGCGCGGCGCTGCCGCCCAGAACGATGTGATCCTCACCAGCGGCGGCGTGTCGGTGGGGGAGGAAGACCACATCAAGCCCGCCGTGCAGGCCCTGGGCGAACTGGATTTGTGGGCGCTGGCCATCAAGCCGGGCAAGCCGTTTGCGCATGGGCGCATTCCCCGGGATGCCGCAGCGGGCGGGCAGGGTGTCTGCCATTTCATCGGGCTGCCCGGCAACCCGGTGTCGAGTTTCGTGACGTTTCTGCTGCTGGTGCGGCCGTTCCTGCTGCACTGGCAAGGGGCCCTGGCGGGTGGTTCGGTGGGTGGTTCGGCGGCGGCGCTGCCCCCAGCGCTTCCTTTGCCCGCGCACTTTGCCTGGCCCCGGGCGGACAAGCGCCGCGAGTTCCTCCGCGTGCGCCGCAATGCGGCCGGTGGGCTCGATCTGTTCCCCAACCAGAGCTCGGGCGTGCTCACCTCGGTGGCCTGGGCCGATGGGCTGGTGGACAACCCGCCGGGCCAGACCATACAGCCTGGCGATGTGGTGAATTACCTGCCGCTGGCGGGTTTCCTGTCCTGACGGGCGTTCGCGCATCGGCGAACCCGCGACAATCGGTTTTATGCAAGTACAAGTGAGATTTTTTGCCTCCCTGCGCGAGGCCCTGGGCGTGTCCCAGCAGGCGGTGGATACCGCCGCTGCCACGGTGGGCCAGCTGCGCGATGAGCTGATGGCGCGCGGTGAGCCTTGGGCGTCTGCGCTGGCACGAGGTCAGTCCTTGCGCATGTCGGTGAACCAGGTCATGGTGAACGAAGACGCGCCTCTGGCCGACGGTGCCGAGGTGGCCTTCTTCCCTCCGGTGACGGGAGGCTGAGCATGGCCGCACCGCGCGTATCCATACAGACCGAAGACTTCAGCGTGGAGGCCGAAATTGCGGCCCTGCGCCAGCAGAACGCCGGCGTGGGCGCGGTGTGCAGCTTCATAGGCACCGTGCGCGACCGCAACGACGGCGCCAGCGTGTCGGCCATGGAACTGGAGCACTACCCGGGCATGACCGAGAGGTCCATAGAGGGCATGATCGACGAGGCGTTCCGGCGCTTCGACATTCTGGGCGCCCGCGTGGTGCACCGCGTGGGGCCGCTCCAGCCGCTGGACCAGATCGTGCTGGTGGTGGTCACATCGGCCCATCGGGGCACCAGTTTCCAGGCCTGCGAATTCCTCATGGACTACCTGAAGACGCAGGCGCCGTTCTGGAAAAAGGAACAGACGCCCGAAGGCGCCCGCTGGGTGGACGCCCGGGTGAGCGACGACGCCGCGCTGGCCCGCTGGGGCATACAGGCCAGCAACGCCTGAGCGTGATACCCCCGGGGGATAGCAAGCCTCTCTCCCGATTTCCGCCAAATCGCTTGAAATGCCACTTCTGGCCCCAACTTGACGGGTAACAGAGTCATTTCGGAGCGATCCCATGCGGATAGACAAATTCACTACCAAGTTTCAGGAAGCCCTGGGCGATGCCCAATCTCTGGCCCTGGGCAAGGACCACGCCTACATAGAGCCCCCGCACGTGCTGGCGGCCATGCTGGCCCAGCAAGATGGCCCGCGCGCCCTGCTGCAGCGCGCTGGGGCGCGCCCGGCTCAGCTGGTGGCTGCGGCCGAAGCTGCCATGGACAAGCTGCCCCAGGTGCAGGGCCAGGAGCAGGTGCAGGTGGGCCGCGAGGCCGTCACGCTGCTGCAGGCGGCCGAGAAAGAAGCCATCAAGCGCGGTGACCAGTACGTGGCCAGCGAACTGTTCCTGCTGGCCCTGGCCGACAGCAAGACCGCGCTGGGCGAGGCCTGCCGTGCCGCTGGCCTGAGCCGCAAGGCGCTGGAAACCGCCATCGAGGCGGTGCGCGGGGGCCAGAAAGTGGACAGCCCCGAGGCCGAGGCCCAGCGCGAAGCGCTGAACAAATACACGCTGGATCTGACCGAGCGCGCCCGCCAGGGCAAGCTCGACCCGGTCATAGGCCGCGACGACGAAATCCGCCGTGCCATCCAGGTGCTGCAACGCCGCAGCAAGAACAACCCCGTGCTGATTGGCGAGCCCGGCGTGGGCAAGACCGCCATCGTGGAAGGGCTGGCGCAGCGCATTGTGGCCGGCGAGGTGCCCGAGACCCTGAAAGACAAGCGCGTGCTGGTGCTGGACATGGCCGGCCTGCTGGCCGGTGCCAAGTTCCGTGGCGAGTTCGAGGAACGCCTGAAGGCGGTGCTGAAGGAAGTGGCGCAGGACGAAGGCCGCATCATCCTGTTCATTGACGAGCTGCACACCATGGTGGGCGCGGGCAAGGCCGAAGGCGCCATGGATGCGGGCAATATGCTGAAGCCCGCGCTGGCCCGGGGTGAACTGCACTGCATCGGCGCCACCACGCTGGACGAGTACCGCAAATACATAGAGAAAGACGCCGCGCTGGAACGCCGCTTCCAGAAGGTTCTGGTGGACGAGCCCAGCGTGGAGGCCACCATCGCGATTCTGCGCGGCCTGCAGGAGCGCTACGAAGTGCACCACGGTGTGGAGATTACCGACCCGGCCATCGTGGCGGCGGCCGAACTGAGCCACCGCTACATCACCGACCGCTTCCTGCCCGACAAAGCCATCGACCTGATCGATGAGGCGGCCGCCAAGATCAAGATCGAGATCGATTCCAAGCCCGAGGCCATGGACCGGCTCGACCGCCGCCTCATTCAGCTCAAGATCGAGCGCGAGGCCATGAAGAAGGAGCGCGACGAGGCGTCGCAAAAGCGCCTGCAGCTCATCGAAGAAGAGATGGGTAAGCTCGAACGCGAGGTGGCCGACCTGGAGGAAGTCTGGAAGGCCGAGAAGGCCGCTGCGCAAGGCTCTGCCCATGTGAAGGAAGAGATGGAGAAGGTGCGCCAGCAGATTGAGGACTGGAAGCGCAAGGGCGACTTCAACAAAGTGGCCGAACTGCAGTACGGCCGGCTGCCGGAGCTGGAGAAGCAGCTGAAAGAGGCGCAGGCGCACGAAGCGGGCAAGCCAGACGGCAAGGACGCCGAGGGCAAGGCCACGCCACGGCTGCTGCGCACCCAGGTGGGCGCCGAAGAAATTGCCGAGGTGGTGAGCCGCTCCACCGGCATTCCCGTGAACAAGCTCATGCAGGGCGAGCGCGACAAGCTGCTGCAGATGGAAGACAAGCTGCACGAGCGCGTGGTGGGCCAGGACGAAGCCATTCTGGCGGTGGCCAACGCCATACGCCGTTCGCGCGCGGGCCTGAGCGACCCCAACCGCCCGCTGGGCAGCTTCCTGTTCCTGGGGCCCACCGGCGTGGGCAAGACCGAGCTGTGCAAGGCGCTGGCCAACTTCCTGTTCGACAGCGAAGAGCACATGATCCGCATCGACATGAGCGAATTCATGGAGAAACACTCCGTGAGCCGCCTGATTGGCGCGCCGCCCGGCTATGTGGGCTACGACGAAGGCGGCTACCTGACCGAAGCCGTGCGCCGCAAGCCCTACAGCGTCATCCTTCTCGATGAGGTGGAAAAAGCCCACCCCGATGTGTTCAACGTACTGCTGCAGGTGCTGGACGATGGCCGCCAGACCGACGGACAAGGCCGCACGGTGGACTTCAAGAACGCCGTGATCGTGATGACTTCGAACATCGGTTCACACCTAATCCAGGCCATGGTGGGGCAGGACAGCGAGGACATCAAGGACGCGGTGTGGGGTGAACTGAAGAACCACTTCCGCCCGGAATTCCTGAACCGCATCGACGAGACGGTGGTGTTCCATGGCCTCAATGCCGAGCACATTGCCTCCATTGCCGGCATACAGCTGCGCATTCTGCAAGACCGCATGGCCCGCATGGACCTGACGCTGGAGGTGAGCCCGGCTGCATTGGCCGAGCTTGCCAAGGTGGGTTTCGACCCGGTGTTTGGTGCACGCCCACTCAAGCGCGCCATCCAGCAGCGGATAGAAAACCCGCTGTCGCGGCTGATTCTGGAGGGGCGCTTCCCGCCCAAGAGCACGGTGCCGGTGGATGTGGATCCCATCACCGCGCCGGGGCAGTTCCAGTTCGGGCGCCTGGTGCACTGAGGTGCAGCGCCCGGGCCGGTTCCGGTAAAGCGCTTACTGGATCTTGGCCTTGGCGCGCAGGTCTTCCTGGAACTTCACCATGCGTTGCTGCATGAGTTCCTGCTCGATCTCGGGCTTCAGCTCTTCCAGCGAGGGGAGCTGAGCCGCGCGGATATCGTCCACCCGGATGATGTGCCAGCCAAACTGGCTGCGCACCGGGGCTTTCGTCATTTCGCCTTTGCCCAACTTGACCATGGCTTCGGAGTATTCGGTCACGAAGCTGGCCGCGGTAGCCCAGTCCAGGTCGCCGCCGTTGGCGCCAGAACCGGGGTCCAGGGATTTGGCCTTGGCGATGTCTTCGAACTTCTGGCCGCCCTGGATGGCGGCGATGATGGCCTTGGCCTCGGCTTCGTCCGCCACCAGAATATGGCGCGAGCGGAATTCCTGCCCTGCGTTGGCCGCGGTGAACTTGTCGTACTCGGCCTTCACTTCCGCAGCGGTCACGGGATTCTTGCGCTGGTAGTCGGCAAACAGCTCCCGGATCAGGATGGTCTGCGAGGCCAGTTCCATCTGGCTTTTGTATTCCTTGCTGTTCTTCAGGCCGCGCTTCTCTGCTTCCTGCATGAACACTTCGCGCGCAATCACCTCTTCTTTCAACTGCTCGCGCAGGGCGGCGTCCACCGGGCGGCCAGAACGCTCCACCTGCTGCGCCAAGGCATCGAGCCGGGCAGAGGGTACGGGCTTGCCATTCACGATGGCCAGGTTCTGTGCCCAGGCGGGGGCGGAGAAGACCACGGTGGTGGCCAGTGCAACAGCGGTAAGAATGTGTTTCATGGAGCGGTTCAGGGGGGAAAAAACGGATGTGAAGACGAAAAAACGGGGAGGCGGTGGACGGTTGGGCGCAGATGCTGCTGCAGGATGCCAGTTCAGGGCGCAGGACGCAGGATTTCTATGGCCAGCGCGTGCAGGCCCGCGTCGATGTAACCCTTCAAGGCATCATACACAAGGCGGTGGGCCTGTACCCGGCTCACACCCGCCAGGGCCGGAGCGGCAATACGCACCCGGAAGTGGGTGCCATAGCCCAGGCCATTGGCGCCCGCATGGCCCGCATGGTCGGCGCTTTCGTCCAGCACCTCCAGCGCGGTGGGCTGCAGGGCGGCTTGCAAGGTAGCGGTAATGGCCGCCGCGGTGGGAACGAAATCCTCTACGGGAGGCTGCGCGCTCATGCTTCCTCCTCCTTCAGGTACTTGGCCACATACAGGCCTTGCCCCACCAGGAACACCACAGGAAACACATAGCCCCAGAGCTTGAAGTTCACCCAGGCTTCCGTGGAAAAAGCCACCGCCACATACGCGTTGATGGCCGCCATGAAGAAAAAGTAGCCTATCCACGCCACCGCCAGGCGGTCCCACACGCCCTGAGGCAGCTTGAGCTGGGAGCCCAGCAGCATGTGCAGCAGGTTCTTCTTCCAGCCCCACAGTGCGGCGGCCAGCACAATGGCCATGCTCGCGTACAGCACGGTGGGCTTCCACTTGATGAAACGTTCGTCCTGCAGCACCAGCGTGAGGGCACCAAACACCAGCACCAGTACCAGCGTGACCTTCTGCAGGGTTTGCAGCTTCTTGTCGATACCGTAGATCAGTGCGGTCTGTACCACCGTGGCCCCCATCAGCACGGCGGTGGCTGCGTAGATGTCGTACAGCTTGAAGGCGCCGAAGAACAGCAGGATGGGGAAGAAATCGATCAGAAAGCGCATGTGGCGATTATCCCTGCCCCTGGCCATCCGGCTTGCCACCCGATGGGTTGCCGGGCGTGAAGTCCAGCGACGCCGAGTTCATGCAATAGCGCAGGCCAGTGGGGGCCGGGCCGTCCTCGAACACATGGCCCAGGTGCGCACCGCACTGGCTGCACACGGTTTCCACCCGCACCATGCCGTAGCTGCGGTCCTCTATCTCGGTGATGGACCCCGGCACCGCCAGAGAAAAACTGGGCCAGCCACAGCCGGCGTCGAACTTGGTGTCGCTGTCGAACAGCTTCTGGCCGCAGCACACGCAGTGGTAGCTGCCATCGGCCCACACGCGCTCGTACTTGCCGGTGTAGGGCCGCTCGGTGTGGGCGCGCCGGGTCACCTCGAACACCAGAGGCTCGGCGTGCCCTTCGCGCTGGCGCGCTTGCAGGTGTTCGCGCCACTCGGCATCGGTTTTCTGAATGGGGAAGTGGCGGTGGTTTGGAGCACTCATGATGAACAGGAAATCTCGATGTGGGCGGCCCAATCGGGCGGGAAATCACTCAGGGCCATCGCGCCCAGGCGGGTCGGCTGCGCAGGGTCGTCGTGCGCATGGTAAGGCCGTTCCAGCGCCGACCGCAGGCTACCCACAGAACCATAGCGGCCCGCGCGGGCTTCCCGAATGGCGATTTCACCCAGGTGGTTGCGCAGCACCACGCTGGGGTTGGTGGCCAGCATGCGGGCTTGCGTGGCGGCACTGTCTGGTGCGGCTTCTTTCTGGTGGCGTTCCGCCCAGGCCCTCGCCCAGGTGTCGAAGCCGTCGCGCTGGATGAACAGGTCGCGCACCGGGCCAGCGGGTGTTTCCGGGTGGCTCAACAGGCCTGGGGCGTGCTGGCTCAGACGGCGCCAGAAAATGGTGTGGTCCACGCGGTCGGCGGCCAGCAGGCGCAGCAGGTTCTCCAGCAGCGTTTCATCGCCCGGCTGCATAGCCTCCAGGCCCAGCTTGGCGTTCATGGCCTGCAGATAGGCGGTGGGGAAATCGGCCTTGTAAGGCTCCAGCGCGTCGAGCGCCAGTTGCTGGTCGGGGATGAGGGGCAGCAGCGCCTGCCCCAGGCAGAACAGGTTCCAGTAGGCCACATTGGGCTGCCTGCCAAAGGCGTAGCGGCCGCCGGTGTCGGAATGGTTGCAGATGTGGGCCGGGTCGTAGGCGTCCAGGAACTGGAAGGGCCCGTAGTCGATGGTGAGGCCCAGAATGCTCATGTTGTCGGTATTCATGACGCCGTGGCAAAAGCCGACCGCCTGCCACTGGGCCAGCAGCCGTGCGGTGCGCTGTGTCACGGCCGCCAGAAAAGCAGCGTAGGGGTTGCCGCCGTGCTGTTCCAGCACTTCAGGGCTGCGGCACTCGGGGTAGAAGTGGTCGATCACGAAATCGGCCAACTGGCGCAGTTCGGCGTGCAGGCCGTGGTGGCTGAAATGCTCGAAGTGCCCAAACCGGATGAAGCTGGGCGCCCAGCGGGTCACCACCGCCGCGGTTTCCACCTCCTCGCGGCGTACCGGCGCGGGCGAACCGGTGACGCACAGCGCCCGCGTGGTGGGAATACCCAGCGCGTGCATGGCCTCGCTGCACAGGAATTCCCGGATGGAACTGCGCAGCACCGCACGCCCATCGCCCATGCGGGAGTAGGGCGTGAGCCCGGCGCCTTTCAACTGCACCTCGAACAGGCCAGTGGGGGCGGCGCGGTCGCCCAGCAGCAGCGCACGGCCATCGCCCAGCTGCCCGGCCCAATGCCCAAACTGGTGGCCGCTGTACACGCTGGCCAGGGGCGATGATCCCGGCGCGAGCGCGCTGCCGGTGAGCGCGTGGAGCACGGCTGGATCGGAATCCCAGCCGTCGGGCAAACCCAGTGCCTGCGCCGAGGCCGCGCTGGTATCTACCCAGCTGGGCTCGGGCAGGGCTGTGGGGCCCAGGCGTGTGTAGAAGGCCGGGCCCAGGGATTCGAATCGGCTGGCTTGCAGTTGCATGGGGGTATTGTCCGGCAGGCGCCCATGCATCCCCTGGCGTTGGCCCCAGAGGCCTGAACGCAGCAGGGTTTACCGTGATGGCGCCCCGGCGACAAAAAGGCGATATTTCCGAGTGGACAATTTGCTGTCCCCGCAACCCCATACCTAGATTCTGGAGAACCTGATGCTTGGCCTGATGCAAGACGACCCGCTGCTCATTTCCGACCTGATCGAGCATGCGGAGCGCCACCATGGCGATGTGGAGATCGTGTCCCGCCGCACCGAAGGCGACATCCACCGCACCACCTACGGGCAAGCTGCCGCCCGTTCGCGCCAGCTCGCCGGCGCACTGGACGCCATGGGCCTGGCCCACAGCGACCGCGTAGCCTCCCTGGCCTGGAACGGCTACCGGCATTTCGAGATGTACTTTGGCGTGAGCGGTTCGGGCCGGGTACTGCACACCATCAACCCGCGCCTCATCCCCGAGCAGATTGCCTGGATCGTGAACCACGCACAGGACCAGGCGCTGTTCTTCGACACCACCTTCTGGCCCATCGTGAAAGCGGTGGCCGCCAAGTGCCCCACCGTGAAAGCCTGGGTGGCCTTGTGCGACGACGCGACACTGGCCAAGCTGACGCAAGACGGCAGCGTGGACAAGCTGTACAGCTACGAAGCCCTGATTGGCGGCCAGCCGACCCACTACGCGTGGCCGCGCTTCGATGACAACGACGCTTCGAGCATGTGCTACACCAGTGGCACCACGGGCAACCCCAAGGCGGTGCTGTACAGCCACAAGTCCACCATCCTGCATGCCTACGCCGCGGCCCTGCCCGACGTGATGTGCCTGAGCGCGCGCGACTGCGTGCTGCCGGTGGTGCCCATGTTCCATGTGAACGCCTGGGGCATTCCGTATTCCGCCTGTGCAGTGGGTTGCAAGCTGGTGTTCCCGGGGCCGGCACTCGACGGCAAGTCGGTCTACGAGTTGCTGGACACCGAAAAGGTCACCATGGCCGCCGGAGTACCCACGGTGTGGCAGATGCTGCT
>JALOSG010000226.1 GCA_025458665.1 Serpentinimonas sp.
AGCCTGCTGTCGATTGCCCACCAGTCCTGGGGCGCCCGGCTGGGTGGCAACGAGGTCTACCGCGCCCGCGTGGTGGCCTGGCGGGAGGCCGCCGGCCTCATCGGCGTGGTCATGGCTTCGGTGTTGCCGGCGCTGCTGGGCTGGAATGCGTGGCTGGCGGCGTTTGCCCTGACGCTGGGCCTGGGCTGGCTGGCCTGGACACGCGCGCCCCAACCCGAACGCCCCGAGGCGCAGGCCGCCCGCGAAGCCGCGGCTCTGCAGCCCCAGACCGAGGCGCTGCCCCTGTGGGACTCCTTGCGCCTGCCCTGGACACGCCCCGCCTTTCGGCGCCTCATGGCCGTGTTTGTGCTCAGCGGCATGGGCAGCGCCATCCCGGCCACGCTGGTGCTGTTCTTCATCAAGGACCGCCTGCTCGTCCCCGAGATGGAACCCGCCTTTCTGGCCACCTACTTCGTCTGCGCTGCCGCTTCCATCCCGCTGTGGCTGCGGCTGGTGAAGCGCTGGGGCCTGGCGCGTACCTGGCTGGCCGGCATGCTGCTGGCCATCAGCGTGTTCGGCTGGACCGCCACCCTGGGCGCCGGAGACCACTGGTACTTCCTGGTGGTGTGCGCGCTGTCGGGCATTGCGCTGGGCACCGATCTGGCCCTGCCGAGTGCGCTCCTGGCCGGTGTCATAGGCCAGCAAAAAGGCGACAGTGGCCGCTATGAGGGCGCCTACTTTGGCTGGTGGAACCTGGCGGCCAAGCTCAACCTGGCCCTGGCCGCCGGCTTGGCCCTGCCCTTTCTGGGTGCCATGGGCTACCAGCCCGGCACCACCGACCCCGAGGGCCTGCGCGCCCTGGCACTGGTCTATGCAGTGCTGCCCTGCATCCTGAAACTCATGGCCGCTGGCCTGCTGTACGTGGTCATCATCCGGCCGCAACCGTTTTCAACGCCTCCCTTGAAGGAAAGCACATGACATCGCCGTTCACCGTTCTCCGTGCGCTCGTGCGCCGGCCCGCGCAGGCCGCCTTGCAAGGGCTGCGCACCCTGCGCCTGGTTCTGCTCGCTGGCCTGGCCGGGCTGGTGCTGGCCGGTTGCGCAGGCCAGCAGCTTAACGAATACGCCAGCGAGAAGCCCACCCTGGACCTGTCGCAGTACTTCAACGGCAAGCTCATTGCCCACGGCATGTTCCAGGACCGCAGCGGGCAGGTGGTACGCCGCTTTGTGGTGGACATGGAAGGCACCTGGAACGGCAACCAGGGCGTACTCGATGAGCGCTTCACCTACTCCGACGGCACCACCGAGCGCCGTGTCTGGCGCCTCACCAAGCACGAGAACGGCCGCTACACCGGCACCGCCGACGACGTGGAAGGCGAGGCCAGCGGCCAGACCGTGGGCAACGCCTTCCGCTGGGGCTACACGCTGCGCCTGCCGGTGGACGGCAAGGTCTACGAGGTGCAGTTCGACGACTGGATGTACCTCATCGACGACAAGGTCATGCTCAACCGCGCCACCATGAGCAAGTTCGGCATCCGACTGGGTGAGGTGACCCTGTCCTTCACGCGCCTGCCATGAGTTTGAACCCCACGATGGCCCAGTGGACGGGCCGCCGCGTATGGCTGGTGGGTGCCTCCAGCGGCATTGGGCGCGCGCTGGCGGTGAAGCTGCATGGGCTGGGAGCCGAAGTGTGGGTGTCCGCGCGCAACGGGGCCGCCCTGCAAACCTTCACCGAAGCGCATCCGGGCAGCCACGCGCTGCCGCTCGATGTGACCGATGCTGCGGCTGTGCAGAACGCTTTCGCCACCCTCACCGCCACGGGTCCGCTGGACGTCATGTGCTACTGCGCCGGCCACTACAACGCCATGCGTGCGCAGCAGTTCGACCTGGCCGATGCGCACCGCCACCACCAGATCAACTACGCCGGCGCCCTCAACGTGATGGGGCCCGTGCTGGCGGCCATGCTGGCCCGTGGCGCAGGCCACCTGAGCTTCATCAGCAGCGTGGCGGGCTTTGCCGGCCTGCCCAAAAGCCTGGCCTATGGCCCCACCAAGGCCGCGCTCATCAACCTGGCCGAGACGCTTTACCTCGATGTGCACCGCCAGGGCCTGGGTGTGAGCGTCATCAACCCCGGGTTTGTGGATACGCCGCTCACCGCCAACAACGATTTCGACATGCCCGCCCTCATGACCCCCGAGGCTGCGGCGCAGGAAATCGTCGATGGCTGGGCTGCCGGTCGCTTCGAGATCCATTTCCCGCGCCGCTTCACCCGCGCCATCAAGTTTCTGCGCCTGCTGCCCTACCGCTGGTTTTTTCCGGCGGTGCACAAGATCACGGGCCTGTGAGGATGGAAGAACAGCACACGCCTACCGAGGCCGCCGTGGACCGCATCGTGGCCTTCTTCGAGCAACTGTCTCCCGAAGCCGTGCGCCACATGGACCGCATCTACGCGCCCGGCGCCCGCTTCAAGGACCCCTTCAACGAGGTGGAAGGCGTACAGGCGGTGGCAGGTATTTTTTCCCACATGTACACCTCGCTGCACGAGCCGCGTTTCGTGGTCACAGCCCGCGTGCTGCAGGGAAACCAGTGCTTCCTCACCTGGAATTTTCTGTTCCGGTTCCAGCGTTACAGCCCCGAAGTGACCCAGACTATACGCGGCGCCAGCCACCTGGAACTCGATGACCAGGGGCGCATCACCCTGCACCGCGATTACTGGGACGCCGCCGAAGAGCTGTACGAGAAACTGCCGGTGGTGGGCGGCCTGATGCGCTGGCTGAAACGCCGCGCCAACAGCTGAACCCACGGCCAACCGCTGCATGCACCCCGTATCCCCGCCCACCATCCCCAACCCCGCCAGCCTGGAGCGCGCACGCGCCTCCTTCCTGCAAGGGGTTGCCCACGCGGAGGCTGGCCGCTGGACCGATGCCGAAACCGCCTTCCTGGAAGCCCTGCAGCATGCGCCTGGCCGCCCCTCGGTACTCATGAACCTCGGCATCAGCCGGGTGCACCTGGGCCGCTTTGCCGATGCCATTGCGCCGCTGAAGGCCAGCGCCGCCGCCGACCCCGCGCAGGCTGGCGTAGACACCTGGGCTGCCCTGGCCACCGCGCAAATGGAAACACTGGCCTGGGCCGACGCCACCCACAGCCTGGAGCAGGCACTCGATGTGCTGGCGCAGCCTGGCGCTGCCACCCCTGCGCAGGTGCAAGCCGCCGCCCTGCCCTTGCGCCTCCAGCTCAGCCAGTGCCAGTCCATGCTGGGCCAGCACAGCCGCGCCATTGCCACGCTGCAGCAGGTGCTCGATGTGCGGCCCGACCACGCCGAAGCGTGGAGCCGCCAGGGCCACCTGTGGCGCGAACTGGAAGACCTGGACAAAGCGCGCCATGCCTACGAGCAAGCCCTGAAGCTGGGCGCCGACGCCGAGCTGCACCGCTACTACCTGGCCGCCCTGAACCCCGCCAGCACCGTCCCCGATGCCCCACGCACTTACGTGGAGTCCCTCTTCGACCAGTACGCCGCCGACTTCGAGGACCACTTGGTGAAGCAACTGGGCTACCAGGGGCACCGGCTGCTGGTGGAAGGACTACCGGGCACCGAGGGCGCTGCCAGTGGCTCCGGTTCCAGCACGGGACCGCGCTTTCGCCATGCACTCGATCTGGGCTGCGGCACCGGCCTGTGTGGCCCGCTCATCCGCCCGCAGGCCGCGCAGCTCACTGGCGTCGATGTGTCGGCCGCCATGCTGGAGCAGGCCCGCGCGCTGCGGGTGTACGACGCGCTGGCCCACGCCGACATCCACGACCACCTGGCAGCCCTGCCACCCGAGCCACAGTTCGACCTGGTGCTGGCCGCCGATGTGTTCATCTACGTGGGCGCGCTGGAGCGGGTGTTTGCC
>JALOSG010000048.1 GCA_025458665.1 Serpentinimonas sp.
GTGCTGACCCTGCGCCCCTCGGGCCTGCTGGGTGAACGCGTGGCCGACCGAGCCTGAGCCCGGAGGAACACACCATGACGATGAATTCCCGTTCCGCCAAATTCGCGGCTTTCGGCCTGGCCGCCGTGGCCTTGCTGGTGCTGCCCATACTGCTGCAGGCCACGGGCAGCAACTCCTGGGTCCGTATTGTCGATATCGCGCTGCTGTACGTACTGCTGGCCCTGGGCCTGAACATCGTGGTGGGTTACGCCGGCCTGCTCGACCTGGGCTTCATCGCTTTCTTTGCAGTGGGCGCCTACCTCTACAGCCTGCTGGCCTCACCACACCTGGTGCAGACCTTTGCCTACATCGCTGCCAATTTCCCCGACGGGCTGCACATCAGCTTCTGGCTCGTGATGCCGCTGGCGGCGTTCCTGGCGGGTGTCACGGGGCTGGTGCTGGGTGCGCCTGTGCTGAAGCTGCGCGGCGACTACCTGGCCATCGTGACCCTGGGTTTCGGTGAGATCGTGCGTATCTTCATGCTCAACCTGGACCGCCCCATCAACCTCACCAACGGCCCCAAAGGCCTGAGCGGGGTGGATGCGGTGACCGTGTTCGGCCACGACATGAGCCAGCGCCTCACCATTTCGCTGGGCGACTGGAGCTACACCTTCCAGTCCGTCACGCTGTATTACTACCTGATTCTGGCGTTTGTACTGGCCGCCATTGTGGTGTCGCACCGGCTGGAGCGGTCACGCATCGGCCGCGCGTGGATGGCCATACGCGAAGACGAGATTGCCGCCAAGGCCATGGGCCTGAACACCCGCAACCTGAAGCTGGCCGCGTTCGGCATGAGCGCCACCTTCGGCGGCATTGCGGGTGTGCTTTTCGCCTCGCTCATGCGGGGTGTGTACCCGGAGTCCTTCATCCTCATGGAGTCCGTCATGGTGGTGGCCATGGTGGTGCTCGGTGGCCTGGGCCACATTCCCGGCGTGATTCTGGGCGCGCTCCTGCTGGCGGGCTTGCCCGAAGTGCTGCGCCACGTGGCTGGCCCCCTCACGGCCATGACCGACGGCCGTCTGGCCCCGGAAATCCTGCGCCAGTTGCTCATTGCGCTGGCCATGATCGTCATCATGCTGGTGCGTCCGCGCGGGCTGTGGCCTGCGCCCGAACACGGCAAGAGCCTGAGCAAGTGAGGAGCCTGCCATGACCGACATGCTCCTGAAAGTTTCCAATGTGTCCAAGCGCTTTGGCGGCCTGCAGGCCCTGAGCGAGGTGGGCATTGAAATTCGCCGTGGCCAGGTGTATGGCCTCATTGGCCCCAACGGTGCCGGCAAAACCACCTTCTTCAACGTCCTCACCGGCCTGTATACGCCCGACTCAGGCAGCTTCGAGTTGGCGGGCAAGGCCTACCAGCCCACCGCGGTGCAGGACGTGGCCAAGGCCGGCATTGCGCGCACCTTCCAGAATATCCGCCTGTTCGCCGAGATGACCGCGCTGGAGAATGTCATGGTGGGCCGCCATGTGCGCACCCGTTCCGGCATTCTGGGTGCCATCTTCCGCACCAAGGGCTTCAAGCAGGAAGAAAAGGCCATTGCCGAGCGCGCCATGGAATTGCTGGAGTACGTGGGCATAGCCAAGTACGCCGACTACAAGTCCCGCACGCTGAGTTACGGCGACCAGCGCCGCCTGGAGATCGCCCGCGCCCTGGCCACCGACCCCCAGCTGATTGCACTGGACGAGCCCGCCGCCGGCATGAACGCCACGGAAAAGGTCATGCTGCGCGAGCTGATTGACCGTATCCGCAACGACCAGCGGACCATCCTGCTCATCGAGCACGATGTGAAGCTGGTCATGGGCCTGTGCGACCGCGTCACCGTGCTCGACTACGGCAAACAGCTGGCCGAGGGCACACCCGCCGAAGTGCAGCGCAACGAAAAAGTCATCGAAGCCTATCTGGGCACGGGGGGACACTGAGCATGGCCGAACTACTCCTCAAGGTCAGTGGCCTGAAGGTGTCCTACGGCGGCATCAAAGCCGTCAAGGGCGTGGACCTCGAAGTGCGCGAGGGCGAGCTGGTCTCGCTCATCGGTTCCAACGGCGCCGGCAAAACCACCACCATGAAGGCCATTACCGGTTCGCTGGCCTACGAGGCCGGAGACATTGAATACCTGGGCAAGAGCATCAAAGGCAAGGGCGCGTGGGATCTGGTGCGCGAAGGCCTGGCCATGGTGCCCGAGGGCCGGGGCGTGTTCACCCGCATGAGCATCACCGAAAACCTGCTCATGGGTGCCTACACCCGCAAGGACAAGGCCGGCATTGCAGCCGATGTGGAGCGTATGTTCGGCATCTTTCCGCGCCTGCGCGAGAGGAAGGACCAGCTGGCGGGCACCATGTCGGGCGGTGAACAGCAGATGCTGGCCATGGCGCGTGCGCTCATGTCGCGGCCCAAGGTGCTGTTGCTCGACGAGCCCTCCATGGGCCTGTCGCCCATCATGGTGGACAAGATCTTCGAGGTGGTGAAGAACGTGTACGACCAGGGTGTCACCGTGCTGCTGGTGGAACAGAACGCCCGCCGCGCCCTGCAGGTGGCCGACCGTGGCTACGTGATGGACTCCGGCGAGATCACCATGACCGGCGAAGGCCGCGCCATGCTCGACGACCCCAAGGTGCGCGAAGCCTATCTGGGCGAAGCCGCGGGCTGACCCAGCAAGCCCCGCCGCGGGCAAAGCCTTCACCCCGGCGGGCCCGAACCGGCCCGCCCCCTTGAACTACCTAAAATAGAAGGTTTGCAGCTTGCGCTGCCTGCCCTTTTCAGTGCCGCCCATGACCACCCCATTCTCCCCGGCTTCTCAGGCCCCAGGCGCCGACGCGGCTGCTGCTGCCCCTCACGCCACCCACGCCCCCAGCGACGACAACCAGCTCATCCTGGAGCGGCGCGAGAAGCTCAAGGCCCTGCGCGAAGCTGCTGCCAGTGGTACCACGGGCCCGGCCTTCCCCAACGATGTGAAGCCGCAGCACAAGGCCGCCGACCTGTTTGCCGAGTACGACGGCATGAGCAAGGAGATGCTGGAGCCCCTGGGTGCGCGCGCCAGCGTGGCCGGCCGCATGATGCTCAAGCGTGTCATGGGCAAAGCCAGCTTCGCCACGCTGCAGGATGCCTCCTTCGGCCCCAGCGGCGGACGCATTCAGATCTACCTGAACCTGGAAAGCGTGGGCGCTGACGTGCTGGAAGCGTTCAAGCACTGGGACCTGGGCGACATCGTGGCCGCCGAAGGCGTGCTGTTCAAGACCCGCATGGGCGAACTCACCATCCACGCCGACAAGGTGCGCCTGGTGACCAAGAGCCTGCGCCCGCTGCCCGACAAATTCCACGGCATCCACGACCAGGAAATCAAGTACCGCCAGCGCTACGTGGACCTGATGACCGACGAGCAGGCCAGGAAGCGTTTCGTGGCGCGCAGCCATGCCGTCACCAGCATGCGCGAATTCATGGTGCAGCACCAGTTCCTGGAGGTGGAAACGCCCATGCTGCACCCCATTCCGGGCGGTGCCAACGCGCGGCCTTTCGTGACGCACCACAACGCGTTGGAGCAGGACATGTTCCTGCGCATTGCGCCCGAGCTGTACCTGAAGCGGCTGCTGGTGGGCGGCTTCGAGCGGGTGTTCGAGATCAACCGCAACTTCAGGAACGAAGGCATCAGTGTTCGGCACAACCCCGAATTCACGATGATGGAGTTCTACGCCGCTTACTGGAACTACCTGGACCTGATGGTGTTCACCGAGCAGCTCATCCGCCATGTGGCGCAGCAGGTGTGCGGAACGGCCAGCCTGTCCTACCAGGGCCGCGAGGTGCACCTGGACCAGCCCTTTGAGCGCCTCACCATCCGCGAGGCCATACAGAAGCACACCGAAGCCGGCGAGCGCGTGGACGACCGCGACTGGCTGGTGGCGCAGTTGCGCAAGCTGGGCATGGATGCCGCCAAGGAGCGGCTGGACACTCGCACGCTGGCTGGCTTGCAAGTGTTGTACTTCGAGGAAACGGTGGAAGACAAGCTGTGGCAACCCACGTTCATCTGTAACCACCCCACCGAGATTTCCCCGCTGGCGCGCGCCAACGACCAGCAGCCCGAGATCACCGAGCGGTTTGAGCTCTACATCACCGGGCGCGAGGTGGGCAACGGATTCTCGGAACTGAACGACGCCGAGGACCAGGCGGCGCGCTTCCAGGCGCAGGTGGACAACCAGCACGCGGGCGACGAAGAGGCCATGCACTTCGACACCGACTACATCCACGCGCTGGAATACGGCATGCCGCCGGCCGGTGGCTGCGGCATAGGCATAGACCGCCTCATCATGCTGCTGACCGACAGCCCCAGCATCCGCGATGTGATTCTGTTCCCGGCGCTGCGCCGGGTGTGAGGTTCAAGCTTCAGGCGTACGCCTGAAGGGCCTTCTTCATCTTCTTCATGGCCGCTGCTTCGATCTGGCGGATGCGCTCGGCGCTCACGCCATACTGCGCCGCCAGGTCGTGCAGCGTCATGCCGCCCGAGCCATCGTCGTTCACCTTGAGCCAGCGCTCGGCCACGATGCGGCGCGAACGGTCGTCCAGCTCGGCCATGGCGCGCGCAATGCCTTCGGTGGCCAGTGCGTCTCGCTCGGTGGCTTCCAGCACGGCGGTGGGTTCGTGGGTGGCATCGGCCAGGTAGGCGATCGGGCCGTAGGTCTCTTCGCCGTCGTCGTTGGGGCTGGGGTCCAGCACCACATCGCCGCCCGAAAGCCGGGTTTCCATCTCGATGACTTCTTCCCGCTTCACCTTGAGCTGGCTGGCCACCGCATCGATCTCGTGCTCGGTGAGGGTATCGCGGTGGGTGTCGGCGTCCAGCGCATCGGCTTTGAAGCCCTGCTTCATGGAGCGCAGGTTGAAGAACAGCTTGCGCTGGGCCTTGGTGGTGGCCACCTTCACCATGCGCCAGTTCTTCAGGATGTATTCGTGGATTTCCGCCTTGATCCAGTGCAGGGCGTAGCTCACCAGGCGCACACCCTGCTCGGGGTCGAAGCGCTTGACGGCCTTCATCAGGCCCACGTTGCCTTCCTGGATGAGGTCGCCGTGCGGCAGCCCGTAGCCCAGGTACTGGCGGGAAATGGAGACCACCAGGCGCAGGTGCGACATCACCAGCCGGCCGGCGGCGTCGAGGTCGTTGTGGTCGCGCAGGCGGCGGGCGTAGTCGGTTTCTTCCTCTGCGGTGAGCAGCGGCAGCCGGTTCACGGCAGAAATGTAGGCGTCCAGATTGCCCAGCGGGGGCAGGGTCAGCGACGAGCCCGCCCACGACTGGGCCGGGGTAGCCAAGGCATAAGTAGATGCGTTCGTCATGTTGGTCCTCTCTCCGGGTTGGACGGGCATCGGCCTGTCCTTGTTTCTATATTAGCACTCTCAGCAAGCGAGTGCTAATCCGACCGCCCGAGAGAGGGCAAGTTCCCGCAAAGGTCGTACGGCTTTGGGGGCTCAGGCCGTGTGCAACTGGTGGGTGGCCGGCGGGAGGGTGTCGTTGCTTCGGCGGTCCAACTGCGCTGGCAAGGTGCGTTGGCTGAGCACCTCAGCGTCTTCCAGCCAGCGGCGCAGGGGGGCAGGGGCAAGGCCATCGGGGCCCGCATTCCAGCCCCGGCTTGCCTGGCGAGCCAACGAACGCAGCTGCCACGCCGCTTCCCGGGCCAGCAGGGTCAGTTCCTGCCTGCGCAGAAGCTGGGCGGCGGTGCTGTCGGCTGGCGCAGCACGGGCCCTGTCAACACCCAGGCTCGACAGGCTGCGACAAAAGAGATCGACCTGGCGGGTCACGGCTAGCAAGGCCGCCAGCCGCTCCGGGGTAATGCCCTCAAAGCCCGCTGCGTGGCGTGGCCAAGCCCGCGCCACCAGACCTGCCTGCTCCAGAGTCTCCTGCGCATGTTCCAGCACATCTACCGCAGCGCTGCGAGGGTCCTGCTCAGGCCGGAGCAAGGCCAGGAACTGGCGGATGAGTTCGGGGGCGTACCGGTGCTGGTTCAGGCGCAAGAGGGCGGACAGCCGCAACTCGCCGCCACGCTGACGGTCGCCAAGCAGGGAGACCACCACCGACGACAGAGCCAGCGCACGCCCCATGGGGCTGATCCGCTCGCCCATGAGGCTTTGCGGGTAGCCAGACCCATCCAGGCATTCGTGGTGTTCGGCGACGGCGCGCAACACCTCGCTGGCGTAGTGGTGGTGACGCTCCAGCAAACCCCGCACCAGGAGAGGGTGTAGATGGAGTTCCTGCCGCTCCTGTGGACCGAGTTCGGCGCGCCGGTCGGAAAGCGTGGGGCTCAGGTGCAGCATGCCGAGATCGTGCAACAGCCCGGCACTGGCCGCCATGCACAGGTCGTAACGGGCACTGGTGCGCTTCTGGTACAGCCACAGCATGGTCCAGGCGGCACCCAGCGCCTGTCGGTAGAGGACGGGCCGCGTGTCCCGCAAGAGGCTGAGCTGCAAGGCTACGGAATCGGGCAGCGGTACTTTTTCCAGCAGACCGAGGCACGCTTCCCGCTGGTGGTCGGAGGTCGCCATGCGTGCGTACAGCGGCTCCTGCTCCAGCAGCAGCACCATGTTTTCCCGCAGTGTGCTGGCCTGCAACAGAGGCAGATCGGCGTCCACCGCCTCCAGCGGCGGCTGCAGGGCGTGGGCCATCAGGCTTTCGTAGAGCGGGTCTGGCGGCAGGGTCGACGCAGGCGCAGCCGGACGTCCGCCCGCTGCCATGACGATGCGCAGGAGGTGGGTAGGATCTGCCGTGACGTCGATAGCCATGATGAAACTGCGTCTGCTCCCCAGCTGCCAGAGGGGAAAACTGATAAAAACGTAGTGTATCCCCAGCGTGGCGGAATTGATACGCCTCGGGCGACCGCTGGGCAGTTCCAGCGCTCAGTTACACTGGGGGCAACCCAGCCGAGGACGAGCCACTGCGGTGAATATCGACGAATTGCAACTGGACAAAGTCAAGACCCTGCTGTCGCAGGCGGGCCTGCCTTTTCCGGTTCCGCGAGACCGTTCTGACCCCGACGGCACGGACGTCGAGTACGTGCAACTGCTGCTCGATGCGCTCTGCGAACTCTCCTCCCGAGACCCCCTGACGGGTCTTTTGAATCGGCGCCATTTCATGCTTTCTCTGGAGCGCGAGATCGACCGGGTGGCCCGTTCTGGCGAACCGGCGCTCCTGCTGATGGTGGACATCGATCATTTCAAACAGGTCAACGATCGTTACGGGCATCTCGTGGGCGACGCAGCCATCAAGGCGGTGGCCCAGGTACTGAGCGAGTGTGTGCGCCCGATGGACACCCTGGCACGCTTTGGCGGCGAAGAGTTCGTGGCCATTTTTCCCAATTGCCCACCCGGTTTTGCTTCCGTGGTTGCCGAGCGCATCCGCTCCCGGGTGGAAAGCACCAGGCTGCCCATTCCCTCCCGGCCTGATGCGCCCCTGGCACTGACGGTGAGTTGTGGCGGCGCCTTCGCGCCCGCGTGGATACGCTCCAGCCCGCAGGCCTGGATCGAACGCGCCGATGCGCAGCTCTACATGGCCAAGGCAGGTGGGCGCAACCGGGTGCAGTTGGAGACGCAGGCAGGTCCCACCGTGAGCGCCGAAGAAAAGAGTCTTTTGTTCGGATGGGCCAGCGAACAGGGCGATATGATGACCGAGACCCCTCCCGCCTGAGCGTTGAGGCGATGACGACCACACCATGAGCGAACCCCGCAACCCCGTCCCCGAGCCTACGGCCAGCACTGCACCAGCTGGTCTGTTCGTACCCGTGCGCGGCAAGGTCATGGCCATCACCAGCGGCAAAGGCGGTGTCGGCAAGACTTTTGTCTCAGCCAACCTGGCGGCAGCGCTGACGAGGCGCGGGCTGAAGGTGCTGGTGCTCGACGCCGACCTCGGATTGGCCAATCTCGATGTGGTTCTCAACCTCTACCCGAAGATCACGCTGCACGATGTGTTCAGCGGCAAGGCCACGCTGGATGACGCCATCATCAAGGCGCCGGGCGGCTTCTCGGTGATTCTGGCGGGTTCGGGGCTGGTGGAGTATTCCCGCCTCACGCTGGAGATTCGGGAAGAGTTCCTCAAGCTGATGAACGACATCGTCCCGCGTTACGACGTGGTGCTGCTGGACACCGGGGCGGGCATTTCCGATGTGGTGCTGTTCGCCATTTCGCTGGCTTCCGAGGTGCTGATGGTGGCCACGCCCGAACCCACTTCATTGACCGACGCCTATGCCACCATCAAGGTGTTGGCCGCCCAGCAAGGGCGCCAGACCGTGCGTCTGATCGTGAACCAGACCGTGCGCCCGGGCGATGGCAAGAACATCGTGAACCAGCTTCAGCAGGTTCTCAATCGCTTTCTGGGCGCGGGTGCGGCGGCCGCAGGCACACAGGTGGTCCGGCTGCTGCATGTGGGCGATATTCCGGTGGACCAGTCTGTGAAAGAGGCGGTGATGCGCCGCCAGCTCCTGCTGACGCACACACCGGGCTCGCCGGCGGCACTGGCGGTGGGGCAAATCGCTGGCCGGATAGAGGACACCGTGCTCTCGGCCGAGGGGCGCTGAGCCCGCTGGGCACAGCAAGGCCGCCGTGTTACCCACTGAACCCAGCCCTATCGAAAGTCCGGTGCGTCCGGACGATCCAGCGCCCGATGCTGTGCGACAGGCCTTGAGGCAGTGGGCGGACGCTGATGCCGATACCCTGCCCACGCTGGAAGAGGCGGCTTTGCAGGTTGTGAATCTTCTCTGGGGCAGTCTGGCCGATGAGCGGGCCTTGCCCATTGCCAGCCTGCTTGCACCCGGTCATTCGGACCTCCCCGATCACCTCGAACTCGACGCCAGCCTGCGCGCCTTGCTCTACCGCGCGCTGTGCGCGCTGCCCGAGGAGCGGTTTGCCAGCGCAGCCCCTTTCATTGCAGCGCTGCAAGACTGGCTGGACCAGCGTACCGCCCTGGATGCGCTGGAGACAGGCCCCGCCCCGCTCGAGTCTGGGCTGGACACGCCGCTGCGGGCGGTGAATCCGGTGCTGCAGACCTTGCTGGCACGCATGCGCCGCCAGAGTGACTTCCCCGGGCTGACTGCCCAGATTGTGAAGATCCAGCGGCTGGCCAGTTCGGAGAATGAAAACCTCAACCACCTCACCAACGAAATCCTGGAGGACGTGGCGCTCACCAACAAGCTGTTGCGGTTGGTGAATTCGGCGCGCTTTGCGCACCTGGGTGGTGACATCAGCACGGTGTCGCGGGCGGTCAGCCTGATCGGTTTTGCCGAGGTGCGCAACATTGCCATGAGTCTGGTGTTGCTGGAGCACATGCACAACAAGGCGCATGCCGAGCAGATCAAGACCGAGTTTCTGCGCGCCATGTTCGCCGGCACTTACGCTTCGGAGTTGTGCAAAACCCCGGCTGAGCAGGAGGAGGCCTTCATTGGTGCCATGTTCCAAAGCCTGGGGCGCCTGCTGTGCGAGTTCTACTTTCCGCAGGAGGCCAACCGTATCCGGCTGATGCTGGCCGAGGCACCCGCCACCACGCTGGATCAGGCTTCCCGGCGCGTGCTGGGGCTTGGCTTTGAGGAGCTGGCGCTGGGGGTGGCAGACGTCTGGCGACTGCCACGCAGCATGCAGCGCCTCATGCGGCGCAAGGAGGGCCCTCCGCCCAGCCGCCCCCTGACCGATGCACTGGAACGCCTGCGCTGGGTGGCCACGGCAGGCAATGAGGCGGCCGACGCCCTGTTGCGCGCTGGCCCCGAACACTCGCTACGGCAGCTGGAGCGGCTGGCCCAACGCTATGCCAGCAGCCTGGATTACACCCCGCAGGCTCTGGTGCAGTTGGGGCTGAGCGCCAGCGACAAGATGGCTGCTGCAGTGCAGGCCATGGAACTGGAGGTGGCGCCGGACTCGCCCGCACTGACCCTGTTGCGGGCGGGGCAGGTGCTTGCAGCGGATGTGCCCGCCAACCTGCCCGCCAACCTGCCCATGCGCGCCGCTGCGCCGCTGGCGCACGAACCCGCGTCGGCGGTGGATCTGTTGGCCACCGGGGTACAAGACGTGACCCAGGCCATGGTGGATGGTGGCTCCGTGAACGATGTGCTGCGCATGATTGCCGAAACCATGTTCCGCGCCATGCAGTTTCAGCGTGTATTGCTGTGCCTGAGAGATGCGGGGACAGAGCAATTGGTAGGGCGTCTGTGCCTGGGCCGCGATGCGCTTCGGGTGCAACCCATGTTCCGCATCGACCTCAAGGCGCCCGACAACCTGTTCAGTGCCGTGGCCCTGAAGGGCGTGGATACCTTGATCCGCGATGCCCGCTCGCCGAACGTGGCCGCGCGCCTTCCGGGCTGGTACCTGCGTGGTGTGCAAGCCGCCTCATTCCTCCTGCTGCCGCTGCAGGGGGCGGGTGGTACCTTTGGTCTCATCTACGCCGACCATGCGGAACCCCAGCGGGCCGACTTCCACGAGCGCGAGTTGGCCCTCCTCAAGAGCCTGCGCAACCAGGCGGTCATGGCGCTGCGGCAATTGCGCTGAGTCAAGGGCTGGTCTTGCGGCCTCGCCTATGATGGGACGAGCCAACCAAGGAGAACGCCATGCTCTACCGATTCAAGTCCAAGGCGGCCGGCGACGTGGTGATGCTGGAGCCCAACGGCAAGCAACTGCTCGAGATTCTGGGTAAAGACCCCAGCCGGCCAGGCATCATCCTGCCCGAACAACTGCCAGCGGCGGTGGCCGCACTGAAGGCCGCCGTGCAGGCGGCCGAGGCCGTAGCCGCCAGCAAGAAGCAAGAGGCGCAGGAAAGCGGTGACGACGAGCCCGAGCCCGACCGTGTCAGCCTGCGTACCCGTGTGGCACCGTTCATCGAACTGCTGCAGCACAGCATCCGCGAGAACACCGAAGTGGTCTGGGGCATCTGAGCCCCTGGCTCACGGCCAGGCTAGCGGCTTTCTGCCCATTCCCGGAGCCGGACCCCAGGCAGACAACCCAGTGCCAGCGCCAGGGCATTGGCATGCGACACCACACCCGTATCCCAGGTGCTGTGTGCCTGCCCGATGCATGCCGAGGTGTGCGCCACGGTGCAGGCGGCCAGTCCGGCCTCCTGCATCTGGCTGAGAGCGGCAATGCCCGCGCCGTCCTTGCCGACGCCAGCGTCATTGAACACGCTGAGCCAGGGGCGCGCCGCGATGGCGTAGCCGCCAGCGCTCAGGCCTCCGTGTGATCCACTCACTGCGAGGCAGCCCGCATCCTGTGGCCCAAGTTCGGTGATCGAGTCGACCAGCCGCAGTGGATGTGCTGTCAGGGTTGTCATTGGGGGAATAAAAAAACCGCCCGTACACCAAGGCGTGCGGGCGGGGGTTCCGGGCCGTGCAGCCCGGGACGCAGGGGTTCAGTCTGCGTACTGGCCCGCGGCGTCAATGACTTTCTTCAGCGCATCGATCTGCTGGGCCACGAAGGCTTTGTGGCCGGCCGGGGTGACGCGGTTGTCGGTCACCACGATGGCGCCCAGCGCTTCTTGTTTGGCAATGAACTCGGGGTCTTTCAGGGCAGCGCGCAGGGCGGTGTTCAGCTTCTCCAGCACCGGGGCGGGCGTGCCTTTGGGGGCGTACATGCCGTGCCAGATGGTCAGGTTGAAGTTGCGCAGGCCCATCTCGTGCAGGCTGGGGTAGTCCTTGAGCAGCTTGTGGTTGGCCATGCGCTCCTTGGTGGTGACGGCGAAGGCCTTCACGCGGCCAGCTTCGATCTGGCTGGTGGTGCTGGTCGTCTGGTCACACATCACGTCCACTGTGCCTGCAATCAGGTCGTTCATGGCCGGGCCGGTGCCGCGGTAGGCGATGGTCTGCATGGAGCTTTCCAGCTTCACGGCCGATTGCCACATCAGGCCGCACAGGTGGGAAGCAGAACCCAGACCCGCGTGGGCCAGGTTGAGCTTGCCGCCGTTGGCGCGGATGTAGGCCTCGAAGTCGCGGTAGGTGTTGGCAGGCAGCTTGGGGCTGCCCAGCATGGTCATGGGCACGTCGTTGATCATGCCCACGTACTCGAAGTCTTCCAGCGCCTTGAAGGGCAGGCGGCGGTACAGGCCAGCGGTGGCAGCCATGCCAATGTGCCAGACCAGCAGCGTGTGGCCGTCGGGCTCTGCACGCGCCACCTTGTTGGCACCGATGGTGCCGCCGGCGCCCGCAGCGTTGTCCACCACGATGGTGACGTTGCCGCCCAGCTGTTTGCGCATGGCTTCAGCCAGTTGGCGCGCCACGGTGTCGGTGGGGCCGCCTGCCGCAAACGGGACCACGAAAGTGATCGGCTTGGTGGGGAAGGTCTGGGCCGAAACCGTCAGGGCGGTGCTGGCAGCCAGTGCGAAGGTAAGCAGTTTTTTCATCGGCGTCTCCGGGTTATGGATGCTGCATGTTAGCGGCAAGCGTGCCCAAAGCGATCCCGGAAACTACTTAGTTTGGCGCCACAAAGGGCCCAAAGGCGTTGCCGTTACTGGTAAGTCCGGGCGTCTTCGATCACTTTGCCGTCGTTGGGGAGGCTGCCAGCCGTGGCAAACACGATGTTCCCGCGCAACTTGGTCACGTCCCGGAGGGCGGATTCCAGGACCGCCCGCAGCGCCGACTGGGACTCGGCTTCGCTCTCTGCGGAGCCTACCTCTACGTGCAGGTGCATCTGGTCGTTGGCCATTTCGCCGCTCACCACCAGGCGGGCCCGCAGTACACCGGGGCAACGGCGGGCCACTTCGGCTACCTGGGCTGGGTGGACGAACATGCCGCGGACCTTGGTGGTCTGGTCGGCGCGGCCCAGCCAGCCACGGATACGGGTGTTGGTGCGTCCTGTAGGGCATGTGCCGGGCAGCACAGCAGAAAGGTCTCCGGTGCCAAAGCGTACCAGCGGGTAGTCCGGGTTGAGCACCGTCACTACCACCTCGCCCACCTCGCCCTCGGGGACCGGGTCTGGCGTACCGGGGCGGACAATTTCCACAATCACCTGCTCGTCCAGCACCAGGCCTTCGCGGGCCGAGGTTTCGTAGGCAATCAGGCCCACGTCGGCCGTGGCGTAACACTGGTAGCCGGCGACACCTCGCTCGGCCAGCCAGTCGCGCAGGGAAGGCGGAAACGCCTCGCCCGACACCAGCGCCTTGGTGATGGAGGGCTGGAAGCCCAGTTCCGCGGCTTTTTCCAGCAGGATTTTCAGGAAGCTGGGTGTGCCGGTGTAGCCCACGGGCCGCAAGTCGGCCATGGCGGCGAGCTGCTGTTCGGTGTTGCCTACACCGCCCGGGAACACGGTGCAGCCCAGGGCGTGGGCGCCGCTTTCCATGATCCAGGCGCCCGGCGTGAGGTGGTAGCTGAAGCAGTTGTGGATCAGGTCGCCGGCCTCGAAGCCCGCCGCTGCCAGCGCGCGGGCAGAGCGCCAGTAATCGGCCGCGTGCCCTTCGGGTTCGTAAATGGGCCCGGGGGACTGGTAGATGCGCCGCGCCGCGCGGGCGCCTTGTACGGCAGAGGCACTGCGGCCGCGCCAGCCGGTCCAGCCTATGGTGGAAAAGCCACCCAGCGGGTCGGTGGCGCGCTCCGCCTTCTGGCGGTCCAGCAATTCCTGTTTGCGCAGCACCGGCAGACGGGCCAGCGCCTCGCGGCTGCAAATGCTGGCGGCATCCACGCCGGCCAGCAACTCGGCGTAGGCGGCGCTGTGTTGCTGGGCGTGGGCCACTTGCCGGGGCAAAGCCGCCATGAGTGCCGCTTCGCGTTCGGCGGGGGCGCGGGTTTCCAGTGTGTCCAGATGGGGCATGGGGGTAAGGGAACGGACAGTGAAGGCAGGAGAGCCGGAAGAGAAGGGGGAGAAACCCAGGTGGCAGCAACGTCAGGCCAGCCAGCGCTTGCGCCGCTTGTAGCTCTTCACATCGCGGAAGGACTTGCG
>JALOSG010000049.1 GCA_025458665.1 Serpentinimonas sp.
CCTCTCTCTGCAATTCGCCCGCTTTCCTGAAGCTGCGCTGCACCGCGCCGCACTGCCGCGCGCCCAGGTCAACCGCTGGCTGCGCCACGCACTGGCGCGCGAAGCCGAACTCACCGTGCGCATCGTCGATTCGGAAGAGGGCCAGGAACTGAACCGCAGCTACCGCCAGAAGGACTACGCCACCAACGTACTCACTTTCGACTACGCCGCCGAACCTGTGGTCATGGCCGACCTGGTGCTGTGCGCGCCGGTGGTGGCCCGCGAAGCGCAAGAGCAAGGCAAGACGCTGCAAGCCCATTACGCCCACCTGCTGGTGCACGGCGCGCTGCATGCCCAGGGCTGGGACCACGAAACCAGCGCCCGCGATGCCCGCGCCATGGAAGCCCACGAAATACTCATCCTGGGCCGGCTGGGGTTTGCCAACCCGTACTGAGCCTTACGCCATTTGCAGCGGAATGGTCACGGGTCCGTCGTTCACCAAAGTCACCTGCATGTCGGCGGCAAAGCGGCCGGTTTCCACCACCGGGTGTAGCCCACGCGCCTGGGCCACGAAGTAGTCGTACAGACGCCGGCCTTCATCGGGGGCGGCAGCACCACCGAAGCTGGGCCGGTTGCCGCCGGACACATCGGCCGCCAGGGTGAACTGGCTCACCACCAGCAGGCCCCCACCCACGTCCTGCAGGCTCAAATTCATCTTGCCCGCGGCGTCGGAGAAAATGCGCAGCTTCAGGATCTTGGCCAGCAGGCGGTCGGCCACAATACAGCCTTCATGACATCGCCTTCATGACCCCGTTTTCATGGCATCGGGCGGCAGCGCCTTAGCGTCGGCTTCCATGTTGGTGGGCAGCAGCTGAATGGTGGCGCGCAATCCGGGAACCGCCGCCATGAGCGCCTGCTCCACATTGGCACGCAGGGCAGCGGCACGCGCCAGCGACCACTGCCCCGGCAGGTGCATGTGCAGGTCCACAAAACAGCGCTGTCCGGCCTGCCGGGTACTCAGGTGGTCAAAACGCACAATTTCCGCGCCTTCACGTTCGAGAGCGAAGCCGGCCAGCGTCTGGTCTATGGTGGCCAGCACTTCGGGCGCCACCGCCTCGTCCATGAGCCCCTGGGAGGAGCGCCACACCAGCCGCCAGCCTTCGCGCAGGATGTTCAGCGCCACGCCTATGGCCACCACCGCATCCAGCCATAGCCAGCCGGTCAGCATGACCAGCCCCAGCCCACCCACCACGCCCACCACACATCGGTGAACAGATGGCGGGCATCGCCCTCCAGCGCCATGGAGCGGTGCACGCGGGCGGCCCGCAACATGACCCAGGCCAGCAGTCCGTTCAGCACCGAACTGGCTACCGATAGACCCAGGCCCCAACCCAGCTGCACCAGAGGTTGCGGCTCCAGCAGACGCAGTACTGCCATCCAACCTATGCCCAGCGCGGCGGCAATGATCAGAATGCCCTCGAAGCCCGATGAAAAGTACTCCGCCTTGTGGTGCCCGTAAGGGTGGTCGGCATCGGCCGGGCGGGCGGCAATGGTCACCATCACCAGCCCGAACACGGCGCCCGCCAGGTTCACCAGGGACTCCATGGCGTCGGACAACAGCCCCACGGAATCGGTCACCCACCACGCCAGCGTCTTGAGCGCAATGGTGATGAGCGCCACCACCACCGAGGCGGTCAGCAGCCGCTTCGGGGTTAGCCAGCGGGCGGTGGCGGCGTCCATGGAATCCAGTCTTTGGTTGGTTAAGGCAACAGGGCGGTCAGGCGGTCAGGGTCACGCGGGCGAATTTGCGTTTACCCACCTGCACCACCACGGTGCCCACGCCCAGCTTCAGCCCCTTGTCGCTCACCACGTTGCCGTCCACGCGCACGCCGCCGCCGTCTATCAGCCGGTTGGCTTCGCTGGTGGAAGGCGCCAACCCGGCGGCCTTCAGCAACGCGGCAATGCCCAGCGGGGCACCGCCCAGGGTCACCTCGGGAATCTCGTCGGGCACGCCGCCCTTGCTGCGGTTCACAAAGTCCTGCTCGGCGGCCTCGGCCGCCGCCGCGCTGTGGAAGCGGGTGGTGATTTCCTTGGCCAGCATCACCTTGGCGTCCTTGGGGTTGCGCCCGGCCGCCACTTCGGCCTGCAGGGCAGCTATTTCAGCCATAGAACGGAAAGACAGCAGCGTGTACCAGCGCCACATGAGCGTGTCGGAAATGCTCAGCACCTTGGCAAACATGCTGTTGGCCGGCTCGGTGATACCGATGTAGTTGTTCTTGGACTTCGACATCTTGTCCACGCCGTCCAGCCCTTCCAGCAAGGGCATGGTCAGGATGCACTGCGGGTCCTGCCCATATTCGGCCTGCAGGTGGCGGCCCATGAGCAGATTGAATTTCTGGTCGGTGCCGCCCAGCTCCAGGTCGCTTTTCAGCGCCACCGAGTCGTAGCCCTGCATGAGCGGGTACAGGAATTCGTGCACCGAAATGGGGGTTCCCGCGTGGAAACGGTCGTGGAAGTCGTTGCGCTCCATCATCCGTGCCACCGTGTAGCGGGCCGACAACTGGATCAGCCCGCGCGCGCCCAGCGCATCGCTCCATTCGCTGTTGTAACGGATCTCGGTGCGGGCCGGGTCCAGCACCAGGCTGGCTTGCCGGTAGTAGGTCTCGGCGTTGGCCTGGATCTGTTCCGGGGTGAGCGGCGGGCGGGTGCTGTTGCGCCCGGACGGGTCGCCAATCAGGCTGGTGAAATCACCAATCAGAAAAATCACCTGGTGCCCCAGGTCCTGCAACTGGCGCATCTTGTTGAGCACGACCGTGTGCCCGATGTGGATGTCCGGCGCGGTGGGGTCCAGCCCCAGCTTGATGCGCAGCGGCTGGCCGGTGGCTTCGCTGCGCTGCAGCTTTTTCACCCAGTCGGCCTGGGGGATCAGTTCCTCGCAACCCCGCAGCGTGACGTCCAGGGCGTGCTGTACCGCCGGTGTCAGGGACTCGGCGGGGTTGGGCTCGGTGCGAGTAGCTTCATTCATAAGGGGTTTTACCATTGTCAGAGGCGGTGGCGACGCTATACTGGACTGTTATTTGCCACAAGTCAGTTGCTGGTGGCAGGTGTTCGCATTCTAGTTGGCCTGCTTTTTGCCTAGGCCTTACGACCTGGCCAACGAATCACTTTGACCCATGCCCCAGAACCACAACGGCCTGCAAAACGGAGTCACCCACGCACTGAACGCGCTAAACCGCCACCCCCGGCGTGTCATGGCCACGTTGGGTGCGTTGCTGCTGGGTACCGGCGTCACCGCCTTCGGCATTGCACCACTGGCCCCCGACGCGGCCGACCTGCCGGTTCGCCAGATCGTGGAATCGGTGGAGCCGGGCTGGACCTACGCAGAGACCCCTGAAGCGGGCAGCCTGGCCACCCAGGCTGCTGGTACCGCCGGAGCGGCCAGCCTCCTGACCTCGCTGCCCACGTCGGCGGGCCAGCGCTCCCCCACCGACGGCATAGGTTTTGTGCTGTTCCGCAGCGACACCACCCGCCGCGATGACACCGTCCAGAGCCTGTTGCAGCGCCTGGGGGTGAACGACCCCGAAGCGGTGGCGCATCTGCGCGCCGACGCGAAGGCGCGGCAATTGCTGCTGGGCCGTGTGGGCAAACTCGTGAGCGTGGAAACCGACGACCAGAACCGCCTGCTGCGCTTGCAGGCCCGCTGGGTCAAGGACGAGAACGCCGATCACTTCCAGCGCCTCGTGGTAGACCGCCAGGCCGACCAGAACCCGCGCTTCGCCTCCCGCATCGAGCAAGGCGAACTGACCCAGTCCATCCGGCTGGCCAGCGGCACCATCCGCACCTCGCTGTTTGCCGCCACCGACGAAGCCCGCCTGCCGGACTCCGTGGCCAACCAGATTGCCGAGGTGTTCTCGGCCGACATCGACTTCCGGCGCGACCTGCGCGTCGGCGACCGTTTCAGCGTGGTCTACGAGACCCGCGAAGCCGATGGCGAAGTCCTCAGTTTTGGCCGCATGCTGTCGGGCGAGTTCGTGAACAAAGGCCGTCCGCACCAGGTGGTCTGGTTCGAGGAGCCGGGCAGCAAAGGCAGCTACTACACGTTCGAGGGCGAAAGTCTGCGGCGCGCCTTCCTGGCAGCCCCCCTGGCCTTCTCCCGCGTCAGCAGCGGTTACGGCATGCGCTTCCATCCCGTTCACGGCGACCGCCGTGCCCACCTGGGCGTGGATTACGCGGCCCCCACCGGCACCCCGGTCCGTACTGTGGCCGACGGCGTGGTGCAATTTGCCGGCTCCCAGCGCGGCTACGGCAACGTGGTGTTCGTTCAGCACCGCAATCAGGTGGTCACCGTGTACGCCCACCTGAGCAGCATCAAGGTGCGGCGTGGTCAGCGCATTGAGCAAGGCGAACTGGTGGGCGCTGTGGGCTGCACCGGCACATGCACCGGCCCGCACCTGCACTTCGAGTTCCGTGAGGCCGGCGTACACCGGGATCCGCTCACCATTGCCCGCCGCAACGAAGGCACACCCGTATCGGCAGCCGCCCGCCCGGCTTTCAACCAGCACGCCGCAGCCATGAAGCACAAGTTGGCCTCCGCAGCCACGGTGGTGCAGGCCAGCGCCGACTGATTCTTCCGGCCTGGGTTCCCCGCCCGTGACCTGGCCATCAACATGGCGGCACTCTCGCCTCTGAGCCCCAGCCCAGTGGTGCACACTATTGGGCTGATGTCGGGCACATCGCTCGACGGTGTGGATGGTGTGCTCATGCGATGGCATCCAGCCCCCGAGGTGCTGGCCAGTGTGTCCTTGCCCCTGCCGGCTGGCCTGCAAGCCGCACTGCTGGCGCTCAACACCCCCGGCCAGGACGAACTGCACCGTGCCGCCGTGGCCGGCGACCAGTTGGTCCGGGTGTACGCGCAAGCGGCGTTGTCCCTGTGCCAGCAAGCGGGCCTCCGCCCCGATGAGGTGGCGGCCGTGGGCGCACACGGCCAGACGGTGCGGCACCACCCTCCCGGGGCTGTGTTGCGCGGGCAGCGTGCTGGCGTATCACCCGACTTCCCTGCCTACACCCTGCAACTGAACCAGCCGGCGCTGCTTGCGGAACTCACGGGCCTGGCGGTGGTGCACGACTTCCGCAGCCGTGATGTGGCCGCTGGCGGGCAAGGTGCGCCCCTGGTGCCGGCGTTCCATGCGCAGGTATTTGGACATCCGGGCCGCGGCGTAGGCGTACTGAACCTGGGTGGCATGGCCAACCTCACTTGGCTACCCGGCGATGGACAGGTGCTGGGCAGCGATACCGGCCCCGGGAACGTACTGCTGGATCTCTGGTGCCAACGCCATACCGGCCAGCCTTTCGACGCCGACGGGGCTTGGGCAGCCAGTGGCAAGGCCCATGCCGGACTGCTGGACTACCTGCTAGCCACCGAGCCTTATTTTGCGCTGTCAGGCCCCAAGAGTACGGGGCGCGACCTGTTCAATGCGGCGTGGCTGGAGCAGGCGCTCCAGGCCGCCACGCGCCAGCCAGGGCTATCCGGTGTGGCGGGCCTTTCACCGGCCGACATACAGGCTACGCTGGTGGAACTGACTGCTGCCAGCGCCGCCGCGGCACTGCCGGAGGCCGCACGCGCATCTACAGCCCGGCAGGGCAGCGGGCCCGGTATCGAGCTGCTGGTCTGTGGGGGCGGCGCACTCAACCGCACGCTCATGGCTGCGCTACAGCGTCGCCTGCCCGGCTGCGTGGTGCAGCCCACATCGGCCCGTGGCTGGCCTGTCCAGTGGGTAGAAGCTGCCGCGTTTGCGTGGCTCACCTGGCGTTTTCTGCAGGGCCAGCATGGCAACGAGCCCAGCGTGACCGGGGCGCAAGGCCCCAGAATACTGGGCTCGTGGGTACCGGCCTGAACCGGCAGGGCGGCGTATGGACGCCGCCTGGAAAGTCAGACGCTGAAGCTCGACCCGCAACCGCAGGTGGTGGTGGCGTTCGGGTTCTTGATCACGAACTGCGCGCCTTGCAGGTCTTCCTTGTAATCAATCTCGGCGCCCAGCAGGTACTGGTAGCTCATGGAATCGATGAGCAGCGACACACCGTTCTTGGTCATGGTGGTGTCGTCTTCGTTGACTACTTCATCGAACGTGAAGCCGTACTGGAAGCCTGAGCAGCCGCCACCCTGTACAAACACCCGCAGCTTGAGGTCCGGGTTGCCCTCTTCGGCAATCAGGTCGGCCACCTTGGCTGCTGCGCTGTCGGTGAAGATCAGCGGGGCAGGCATGTCGGTCTGGATGTTTTCGGCTAGTGCGCTCATGGTGCTTGTCCTGTCAGAGAATCAGTTTCCACAATAGTACAGCAGCTTAGTCGGAAAAGGCCATCATCCAGCCTTTGACGCCAACGACAGCAGGGGCTTTTCGCCTTGTTCGCCCCCCGCCTCGCTGCCATCGAGCGGCTGAAGCTTGCCCGAAATGGTGGCCCCCTGGTGCATTTCGAGACCCCCGTAGGACACATCACCCCGGATGCGCGCCGTGGGCTGCAGTTCCAGCAACTCCCGCGCCATGACCGGACCCACCACCTCACCGTTGATGACCACATGATCGGCCTGAATCTGACCGGTCACCCTGGCCGACTCGCTCACCACCAGCAAGCTCGACTTTCCAGGCGCAGCCAGAATGTCACCGGTCACCTCGCCATCAATACGCAGCCCCTCCTGGAACTCGATCAGGCCGCGAACACTGGTGCCATGGGCAATCAGGCTCTTGACGGGCGGTTGCTTCTTCTTTCCAAACATGGATCAGAACTCCTGTGCTGGGTTTGCCACTGCCAGCCGGTGGCCTGCCGGACGGTCGCAGTGGGGCTTGGGAACAGACGCTTGGAGGTCAAGCTGCGGCGACTGGGTCAACCCAACTTGAAGACCTGAACGGTCTTTACCCGGTTGCCCTGCATGATTTTGGCTGTGATGGTTTGTACCACGGCCTGCGGCGGCAGGTCGAGCAAGCCTTCCAACCGCAGGTACTGCTTGAAAACCACGGGCTGCCGGGCTGCCACATCCTGGCCCCAGGGCTGGCCGTTCAGGGTCCCGGTCAGGCCAATCTCGATGACCCCACTGAACTCCTGCACGTTGCGCTGCGCCTGGATCAGTAGCGCCTGCCACTTCAACTGGCTTTCGCCAAAGCGCTCCCCTTGCAAGCCCCGCACCGCCACGCTCTCGCTGGCAGCAGCCGGGATCAACCGCTCAAAGAAAGCCAGATCGTTGCGCAAATTGGTGTTGTCGTTCTCGATCTGGCGCATCTGGGCCAGCAGCGCTTCCTGAGCAGCGCGTTCGGTGGCAACCAGGCTCTCGGCGGCACTGGCCAGGGCCTGTGCCTGTACCAGCGTCTGGCGCAGCGTGGCCACCTCGGCACGCAGAGCCACTACCTCTTCATGGGTGCCCTGGTCGATGCCCGCCACAGTCTTGCCAAACTCGAACGCCCACAGGGCCACGGCACCCGACAGGCCCAGCATGACGCCGGCCACCAGCCAGCGCACTGGCCAGGGCAAGGCACTGCGTATGGCCATGCGCGGGGCGCTGATGGTCATACGGCGGCGCAACAGGCGCAGTCTCATCGGTCTTTGGTCTTTCTCATGGCTGCACCATAAGTCAAAAACCGCCGCAAGAGCCAGTCTTGAGGCGGTTTTCGGGGTGCTTGCAGCGAAGAATCAGCGCTTGCTGAACTGCTTGCGGCGGCGTGCAGAACGCAGACCGACCTTCTTACGCTCCACCTCGCGGGCGTCGCGGGTCACGAAACCAGCGGCGCTCAGGGCGGGCTTGAGGGCAGCGTCGTAATCGATCAGCGCACGGGTGATGCCATGACGCACCGCACCGGCCTGGCCCGATTCACCACCGCCATGCACGTTGACCTGCACGTCGAAAGTCTCGGCGTGGTTGGTCAGCAGCAGGGGCTGCTTGGCAATCATGATCGAGGTCTGGCGGCCAAAGAATGCTTCGATGTCCTTGCCGTTGACCGTGATCTTGCCGGAGCCTTTTTTCAGAAACACGCGGGCGACGCTGGATTTGCGACGGCCGGTGCCATTGTTCCATTCACCAATCATCTCGGCTCCTTAAACTTCCAACACTTTGGGTTGCTGGGCGGTATGCGGGTGCTCGGGGCCACCGTATACCTTGAGCTTCTTGATCATGGCGTAACCGAGCGGGCCCTTGGGCAGCATGCCCTTGACGGCCTTTTCCAGGGCGCGGCCCGGGTGCTTGGCTTGCATGTCGCGGAAGTTGGTGCCGTAGATGCCACCGGGGAAACCGGAGTGGCGGTAGTACACCTTGTCGAGGGCTTTGTTGCCCGTGACTTTGATTTTCGCGGCGTTGATGATGACGATGAAGTCACCGGTATCGACGTGGGGCGTGTAAATGGCTTTGTGTTTGCCGCGCAGACGGAGGGCCACTTCGCTGGCGACCCGTCCGAGCACCTTGTCGGTGGCGTCAATCACAAACCACTCGTGCACCACGTCAGCGGGTTTGGCGCTGAACGTTTTGGTCATGAGTTTTCTCTTGGTAAAAGAGGGTTTGGCGGGCTCTTTTCCGCGGTCGGTGTTTCTCTGGTGGAAACCTCTTAGGCGGTGATCTGCCTCGGGCGCAAGCTCGGGGAAATCCCCTAATCACGTCCAAAACACCTTCGCCGCGGAGCCACAAAAGCGCTGCGAAGCCTTCCATTATAGGGCGGCCGCGCTCTGGAGGCAACTGGCGTGTGCCGGAAGGGAACGCGCCGGGCAGACGCTCAGGTAACATCCCGCCATGTTCAGTTACCGCCACGCCTTCCACGCCGGCAACCACGCCGACGTCCTCAAGCACATGACGCTGGTGGCCATCCTGCGCTACATGGCGCAGAAGGACACGGGTTTCAGCGTGGTGGATACCCACGCGGGCGCGGGTGTGTACCGGCTGGACCAGGAACACGCGCGCACGTCCGCCGAGTCCGATGCAGGACTGTTTCGCCTGCTGGCTGCCTTGCCCAGCGCGGGCACAAAACCTTCCGGGCATGCCAGCGAGGTTCCTGCGCTGGTGGCCGACTACGTGTCGGTGGTCATGGGCTTCAACTCTGGTGGCTCGGTGCGCACCTACCCCGGTTCGCCCTGGATTGCGCAGGCTCTGCTGCGCCCGCAGGACAAGCTCAAGCTGTTCGAGGTACACCCCACCGATGCCCGGCTGCTGGAGCGCCATGTGGCCGAGCTGGGCCGTGGCAAGCAGATCGAGGTGCTGCGCAGCAACGGCTTCGAGGGCTGGCGCAGCACGCTGCCGCCGCCCACCCGGCGCGGGCTGCTGCTCATGGACCCCAGCTACGAACTGAAAACCGACTACGCCGAGGTGCTCGATGCGCTGGAGGAAGCCACCCGGCGCTTTCCCACAGGCACCTACGCCGTGTGGTACCCGGTGATTGCGCGGCCAGAATCGCACAGCCTGGCGCGCAAGCTCAAAGCCCTCGGTACGCGGCTGCAGAAGCCCTGGGTGCAGGCCGAGCTCAATGTGGGTCTGAACCCCACCGAAGGCACCAGCGCCCGGGTGGCGCAGGGCCGCGCCGGCACGGTGCTGCGGGCCAGCGGCATGCACATCATCAACCCACCCTACACGCTGGCGGCCGACTTGCGCGCCGCCCTGCCCTGGGTGCAGCAGGCGCTGCAGCAGAAAACCGGCGCGGGCTGGACGGTGGAGACCAGCTGACCCCAGCAGCTTGGGGACACAACAACAATTAACCAACCGCTCGGTCGGTTAATTCACTACAATGCGCCAACGGCCTCCCGCCCGGAGGCCTGGACTCTCAGTATGGAGCCGCGCATGTACACCCAAGCCCTCGATATCCCCGACGCTTCGCCGTCGGACGCCAAGCCGGCCAAACTGGCCAGCACCACACCAGCCGCCCACGCCTTTGCCCACCCGGAACTGCAGGCGCGTTTCGATGCCCGCATCGACGCCGACGGCAAGATAGAGCCGCAGGACTGGATGCCTGAGGCCTACCGCAAGACGCTGGTACGCCAGATCAGCCAGCACGCGCACAGCGAGATTGTGGGCATGCTGCCCGAGGGCAACTGGATTTCCCGGGCGCCCAGCCTGAAGCGCAAGGCCATTCTGCTGGCCAAGGTGCAGGACGAGGGCGGCCACGGGCTCTATCTGTACAGCGCTGCCGAAACGCTGGGCACCAGCCGCGACCAGATGCTCGAAGCCCTGCACACGGGCCGCGCGAAGTACAGCTCCATCTTCAACTACCCCACCCTGAACTGGGCCGATGTGGGTGTGATCGGCTGGCTGGTGGACGGTGCGGCCATCATGAACCAGATTCCGCTGTGCCGCTGCAGCTACGGGCCCTATGCGCGGGCCATGATCCGCATCTGCAAGGAAGAGAGCTTCCACCAGCGCCAGGGCTTCGAGGCCCTGCTCACCATGATGGGGGGCACCGAGGCCCAGCGCCAGATGGTGCAGGACGCAGTGAACCGCTGGTGGTGGAAGTGCCTGGCCATGTTCGGCCCGCCCGACACCGACAGCCCGAACAGCGCACAGGGCATGCGCTGGGGCATCAAGCGCATCAGCAACGACGACCTGCGCCAGAAATTCGTGGACGCCACCGTACCGCAGGCCGAGGTGCTGGGCGTGACCCTGCCCGATCCCGACCTGAAGTGGAACGAGGCGCGCGGCCACTACGATTTTGGCGCCATCGACTGGGACGAATTCTGGGCCACGGTGAACGGCAACGGCCCGTGCAACCAGGAACGACTGGCCACCCGGGTCAAGGCCTACGCCGACGGCGCCTGGGTGCGTGACGCCGCGCTGGCCCACGCCCGCAAGCAGCAACAACGCGCGCTGAAGGAGGCCGCATGAGCACCAGCCACACACCCGAAGCCGCACCCCGCCCGCTGGGCGAATGGCCCCTGTGGGAAGTGTTTGTGCGCAGCAAACAGGGCCTGGAGCACAAACACTGCGGCAGCCTGCACGCCAGCGATGCGGCGCACGCCCTGCAGATGGCCCGCGACGTGTACACCCGCCGGCAAGAGGGCGTGAGCATCTGGGTGGTGCCCTCGGCGGCCATTACCGCCAGCTTGCCCGATGACAAGGCAGAGTTCTTCGAGCCCGCCGGCGACAAGATCTACCGCCACCCGACCTTCTACGACATCCCCGACGCAGTGGGGCACATGTGAACAGCGCCGCGGTGAGCCCTGCCGACTACCTGCTGCTGTTGGCCGACAACGCCCTCATCCTGGGCCAGCGCAACGCCGAGTGGTGCGGCCATGGCCCGATACTGGAAGAAGACATTGCCATGGCCAACATCAGCCTCGACCTGGTGGGCCAGGCGCGCTTGCTGTACCAGCATGCGGCAGCGCTGCGCAACGACGGCAGCACGGAAGACACTCTGGCCTACTTCCGCAACGAACCCGAATTCGGCAACCTCACGCTGGTGGAGTTGCCCCACCAGACTGCACTGGCCGGCACCGCGCGCGGTGACCGCGACTACGCCGTCACCAATGCACGCAACTTCCTCTACAGCGCCTTCATGGCTCTGCTGTGGGAGCGGCTGCAGCAGTCCACCGACGAGACCCTGGCCGCCATTGCAGTGAAGTCGCTGAAAGAAACACGCTACCACCTGCGCCACTCCCGCGACTGGCTGGTGCGCCTGGGTGACGGAACGGCCGAATCGGCGCAGCGCATGCAGGCCGCCCTGAACCACCTCATGCCTTACACCCAGGAGTTCTGGGCGGTACACCCGGCCGAGGCGGCGGCTGCGGCTTCCGGCCTGGGTGTGGACCCCCGCCTGCTGCAGGCCGACTGGGAAGCGCTGGTGGCCGATGGTGTGGCCGAAGCGCAGTTGCAACTGCCCCCCGCTTCGGGCTTCATGCCCACAGGCAAACGTGGCGTGCATTCCGAGCACATGGGCTTTCTGCTGGCGGAAATGCAGAGCGTGGCGCGTGCCCACCCGCAAGGGCAGTGGTGAACATGGACAGCCCGGCAGGCCTGCATGCCGTTGCCGCTCCGCACGCGGGGCTGCAAGCGCGCGCCTGGCAAGTGCTGGAGGCAGTCACCGACCCGGAAATCCCGGTGGTGACGCTGCGCGAGCTGGGCATCCTGCGCGACGTGCGCACCGCCGCCGATGGCGTGCTGGAGGTGGTGATAACGCCCACGTACAGCGGTTGCCCGGCCATGGGACAAATAGAAGACGACGTGCGCGCCGTCATGCAGCGCGAGGGCCTGGAAGCGCGCGTGGTGACGCAGCTGGCCCCCGCCTGGACCACCGACTGGATCACCGAAGCCGCCCGGGAAAAGCTCCGTGCCTATGGCATCGCACCACCGGGGCGTTGCAGCACCTCTGCCGCTGCGGGCCTGGCTGGGTCTGCAGGCGCCCCATCGGCGCTGCTGCGCTTTGCCTCTCCGCGGCCCGGGCAGCAGGCCACGGTGCCCTGCCCACGCTGCGGCTCTGGCAACACCACCGAAACCTCGCACTTCGGCTCCACCGCATGCAAGGCGCTCTACCGCTGCCTGAACTGCATGGAACCGTTCGACCACTTCAAGCCCTACTGACCCCGGCAAACCGGGCACCCGACCATGGCCGCTCCCCGATTCCATTCTCTGAAGGTTGCCCGTGTGCAGCCTGAAGCCGCCGGCGCTGTGGCCATTGCCCTGGCCGTACCGGCCGAATTGCAAGAACACTTCCAGTTCGAGCCTGGGCAGTTCCTCACGCTGCGTGCCACGCTCAACGGCGAGGACGTGCGGCGCAATTACTCCATCTCCTGCCCGCGCAGCCGCTTGGCCCAGCGCGGCGAACTGGAGGTGGGAATCCGGCCAGTGGCGGGAGGGCGCTTTTCCAACTGGGCCGCCACCCAGCTGCAGGCCGGCGCCACCATCGATGTCATGCCGCCCGATGGCCGCTTCACCATCCGCAAGAAGCGCGCGCTGCACCGCGTGGGTTTCGCGGCGGGTTCGGGCATCACGCCCATACTGTCCATCATGGCCAGTACGCTGGAAGAAGAGCCGCACAGCAAGTTCACGCTGGTGTATGGCAACCGGCGCATGAACAGCGTCATGTTCAACGAAGCGCTGCAGGACCTGAAGGACCGTTACCCGGGGCGGCTCACGCTCATCCACATCCTGTCGCGGCAGGCGCAGGAAGTGCCGCTGCTGGAAGGCCGTGTGGGTGCGGAGAAAGTGCGCGAACTCATGGCCACGCTGCTACCGGCGGCCAGCATGGACGAGGTGTTCATCTGTGGCCCCGAAGCCATGATGACCGAGACCGAAACGGCCCTCCGTGAAGGCGGCGTACCGGCCGATCGCATCCACAGCGAACGCTTCACGTCTCCGGTGCTGGAGCAACTGTCTGCGGCCCAGCGCCAGCAGGTGCAGCTGGGCCAGCCCGAAGCCATGGCCGGCGACGTGGCGCTCACCGTGGTGCTAGATGGCAAGGCCCACGCACTGCACATGGGCGCCCACGAACATGTGCTCGACGTCGCGCTGCAGGCGGGACTGGACCTGCCCTACTCCTGCAAAGGCGGTGTGTGCTGCACCTGCCGCGCCAAGGTGCTGGAAGGCGCGGTGACCATGGACCGCAACTTCACGCTAGAGCCCTGGGAAATGGAACAGGGGTTCGTGCTTAGCTGCCAGGCACGCCCCACCACCGCGCGGGTGGTGCTGAGCTACGACGAGCGCTGAAGCCGCTGCGCGGGGGCAGGCCTCAGCCGCCTTCCGCCCTCAGGCTTTCAGCCCTTCAGCCCCAACCGTTCACAGATGGTGAGCGTAGCTGCGCTCTGATTCATGGTGTAGAAGTGCAGGCCCGGCACACCGGCCGTGCGCAGCTGATCGCACAGGTCGGTCACCACATCGAGGCCGAAGGCCTGGATGCTGGCCACATCGTCACCAAACCCTTGCAGGCGCAGGCGTATCCAGCGCGGCACTTCGGCGCCGCAGGCGTCTGAAAAACGCAGCAGCTGGCTCGAATTCATGATGGGCATGATGCCGGGCACCACCGGCACGTCCACACCCAGCTGGTAGGCATCGTCCACGAAGCGGAAATAGGCGTCGGTGTTGAAGAAATACTGCGTGATGGCGGAGTCGGCGCCCGCGCGCACCTTGGTGGCAAAGGCCTGCAGATCGGTCTGCGGGGAGCGCGCCTGCGGGTGCGTTTCCGGGTAAGCCGCCACCTCGATGTGGAAGGCGTTGCCCATTTCGCTGCGGATGAAAGCCACCAGGTCGCTGGCGTAGTGGAACTCGCCACCCATACCGTAGCCGCTGGGCAAGTCACCGCGCAACGCCACCAGGCGCTTTACACCCATGGCTTGCAGGGTATCGAGCTGCGCCCGAACCGACGCCTTGGTGGCGCCTATGCACGAAAAGTGCGAGGCGGCACTGACGCCCTCGGCCAGGATGTCGGCCACGGTGGCAAAGGTGCCCTCTTGCGTGGAGCCGCCCGCCCCGAACGTGACGGAGCAGAACTCCGGGTTCAGCGCGTACAGCGCCTGGCGGGTGGTGCGCAGCTTGGCGGCGCCTTCGGGCGTTTTGGGCGGGAAAAACTCAAAGCTCAGGGGCAGCTTGGACTTGGAGGAATGTGGAATCAGGCTCATGGCTTCTGCATCCAGGCAAAAAATTCTCGGTTGCCGTCCCCGCCTTCAATGGGCGAGTCCAGCCATTGCAACAGCCGCAGCCCGGAGGCCGCGCAGGCATCGCGCAGGCGTTGCTGCACCAGCGCGTAGTGGGCCGGGTCTTTCACCAGCCCGCCTTTGCCGATCTGGGCGGGCTGCAGCTCAAACTGCGGCTTCACCAACAGCAGCAAATGTCCACCGGCTCGCACACGCGGCACCAGGGCGGGCAGCACCAGCGTGAGGGAGATGAAGGACAGGTCGCCCACCAGCAGGTCGAAGCCCTGAGCCAGTGTGTCGGCAGGCACACCGCACTCGGTCAGCGCAGCATGGGCTTCGGGCGTGGCCAGCTCGCGGGCGTTGAACTTTTCCAGCACCCGCACCCGGGCGTCGGCGCGCAAGGTGGGGTGTAGCTGGCCATGGCCCACGTCCACCCCCACCACCAGCGC
>JALOSG010000227.1 GCA_025458665.1 Serpentinimonas sp.
TCTTTGGTGGAGGTGCTGGAATCGCCCAGCCTGTTCTTCCAGGGCATGGCCGGCAGCCGCCTGCCCATTGCGGTGGCCCACGGCGAGGGCCGGGCCAATTTCAGCCAGCGCGGCCGCAGCGCGGAGGTGCTGGCCGCCATGCGCTTTGTGGATAACCACGGCGCGCCCACGGAAGCCTACCCCTTCAACCCCAACGGCAGCGCGGGCGGCCTCACGGCAGTGACCACCGCCGATGGCCGCTTCACAGCCATGATGCCGCACCCCGAGCGGGTGTTCCGCAACCTGCAGTTCAGCTGGACCGACACCCGCGCCGCTGGCCCGCTGGAAGCCTACAGCCCCTGGATGCGCCTGTGGCGCAACGCCCGCCGCTGGGTGGGCTGAGCCCGGCCCACAGGCACTTCACAACCTGTATTGCTCCAGCCCCTCGGGCACCTCGTGGCTGCCTGAGGGCTGAAAGCTCGCCACATCGGGTACGCCCGGCGCCGGCGTCTGCGTCACGGTGGCGGTCTTGAACTTCAGGTCCACCAGCAGGCGGATGTGGTGTTCACCCTGCCGCCAGCCCATGTCCACGCTGGTGGCGTTGGAGTAGTGCAGCTCGAACTCCCCGCTGAACGCCGGGTGTTGGTTGCGCAGCCGCATCAGTGCCAGCAGGCGCTGCACCACCGGCGTGGCCAACGCGGCTCGGGCTTCGTCCAGCGCGTAGTGGTGCCGGTTGATTTCACGTGCCTCGCCAGTGGCATCGAGCAATTCGTTGTCGTTGCTGCCAGCCAGCAGCCCCACGTAATACACCTGCGGAATGCCCGGCGCAAAAAACTGGATGGCGCGGGCGCAAATGTAGGCGTCCTCGTTCTGCTGCAGGGCATCGAAAAAGGTGCAGGTGAGCTGGTAGATGGCGCCCACGCTGTGCACGTTGGCGGCCGAACGGCGCAGGATGGGGTCGGCACTGCGGTCGGACACGTTGCTGATGAGCGCCTCGATGTGGTGGCGCGGCAGGATGTCCTCCACATCCGGAATGCAGATGCCGTCGTGCGTATCCAGCACCGTGATCTGGTTGGCCGGGCACATGCGCAGCCATGCTTTCAGGTAGTGGCTGTTGGCGTCCAGCAGGGAATACAGCACCAGCGGCGGCAAGGCAAAACCGTAGGCCCACATGCCCCGGCGCGCAATGGCGTACTGGTAACTGGGGTGGTCGTGCACCTCCGGCAGAATGTCCAGCCCGTACCGGGCGGCGGTGCTGCGGCACCACGCCAGAATGCGCCACACCTCGGGCTCCACCAGGAAGCAGCTGGTGCCTATCTGTTTGGTGGTGTAGCCAAAAGCGTCCAGGCGCAGCAGCTTCACGCCGCGCGCGGCCAGGAACTGCATGGTGCTTTCGATGTACTCGTAAGTGGCCGGAGCGCGGTAGTCCAGGTCTATCTGGTGTTCGCCAAAGGTGCACCACACGCGCCCGTTGCTGCCGTCGGCAAAGGTGATGGGCAGGAAAGGCTCTTTTTCCTTGCGTATGTGGATCTTGGCCAGGTCGTCGGTGGTGATCTCGCCCATGCGGTCCACGTCCACGAACAGCGGCGCATAGGCCGATGCCTTGCCGTGCGCCAGGTAATCCTGGAACTCCACCGACTGGTCGGAGATGTGGTTCAACACCAGGTCCAGGCAGATATCGTGGCGGGCCGTGAGCCGCTCTATGTCGGCCCAGCTGCCAAACTCTGGCGCAATCTCCTTGTGCGTCAGGGGCGAAAAGCCACCGTCTGCGTTCGAGGGGAAGGGCGGCAGTACGTGCACGCCGCCCACGGCATCGGCCAGTTCATGTTCCACAAAATCGGCCAGTTCGCGCAGCGTACTGCCTATCCGGTTGGGGTAAGCAATCAGCTGCACCTGGTTCTTCAACGTCATCCTGCGGGGTCTCCTTTCAGCGGGGTTGGGTGGTCAATCAGGCTACACCCTATCATCCTGAGCAGCGAACACTGTGTAGCCGTCTATAAAACCGACCCCCATGAAACGACAAGAGTTCCGATTTTTTCACCCCCTGCGCGTGCGCTGGGCCGAGGTGGACATGCAGCGCGTGGTGTTCAACGCTCACTACCTCATGTACTTCGATGTGGCCATTACCGAGTACTGGCGGGCCCTGGCGCTGCCCTACGACGGCATCATCCTGCAGTTGGGCTCCGAGCCCTTCGTGCGCAAAGCCACGGTGGAGTTCAATGCCCCGGCGCGCATGGACGACGACCTCCATGTGGCGCTGCGCTGCAGCCGCGTGGGCAACTCCTCCATGGTCATGACCGGCGCCATTTTCCGTGGCGATGAACACCTCATTGGGGCTGAGCTGGTGTATGTGTTCGCCGATCCCTCCACCCAGACGTCGCGGCCCATTCCGCAGTCCCTGCGCGATGTGCTGGCTGGCTACGAGGCTGGCGCGCCCGTGCTGCAGCTGCGCACCGGCGACTGGGCCGATCTGGGCCGCGATGCATCGCTGGTGCGCACGGAGGTGTTTGTGCAGGAACAGGGCGTTCCCGAGGACATTGAGCGCGACGACGCCGACGCCAGCGCCGTGCACGTGGTGGCTACCAACGGCCTGGGCCAGCCGGTGGCTACAGGCCGCCTGTTGCAGGCAGGCCCGGGTGTGGCCAAGATAGGCCGCATGGCGGTGAACCGCATTCTGCGCGGCACGGGCGTGGGCGCGCAGGTGCTGCAAGCGCTGGAAGCGGCTGCCCGCCAGCGCGGCGACCAGATGGTGCGCCTGAACGCCCAGAGCAGTGCGCAGGGCTTCTACCGCAAGCAGGGCTACTCCGCCTGTACCGAGCCTTTCGAGGAGGCCGGCATCCTTCACATCGGGATGGAAAAACGCCTGACCGTGCTGTAGGCGGGCTCTTGCAGCGGCCAGTGTGCGCTGCCCCGGGGCAGTGGCTGCTGTACCGCATGCGTCCATTCCTGCAGGTGCAGGGTAGGGCGTGCGGGGCTGGGCGGGTGCTGGGCTGCATGCAGTTGCGCCAGCAAGGTGCTGCGTGTGCCATAGCGCCGCGCAGGGTCGTACACGAAGGAGCTGGACAGGCGCGACTCCAGCTCGGCGGGGAGGCCGGTGCGGGGCAGGGCGTCGGTGGGTGCCAGCGCCAGGCTGCTGAGTGCCCGCAAGACAGGGGCGGGGCTTTGCGGCTGCGGGTCATACTGCCGCTCCTGTGCCCAGCGCTGCACCGCCTGCTTCAACTGCACCGTCTTGGGCCAGGGTGTGTCCAGGTGTGCATTCGACAATCCGTACACCCCGGGGCCCAGCGCCGCGCTGTACCAGCCCTGTGGCAAGTCATGGCCCGCCGATGGCGAGCCGGGGACGTTCCGCGGCGCCGTGTTGGTCCACCAGAACCACGTCTGGCTGGTCAGGTCGCCCAGCACCAGGTTGAACGGCGCATAGTCTTCTGGCGCATGGCGCAGCAGCCATTGCGGGGCGGGCAACGAGCTGGTGAGCCAGTCGGTCACCAGCAGGCCGCGGCTGCGCGGGGCGGCATCGGGACCGTGGCCGCGCACGTTGGTCAGCATGGCCACGCGGCCCTCCGGGCTGAAGCCCAGCCAACTGCCGCCAGCGCGTACATCGCGCCCGGCCCATACGGTGTGCCCGGACTCGGTTTGCCACGGCGAAAGCGGCTCGGTAGGGCGGTCCCAGTACTCGTCGCGGTTGGCTGCCACCACCAGTGGCAGGGCGGTGCCGGGCTGCAGGGCAAAGGCAATCAGGCACATGCGGGGCTGGGAAAAGACAGAGGCAGAACCAGAAGCGGTAGCAGGGAAGCAGCGCTCAGATGTCGTCCAGCAGCGCGTAGGGCAGGGGCAGCAGTTCCAGCCGCGGGGCGCTGGCCGGGTGGCTGC
>JALOSG010000228.1 GCA_025458665.1 Serpentinimonas sp.
CTGGAGTACCGCATTCCGGCGCGCGGCCTGATTGGCTTCACCAACGAATTCCTAAACCTGACCCGTGGTTCGGGCCTGATTTCCAACATTTTCGACGGCTACGAGCCGCACAAGGGCGACATTGGCAGCCGCAAGAACGGCGTGCTGATCTCCATGGACGATGGCGAGATCTTCACCTACGCGCTGGGCAAGCTGGACGACCGGGGCCGCATGTTCGTGCGCGCCGGCGACCCGGTGTACGAGGGCATGATCGTGGGTATACACAGCCGCGACAACGACCTGGTGGTCAACGCCACCCGCACCAAGCAGCTCACCAACTTCCGCGTCAGTGGCAAGGAAGACGCCATCAAGATCACGCCGCCGATTGAACTCACCCTGGAGTACGGCGTGGAGTTCATCGAGGACGACGAGCTGGTGGAGATCACCCCCAAGAGCGTGCGGCTGCGCAAGCGCTACCTGAAAGAGCACGACCGCAAGCGCGCCTCGCGCGAGAACGCCTGAGCCTGCGGGCAGACGCTTTTTCTGCCAGGCAGGTATGAAACTGAGTCACGGGCAGGCCGTGGGCCTGATGGTGCTGGTGGCCTTCATGTGGTCCACCGCCGGGGTGGTGGCGCGCCAGCTGGAGCAGGCCGAAGCCTTCGAGATCAACTTCTGGCGCAGCGTGTTCACGCTGCTGTCGCTGCTGGTCATCCTGCCGCTGTGGCAGGGCCGGGCCATCTGGGGGCGCATGCGTTCGGCCGGGTGGGTACTGTGGGCTTCGGGTGTGTGCTGGTCGGTCATGTTCACCGCCTTCATGGTGGCGCTGGCGCTCACCTCCGTGGCCAACGTGCTCATCATGCTGGCCGCTGGCCCCCTGCTCACGGCCCTGTTTGCGCGCTTCCTCATAGGGCACCAGTTGCCGGCGCGCACCTGGATGGCCATTCTGGTGGCTGCAGTGGGCATAGCCTGGATGTTTGCCCGCCAGTTGGGCGAGGGCAGCTGGGTGGGCAGTGCGGTGGCGTTTGCCGTGCCGGTGGCCGGTGCCCTGAACTGGACCATGGTGCAACGCAGTGCCCAGCAGGGACACAACATCGATCTGGTGCCCGCCGTCATGGTGGGCGCCCTGATTTCTTCTGCCACCACCTTGCCGCTGGCGTGGCCGTTGCAGGCCAGCCTGCACGATGTGGCACTGCTGGCCGGGCTGGGCCTGGGTCAACTGGCCATACCCTGTGTGCTCGCGGTGGTGTGCGCACGGGTGCTGAGCGCGCCCGAAGTGTCTTTGCTGGCCTTGCTGGAGGTGCTGTTCGGCATTCTGCTGGCCTGGGTGGGCGCCGGTGAAGTACCGCAAAGCTACGTGCTGCAGGGCGGTGCGCTGGTCATGGGCGCACTGGTGGCCAACGAATGGCTCGGATGGCGGGCGCGCGCCGGCCACTACAAGATCCAGACGCTGGCCGCCGAGGCGCAGGCGTCTGCCCCTTCAGCAAAGAGTCCGACCCATGAACGTTGATATGTCCCTTCCCCCTAGCTTGAACACCTGCCCCGAGGTGGAGTGCACCCAGACAGCCAGCGGCGTGGGTCTCATCACGCTGCGGCGCCCCCGGGCGCTCAACGCGCTGAACCTGCCCATGGTGCGGGCACTCACCGCCGCGCTCCTGGCCTGGAAGGAAGACGCCTCGGTGCACGCGGTGGCCATCCGCGGCAGCCACAAAGAAGGCGACTTCGGCGCTTTCTGTGCGGGCGGTGACATCCGCTTTTTCCACCAGGCTGCGTTGGCCGGTGACCCGGCGCTGGAGGACTTCTTCACCGAGGAGTACGCTCTCAACCACCTGGTGTTCACCTACCCCAAGCCCTACGTGGCTTTCATGGACGGCATCGTCATGGGAGGCGGCATGGGCATCAGCCAGGGCAGCCGTTGCCGTATCGTGACCGAGCGCACCCGCATGGCCATGCCCGAAACCCACATTGGCCTGTTCCCCGATGTGGGCGGTGGCCACTTCCTCGGCCGCTGTCCGGGCGTGCTGGGCGAGTACCTGGCGCTCACCGGCGAAGTGATGCACGCCGAGCAGGCCCTGACCGCTGGGCTGGCCGATGTGGCGCTTCCCGCCGCCAGCCTCCCTGCAGCCTGGGAAGCCTTGCAGCAGGTGAAGGCTGGCACGCCGGCGGCCTGGGCCCAGGCGTGGCACCAGTGGTTGCAGGAGCAGGGGGCCAAGTTTGGCCCTGGCCGCGCCGGCGTGCCGGGTTCCGGTGCCGAAGGGCAGGGCAGCGGCTGGCTTCCCACCGAAGTGGCCCAGGCCTTTGCCGAACCTTCGGTAGGCGCCATACTCGCCAGCTTGAACACCGCCCACACCCCCGCCAGCCTGCACGCGGCACAGACCCTGCGCCAGCGCAGCCCACTCATGCTCCATGTGGCGCTGGAGCAAGTGCGCCGCGCCCGCCAACTGAGCCTGGCCGACGACCTGCGCATGGAACGCGACCTGGTGCGCCACTGCTTCCATCCGCACCATCTGGGCCGCAGCCCTGCCCATAGCGAAACGGTGGAAGGCATCCGTGCCCTGGCGGTGGACAAGGACCACCAGCCGCGCTGGAACCCCGCCACGCTGGAAGAGGTGACCCCCGACATGGTGGAGCCCTTCTTCGCCTCTCCCTGGCCGGCACACGCACACCCCCTGCGCGCCCTGGCATGACCAGTCCAGCCGCCCGGGTGCGGCTGCACGTAGCCATCGACCTGCAGTACGAGGTGGCCGCCCCCGGCGCCGATTTCATTTTCAACCTGCAACTGGCCCACACGCCGCAGCAAAGCGTGGTGTGGGAGTCTCTGCAGGTGAGCCAGCCTGTGGCCCAGGTGGCCCATACCGATGCGGCCACGCGCGCGCGGCTGCTCTGCCTTACCGCACAGCCCGGGCGCCTGCAGGTGAGTTACCGCGCCACCGCCGACCTGCACTTCCATGTGGCCGAACCGGCCAGCGTGCTGGAAGTGCCGATTGCCGAACTGGCCCCGGAAGCCATTCCTTACCTGTACCCCAGCCGCTATTGCCAGTCGGACCAACTCACCGCGCTGGCCACGCAGTTGTTCGGGCACCTGCCGCGCGGCTACCTGCGCATCCAGGCGGTGCAACGGTGGGTGCAATCGCAGGTAAGTTTCCAGTCTGCCACCAGCAACTCCACCACGTCGGCACTCGATACCTTGCGCGACCGCGTGGGCGTGTGTCGCGACTTTGCCCACCTCATGATTGCCATGTGCCGCGCGCTGAATGTGCCGGCACGGTTCACCACCGCCACCGACTCGCATAGGCACCGGGCGCGATGCGGCCGATTCGTCGTTCGCCACCATCTTCGGGCCAGTCACGTCCATGGCGCCGCTGATCGATGTATCGGCCCAGAGCGATGTGCGGGCCGGCTGGGAACTGCCGGTGCACCGCATGCAGGCGCTGTCCACGGACGCCGGCAGCAGGGCGCGATCGTGAACCGAACCGGGTAAGCCTTCAGCGCTGCCGCTGCTTCATGGCGCGCTCCACCTCGCGCTTGCCTTCGCGGTCCTTGATGACATCGCGCTTGTCGTGCTCGCCCTTGCCCTTGGCCAGCGCAATCTCGCACTTCACCCGGCCGTTTTTCCAGTGCAGGTTGATGGGCACGAGCGTGTACCCCTTCTGTTCCACCTTGCCAATGAGCCGCAAGATTTCCTTCTTGTGCATCAGCAACTTCTTGGTGCGGATGGCGTCGGGGTTCACGTGGGTGGACGCGGTGCGCAACGGGTTGATCTGGCAGCCAATCAGGAACAGTTCCCCATCGCGCACCACCACATAGCCATCGGTGAGTTGCACCTTGCCCTGGCGCAGCGCCTTGACCTCCCAGCCCTCCAGCACCATGCCGCACTCGAAGCGCTCCTCGAAGTGGTAGTTGTAGGCCGCCTTCTTGTTGTCGGCAATGCGGCTGTCGCGTGCGGCGGCCTTGGCCGCTTTGGTGCCAGCAGGCTTGTTGCCAGCGGCGGGCGCAGTGACGATGGGAGCTTTGGAATTCATGGAGGGAAGATGGTATCGAGAGAGGCCAATACAATCCCTCAACGGTTTCCGATTGTATGAAAAGCGTCCACAAGTCTGTTTTGATCTGGCACAGCCCGCACGAGATGTTTGCGCTCGTGACCGATGTGGCCCGTTACCCGGAGTTTCTGCCCTGGTGCGACCGCTCGCGGGTGATAGAGGCGCACGAGGGCGGCATGGTGGCCGAGGTGGGCATGGCCTTCAGCGGCCTGAAGAAGAGCTTCACCACACGCAACACCCACACCGGACAGGAACGCATCGCCATTGAACTGGTGGACGGGCCATTCTCGCACCTCGACGGTGTCTGGGAATTCAAGACGGTGGGCGATGGCAGCCAGCGCGCCTGCCGCATTGAGTTCACGCTGCACTATGCGTTTGCCAGCAGCACGCTGGCCGCACTGGTGGGGCCGGTGTTCGACAAGATTGCCGGCAACCTGGTGGACGCCTTCGTGAAGCGCGCCGACCAGGTGTACGGCGGCTGAGGACGGCTGCCGTGCGGGTCTTGCTTGTGCTGGCCACGGCACCGCGCACGGTGCAGGAGTTTCCTCTGGATTTGCCGGAAGGCGCCACGGTGTCGCAGGCACTCGCCGCGGCGCGTGCCAGTGGCATACCGTCATGGCCCGACGCCCTGTTGCCCAGCATATGGGGGCGCCCTGTCAGGGGCAGGCAGCCGGCAACCGCGCAGGATGCCCGGCTCGATACCGTGCTGCGGGACGGCGACCGGCTGGAATTGCTGCGCCCCTTGCGGGTAGACCCGAAGGTGGCCCGAAGGGAACGATTTGGCCAACAGGGCAGCCGCGGTGCAGGGCTGTTCGCACGGCGGCGGCCCGGAGCCAAACCCGGGTATTGAGCCCGCCGTATGGCGGGCAGAACTTAGCGCGCGGCGGCCGGAGCAGGCCCGCAGTTGTCCCGGATCACAGCGCGCTGTCGTTCGGTGGCTTGCGCCCGCATGGCGTCGTCCATGACCACGTTTTCGCCCTTGTCGTTCAGTTGCGTCAGCCGGGTACCTGCATTCAGCGCAGCCAGCTGGCGCCGGGCCTGCGCGCAGTTGTCCGCACGTATCTGCGCGTTGCGTTTCTCAATGGCCTCGCGTTCGGCCTGCGCCTTGGCCTCGGCCTGGGCCGCCGCTTCGGCATCGGCCTTCTCGGCATCGATCACTTTGGGGGCATTGCCTGCACCGGCCGCACCGGGCTGTGCCGCGCCTGTCAGGCCTGGTGCGGTTCCGTTCAGGGCAGGTGCTCCGGCGGCGGGCCGCTTGCGAATGTCCCTATCTGGCACCGAACTGGGCGGAGGGACATCGCTGAACACCTGCCGGCCCTGGCTATCCACCCAGATCCAGGTGCTGCCGCTCTGGGCCCATGCCGGGGCCGGCATCCAGGCCGCGGCGCCCAGCGCCGCCGCCAGCAGCGCGCTGGCTGCAAAGCCCGTCAGCCGGGCAGCGGTGGCTGGCAGGGTGGAACGGTCCGTGGCGCGGGTCTGGGCAGGGTGCATGCGGTGGCCTCCGTGGGTGTGGCAGCGAGTGTAGCCCTGTTCACGGCCATTACAATACCGCTTTTGGAGCCCAGACCATGCGCCTACTCGGAAACGCGCTGACTTTTGACGACGTATTGCTCGTCCCCGCGTACTCCCAAGTCCTGCCCAAGGACACCTCGCTCGCCACTCCCTTCACCCGCCGCATTACGCTGAACCTGCCTCTGGTGTCCGCCGCCATGGACACAGTGACAGAGGCACGGCTGGCCATAGCCATTGCGCAGGAAGGCGGCATAGGCATCATCCACAAGAACCTGAGCGCGCAGGAACAGGCCGCGCATGTGGCCAAGGTGAAGCGCTACGAGTCGGGCGTGCTGCGCGACCCGGTGGTGATTTCGCCCAGCACCACGGTGCGCGAGGTCATGCAACTGTCCGACGAACTGGGGGTTTCAGGGTTCCCGGTGGTAGACAAGGGCCTGGTGGTGGGCATAGTTTCTGGCCGCGATTTGCGCTTCGAGACCCGCTACGACCTGCCGGTGCGTGAAATCATGACCCCGCAGGAGCGTCTGGTCACGGTGCCCGAGGGCACCACGCCGGAAGAAGCCAAGGCACTATTGAACAAGCACAAGCTGGAACGCCTGCTGGTAGTGGCCAACGGCTACGAACTGCGCGGCCTCATCACGGTGAAAGACATCACCAAACAGCTCAATTTCCCCAACGCCGCCCGCGACCCTTCGGGCCGCCTGCGTGTGGGCGCTGCCGTGGGCGTGGGTGCTGGCACCGAGGAGCGCGTGGAGGCGCTGGTGAAAGCCGGTGTGGACGCGATTGTGGTGGACACCGCGCACGGCCACAGCAAGGGCGTGCTGGACCGCGTGCGCTGGGTGAAGCAGAACTACCCCGATGTGGACGTGATTGGCGGCAACATTGCCACCGGAGCCGCCGCGCTGGCCCTGGTGGAAGCCGGCGCCGATGGCGTGAAAGTGGGCATAGGGCCGGGCTCCATCTGTACCACCCGCATTGTGGCGGGCGTGGGCGTTCCGCAGGTCACCGCGATTGACAACGTGGCCACGGCCCTGCGGGGTACCGGAGTGCCCCTGATTGCGGACGGCGGCATCCGCTATTCCGGCGACATTGCCAAGGCCATAGCCGCTGGCGCCCACACCGTGATGATGGGCGGCATGTTCGCCGGTACCGAAGAAGCGCCCGGTGAAATCGTGCTGTTCCAGGGCCGCAGTTACAAGAGCTACCGCGGCATGGGCAGCATAGGCGCCATGCAGCAGGGCAGCGCCGACCGCTACTTCCAGGAATCCAGCACCGGCAACCCCAACGCCGACAAGCTGGTGCCCGAAGGCATTGAAGGCCGCGTACCCTACAAGGGCTCGGTGGTCAGCATCATCTTCCAGATGGCG
>JALOSG010000050.1 GCA_025458665.1 Serpentinimonas sp.
GCCGCTGGGCTTTTCCATGGACGACAAGCACATGCGCCGTGCCGGACTGGACTACCACGAATACGCCGACGTGCAACGCCACGCCAGCTGGGCGGCGTTCATAGCCAAAACCCAGCCCAGCCCGGACCGGCTGTTTGCCATGACCACGCACGGCTCTCATTCGGTGTTCGACCAGCGCTTTTTGCCCGGCGACTGGCTGGTGTTCGGCTCGGAAACCGCGGGCCTGAGCCCGGAGCTGCGCGAACAGTTCCCCACCACGCAGCGGCTGCGCCTACCCATGCGGCCAGGCCAGCGCAGCCTGAATCTGTCCAACGCGGTGGCGGTCACGGCCTTCGAGGCCTGGCGCCAGAACGGATTTCAGGGGTAGCGGCGGGCCAGAAATTCGGCCACGCAGACGGGCTTGTCACTGCCCTCTCGCTCAATGGTGGCCGACCACGTCATCTGCATGCCGCCGTTGTCTATCGGTTCGGCCGTGTGCAGCACAAAGCGCCCGCGCAGGCGGCTGCCCACCGGCACCGGAGACACAAAACGCACCCGGTTCAGCCCGTAATTGATGCCCATGCCCGACTGCGTGATGGTCAGGCAGCTCTCCAGCAGGCGCGGTAACAGCGACAGGGTAAGGAAGCCGTGCGCAATGGGTGTGCCGAAAGGACCGGCCTTGGCGCGTTCCGGGTCCACGTGGATCCACTGGTGGTCTCCGGTGGCCTCGGCAAACTGGTCGATCTGGGTCTGGCTGATGGTGTGCCAGTCGCTCACGGCCACTTCCTGGCCGGCACAGGCCGCAAGGTCGGCCAGGGTGTCAAAAACTCTCAATACAGCTCCTGTGGTTCAAATACGGGGACAGCTACGGTGGGGTCAGTGGTCCAGCCAGCGGCAAATGTCGGCCCATTGCTCCAGGTCCTTGGCCACCCGGGAGGGGGTCACATCGAACAGGCTCAGGCCCCGGGCCGCGAGGTGGATGTAGTTTTGCGTGTCGCGCAGGTAGCCCAGCACCGGGAGGCCCAGGCCATGCACAAACTCGTGCAGCTTCTCGCTGGCTATGGTGCGCGGGTCTACCCGCATACCCACTACGCCAATGTCCAACTGTCCGGCCTTGCGCTGCTCCAGCAAATCGTCCAGGAAGGCGCGGGTGGCGTACATGTCAAACAGGCTGGGCTGCAGGGGAATGACCACCTTGTGGGCCAGTTTCACCACATCCTTCAGCTTGCTGCCGCGCAAGCCTGCGGGCGTGTCCAGCACCACGTGGCTGGTGCCTCTGGGTGGACGCACAATGTCGTCGGCGCTGGTGTCCCAGGTGGCAATGGGCCGCGCTTCAGGCGGCCGCAGGCTGAGCCACAGGCGGGAGGACTGCTGGCGGTCCACATCGCCCAGCATGACCGCATGGCCCTGGCGCGCCATGTAACCGGCTATGTTGGTGGACAGCGTGGATTTGCCCACCCCGCCCTTGGGGTTGGCCACAACAACAACGGGCATGTGCGGACTCCTCCTGGTGCAAGGGCCAAAACCCATGGGCCTTCCCTGGGTCTGTGGCCGGGCTCTGTAACCGGCCTACATATTAGCAACAGGTGCGGCAGCGGGCTGTCCCGGCCGCTTCAGGCGTGTGGCCTCACACAAAGCCATCCCAGATGAGCTTGATCCCGGTGAGCAACATGCCGGCATACACCAGCCGGTAAAACAGCACCGGGCTGATGCGCCGCGCCAGGGTGACGCCTGCCCAGACCCCCAGCGGCGCCAGCGGCATGAGTACGATGGAGGTGGCCAGGTTGTTCCAGTCCAGCAAACCCAGCCAGGCGTAGGGAATCCATTTGCTCAGGTTCACCACAAAAAACAGGTACGCCAGCGTGGCCGTGAACACGATCGGCTTGAGCTTGAGCGGGATGACGTAGGCATTCACCGGCGGCCCGCCCGCGTGGGCGATGAAGCTGGTGAACCCCCCCAGCGCGGTCAGAATGGCGCCGAGCCACTTGGGTGGCGGCGGCGCGTCGGCACGGGGCGGAAACAGCAGGCGCTGCGCCAGAAAGGCCAGCGTGAGCACGCCCACCAGGCCGGCCACCACCTTGGCGTCCAGCAACTTGAACAGCAGCGTACCAATGACGGTGCCCACCAGCGCCCAGGGCAGCAGAAAAAACAGCAGCTTCTTGTCGAAGTCTTTGCGGAAGGCGGCGATGCCCAGCAAATCCATGATGAGGAGCAGGGGCATGAAGATGGCTGCCGCCTGCGGCACGCTGATGCTCAGCGCCATCATGGGGACCGCCAGCGAGCCAAAACCGGAACCGAAACCGCTCTTGCTCAGGCCCAGCAGCAACACCGCCGGCACCGCCACCGCGTAGTACCAGGGGTCGGTGATGGGGGCGAAGTTGGCAAAAAAATCCACAGCGGGGGATGGTAGCCGAAGCGGGCCGACCGACTGGGGCGACAATCTGGCCCATGCAGGATTTGACTTACTGGGGCAGCACACTGCGCCTGGCCGTGGAGGTGGCTGCCACCCTGGCCTTTGCGCTGTCCGGGCTGCTGGCCGCAGCGCGCAAGCACCTCGATGCCGTGGGCGTATTCGCGGTGGCGTTCCTGGCGGCGTTCGGCGGTGGCACGCTGCGCGACCTGCTGCTGGACCAGCGCCCCTTCTTCTGGGTGGAGCACGTACATTGGTTGTGGGGCCTCATGGCGCTGTGCATAGCCGCCATGCTGTTCATGCGCCACCGGCATTTCGAGCCCACCGAACGCGCCATGCAGTGGCCCGATGCGCTGGGCCTGGGCCTGTTTGCCGCCGTGGGCGTGGACAAAGCACTGTTCATGGGCTGGCCGGCGCTGGTGGCCGTGCTCATGGGCGTGGTGACGGGCGTGTTTGGCGGCGTGCTGCGCGATGTGGTGTGCAACGAAATTCCCAGCGCCTTCCGCGACCACCGCCCCTACGCCATTTGCGCTTTCGTGGGCGGCTGGGCTTATGTGGGCTGGTGGATGCTGAGCGGCTCGGGCACGCAAGCGCTGCTGGTCTGCGTGCTGGTGGCCGCCGGCTTGCGCGGCCTGGCCCTGTGGCGGGACTGGACCCTGCCCGCCTGGAAAGTCTGAACCATGTTCCAACCCTCTCCGGCCGATGTGCGGCGCTTTTTCTGCCAGTCCTATGCCAAAGGCTCCCAGGGCCTGCCCATGGAGGCCATAGAACAGCTGGCCTACGGGTGGATAGAGCAGCACCCCGAATACCACACCACGCTGGCCGACGAAGCCGCCGCACTGGCCCAGTTGCAGGAAAGCCCGCCCAAACCCGGCGTGGCGCCGCCCGAGAACCCCTTCCTGCACCTGTCCATGCACCTCTCCATCAGCGAGCAGTGCTCCATAGACCAGCCGCCCGGCATACGGCAGGCGGTGGAACTGCTCACCGCCCGGCGCGATTCCCTGCACCAAGCCCACCACGAGGTCATGGAGTGCCTGGGCCGCATGTTGTGGGAGAGCCAGCAGAGCGGCCGTCCACCCGATGGGCATGCCTATATAGACGCGGTACGCCGCCGCGCCACGGCCGACTAGGCCGCTGGAACAGGCCACACAACGAAACAGCCCCCGACGGGCTGCACCTGCCGGGGGCTGACGGTGGGCCGCAGGCCCAACCGGTTCAGGCTGGCGGAGATGGATGTCGCGCCGGCCTGGGAGCAAGAGATTGCTCCCGAGATGCCACCCCATGGCGCCAACCGGCTGGTGGGGTGGAAGCGTCTGCGTCGCTGCAGACGTCTTCAGTGTGCACCTCCCGGAGACGGTGTTCAAGCCCACCTTTTCAATGGTATCGAGAAGGCCGATTGGTTTTTTTTGCCCCCCTGCGGCAGGGGAACTCTCCACTCTGCCAGCCCCTCTTAATACCAATATTTACATATTGAATCGATTCATAAGTATTGACCAAGCATTTTCATCCCCCTACCATTCGCACGCTTCCCCACTGGGGATAACCCGAAGACGCTGCCGAACCCGGCTAAGTCCGGGGCCTGACAAGCCCCCGATGGCGACCCCCTTCCGAGCAGGTCTGCATCCTGCAGACCTGTGTAGAAATGGAGAGTGCTATGACAGCGCCCGAATCCGACAACCCGAGCAAGCCCCCGCAGGAGTCTTCTGCGGCGGCCCCAACAGGCAAACGCCCCCTGAGTGTGGTCACGCTGGCTCACCATGTGGTGGCCGACGTAGGCCGAGGCTTTGTGCTGGTCACGCACCACGGCATGGCGGTCGTGGGCGTGGTAGTGGCCGTGACACTGGCCATGCTGCTGGCCAAACCCGAATGGCGCAGCACGGTGGAGCAGCAAATGCTCGGCTGGCTCATGCAACGCCAGGGCCCCGACATGGAGGTGGCCGACCTGCTGGTGGCCGACCCCACGGCGGTGGAACGCGTCACCGCCACCGACCCCGAGGCGCTGCCCGTGGAGCAGGCCCGCGTGGCGCAGTGGCTCAGCCGCAAGTACCGCGTGGCACCCGAACCCCTGAGCGCCCTGGTGGCAGAAGCTTACAAACTGGGCGAAGTGGCCCGCATCGACCCCACGCTGATCCTGTCGGTCATGGCGGTGGAGTCGCGGTTCAACCCCTTCGCCGCCAGCCCTGTGGGTGCCCAGGGCCTCATGCAGGTCATGACCCGCGTCCACACCGACAAGTACGACGATTACGGCGGCACCATGGCCGCCTTCGATCCCGTGACCAACCTGCGCGTGGGCGTGAAGGTGCTGCAGGAAACCATACGCCGCGCCGGATCGGTGGAAGGCGGCCTGCGCCTGTACGTGGGCGCAGTCACCACCGATGGCAGCGACTACATTGCCAAGGTGATGTCGGAACACGAGCGACTGAACCGCGTGGCGCAAGGCCAACGGGTGGCATTCAACGCCTACCAGCGCCGCCCCGTGCCGCTGGAAACGCTCCTGCTGCCGGAGCAAAACACCGGCGCCCAGCCAGCCCCTGCAGCGGCCGATCTGGAAGCCGAGGCCGCACCGGCACAGACCGGATCGCAGGAACACGCCTCCTGATGCCCAACGGCGCCTCCTGATAAACTCCGGGCGTGCGCAACTGGCGATAGGCCAGCCCGGCGGTCATGCCCGGGTTGGTTGACGTGGGCCTACACCACTGGGAAGCGCACCGCCCTGCCGGCTGCCAAGCGGCTGCACGGGTGTTGAGCCGTTCGCCTGGGCAGCCCTTGTCTTCGTGCAGGGTCATCACCTTCTGAAGGACTGCCATGTTCCACCGCGACCACCTCATTGCCCAGACCGACCCCGACATCTGGGCCGCCATCCAGGCGGAAAACGCCCGCCAAGAACACCACATCGAGCTGATTGCCAGCGAAAACTACGCCTCCCCGGCCGTCATGGCCGCTCAGGGCACCCAGCTCACCAACAAATACGCCGAAGGCTACCCCGGCAAGCGCTACTACGGCGGCTGTGAATTCGTGGATGTGGCCGAGCAACTGGCCATAGACCGCCTGAAGCAGCTCTACGGCGCAGACGCCGCCAACGTGCAGCCGCACTGCGGCGCCTCCGCCAACGAAGCCGTGTTCCTGGCCTTCCTGAAGCCGGGCGACACCATCATGGGCATGAGCCTGGCCGAAGGCGGCCACCTGACCCACGGCATGCCCCTGAACATGAGCGGCAAGTGGTTCAACGTGGTGAGCTACGGCCTCAATGAGCGCGAAGAGATCGACTACGACGCCATGGAGCGCAAAGCGCACGAGACCAAACCCAAGCTCATCATTGCAGGCGCATCCGCCTACAGCCTGCGCATCGATTTCGAGCGTTTTGCCCGCGTGGCCAAGGCCGTGGGCGCCATCTTCATGGTGGACATGGCCCACTACTCCGGCCTGATTGCCGCTGGTGTGTACCCCAACCCGGTGCCGTTTGCCGATGTGGTCACCAGCACCACGCACAAGAGCCTGCGTGGCCCGCGTGGCGGCATCATCCTCATGAAGGCGGAGCACGAAAAAGCCATCAACAGCGCCATTTTCCCCGGCCTGCAGGGCGGCCCGCTCATGCACGTGATTGCCGCCAAGGCGGTGGCTTTCAAGGAGGCGCTGGCGCCGGAATTCAAGGTGTACCAGCAGCAGGTGCTGGACAACGCCCGCACCGTGGCCGAAACGCTGGTGGAGCGTGGCCTGCGTATTGTGAGCGGCCGCACGGAAAGCCACGTCATGCTGGTGGACCTGCGCTCCAAAGGCATTACCGGCAAAGAAGCGGAGGCGGTACTGGGGGCGGCGCACATGACCATCAACAAGAACGCCATTCCCAACGACCCGGAAAAGCCCATGGTCACCAGCGGCGTGCGCATTGGCACACCGGCGATGACCACGCGCGGCTTCAAGGAAGCCGAGGCCCGCGCCACGGCCCACCTGATTGCCGACGTGCTGGACAACCCGCGCGACGAAGCGCACATTGCCGCGGTGCGCGCCAAGGTGAACGCCCTGACGGCGCGCTTCCCGGTGTACGGCTGAGCGCCCGCAACGCGCCATGAAGTGCCCGTTCTGCGGTCACGCGGAAACCCAGGTGGTGGAAACCCGCGTGGCCGAGGAAGGCACTTTCATTCGGCGCCGCCGCCAGTGCGGCGCCTGCGAAAAACGCTTCACCACCTACGAGCGGCCCGAAGTGACTTTCCCGGTGGTGGTGAAGAAAGATGGCCGCCGTATTGACTACGACCCTGCCAAACTGCGCGCCAGCTTTGCCCTGGCACTGCGCAAGCGGCCCGTGAGCACGGAACAGGTCGATGGGGCGGTGGAACGCATAGAAGAAAAGCTGCTGGCCCTGCCCTCGCGCGAGGTGGCGTCCCACCGCGTGGGCGAGATGGTGATGCGCGAACTCAAGAAGCTCGACAAAGTGGCCTACATCCGCTTTGCCAGCGTGTACCGCAGCTTCGAGGACATCGACGAATTCAGGGCGCTGGTGGACGAAGTCCAGGTGCGGAAGTAGCCGTCTGCCGCGGACTGGATACCAGCGGCAACTGGACCTGCACCACAAACTCGCCGTTGGAGGTGTAGGTTTTCAGGTTGGCCTCGGCATCGAAATGCAAGGCCAGCCGCTCCCTGATGTTGGCCAGCCCGATCTGGTGACCCGATGCACGGCGCCGCGCCAGAGCGGCTTCACCCATGCCCGGCAGTCCGTGGTAGCCGGTGGGCAGGGCGGTGGGCTCGGGGTTGCGTACAAAAATCACCAATTGCCCGTCATCGGTGTATATCTCGCAGGAAATGTCGGCACCGCCGGGCAGCGGCTCGCAGCCGTAACGCACTGCATTTTCCAGCAGCGGCTGCAGCAGCAGGGGGGGCACCAGGGCGCGGGTGGGGGCCTGGTCGCACAGCCAGGTGAGGCGCAGGCGTTCGCCCAGGCGCACGGTTTCTATGTTCACGTAGGCACGCGCCAACGCCAGTTCGTCACCCAGCGGGACCAGGGTGCGGCCATCGGCCAGCAAAGCGCGGAACAGATCCGCGAGATCTTCCAGCGAGCGCTCGGCACGTGCCGGGTCCACCCGGATGAGGGCCAGCACACTGTTCAGGCTATTGAACAGGAAATGCGGCTGGATGCGGCTTTGCAGGGCCACCAGCCTGGCCTCGGACAATGCCGGAGACAGGCGGTGGAAGCGCCAATCGAAATACACCAGCACCAGCCCGGCCACCAGCAGCGTGGCACCCAGCGTGCGCAAGGCGCTGCTGCCCAGCTGCAGCGCCAGCCCCTCGTGGGCCAGTACCTGCCAGGCAAGCCCGGTGGCGCCAGCCACCGCCAGCGCAGCCAGCACCGCCGAGCGGTAGCGCCAAACCTGCAAGCGCGGCGCGATCACACCCCATAGCGCCAGCACCGTGAGCGCCGTAGGCCAGAAAAGCACCTCGGCCCCCGCATCGGCGGTGACTGGCCAGCGCTGCTCCCACACCACGCTCATCAGCCAGACGACACCCACCAGCAGCAGCGCGCGCAGCATGACACCGAAGTTGCGGAAATCGGGGAAGCGTTGTGCGGCATGGCGAGGCATGCCGCTAGCTTAGGCGAAGTGCGACAGAAAAAGTAGCGCGGGGCAGCACAGCACCGCCCATCTGTCCCTGCCCACCGCCTGGGGCTGGCTGCGTGCGGCTAGCACCACCGGTCCAGCCCGATGTGGCAGTTGGGCGCCTGCCGCTTGGCATGGCCTGCCCCCCGGGGCTACAACCACAGGGTGCTGTCACACACCGCTGCGCCCCAAGGGGGCATGGCCAGCTTGGGGAAACTTACATGGCAACAGGGAAAAGCAGAGCCGCGCGGAGCCGTGCGCGCGGCTTCACGCTGGTAGAAATTCTGGTGGCACTGGCCATCGTGGGCATCATGGCCACGCTGGCGGCGCCCTCTTACCAGGACCTCATGGTGCGCAACACCGTGCGCTCGGTGACCACGGAGTACACCATGGCACTGCACTTTGCCCGCAACTCGGCGGTGGCGCTGAACCGGCTGGTGACGGTATGCCCCAGCAGCGATGGCTCCAACTGCTCCGCCACTGTGGGCCTGGAAAGCGGGTGGATTGTGGTGGTGGGGGGGCAGGCGGCACCCGAAAACCTGCTCAGGGACACGCTGCCCAGCTGGGGCAACGGGATCACCACCCAGTTCAACGCCAACGCCCGCCACGTGACCTTCACACCCAGCGGGCGGGTACAGGGCATGCCAACCATGACCATTTCCGTGTGCCCGCAAGACGCGGCGTTCGCCAACCTGGGACGCGGGATTGTCATCAACGCCACGGGCCGCACCCGGGTGGGTGAGCCGGCCGCAGGCGCGTGTTGATGAGACCCGCAACACACAGCGGCCGGCTGGCCGGCCGCACAGAAGCTCCTGCCCACCTAGCCCTGCAGACTGGTGTGAGCTTGCTGGAAGTGCTCATCACCATGGTGGTGGCGGCGCTGGCCTTGCTGGGCATCATGGGCCTGCAACTGAGCACGGTGAAGTTCCAGGCCCAGGCCAGCCACACCACCCTGGCCACGGAACAGGCCCGCGCCATCATGGAACGCATGCGCAGCAACAACGTGGCGTTCCGGCCGGGAGCCGCCTCGGCAGCTACGCCCGCCTACATCGGTGCAGTGGGCTACGCCACCGCCGCGGCTGGGGCTGCGCCCGCCGTGAACTGCCGCACCGCGCCCAACCCGTGCACACCCGCGCAATTGGCCGCGTTCGATGTCTCTGAGTGGCGCGCCAACTTGGCCGATGCCCTGCCCGGCGGACGCGGCGTGGTGCTGCCCCATCCGCTTACCGGTACGGCAGAACCCGGTGCACGCACGGTGGTGGTCATGTGGCGCAACGTGAACAACGTAGGCGCCGGCAGTGCCGCTGGCGGTGTCGTTGCCGATGCCGCAGACCCCGGCTGCCCCGAAGCCGCGCCCCTGGCAGGCATACGCTGCCTCACCTTCACTTTCCAGCCATGACACACATTGCGGCACACCGCCAGCGCGGCGCTGGTCTCATCGAAGTGCTCATCAGCCTGACCATAGGGCTGGTGATTCTGGCGGCCGTGGGAGTGAGTTACATCAGCTCCAGCAACCTCATGCGCCAGTACGAGGACCAGAACGAAGTGAATGAGCCCGCGCGTTTTGCGCTGGACATCATGCGCCGCCACATCGAGATGGCCGGGTACGTAGACCTGACCGATGGGGGGCTGGTGGCCGGTGGCGCGCTGGGCTTTTTGCTCAACCCAAACCCGCAAACGCGGCGTCTGTTCGAGCGCCGCGCCCTGGACGATGGAACCATGGCCACCCCCATAGGGCTGGTGACCAACAACACGGCCCAACCTCTGCTGGGTTGTGACGGGCGCTTCAGCGACGCGGGGGCTTGCGGCGCGGCGCCCAGCGCTACCGAACACTCGTTGCGGGTGGCATTCCAGATGGTGCCTGGCATTTCCCCCGTGGCGGCCAACGCGGTGAACCGCAGCCTCGGGACTGCCGACAACACCACCGGCGACGGCTTCGACTGCACCGGCGGAAAAGTAAACACCGACGACGGCGATAACCCCATCATCACCACCGAGTTCTTTATCAACGCGTCCGCCGCCGGAGGAGGACCTGCTGTTTCTCAGTTGTCCTGCCGCCGCGCGGGGGGAAATCCACAGGCTTTGGTACCCGGCGCCGAGGAACTGGTGTTTCGCTACCAGGTGACGCCCCCTGGCGTAGCGGGTGAACCCGCGGGTGGCAGTGCGGGCCGCTACCTGACAGCGGCGCAGGTCCGTACCGCCGCCATCAACCCGGCGGGCTGGGCCGGTGTGACCGCGGTGGAAATATGCCTGGTCATGGCAACGCCGGTATCCCGCGGGGCCGCCGCGCTGGGAACCGCCGCCTTGCAGCCCAACCGCCCCACCTGCAACCCCGCAGATGCTGATCGGCTGGTTGACCGCGCTGCCGACGATGTGCGGCTGTGGAAGCGCTTCACCACCGTGGCCAACCTCAGGAATGCCGTGTATGCCACACCGCACTGAGTCCGCACGCCACGGTGTGCGACAGCACGGCTTTGTGCTGCTCACCACGGTCATTCTGCTGGTGGTGCTGGCCGCCATCAGCCTGACTGCCATGCGCGGCACGCTGCAGCAGGAGCGTATGGCCAACAACGACAGCGACGTGGCCCTGGCGCGCCAGAACGCCGAGCTGGCCCTGCGCGATGCCGAGCGCGACTTGCTGGGCATAGACGTGAACGGCAACTTCTGCAGCAGCGAGACCGTGAGCTGCCCCAACGAGCGGCCCGCCGGCCACCGCCCCACGGCGCCGGCAATAGCTGGCGCGCTCAGCAACTTCTGGCTGTTCAACCCATCCAGCGATACCCCTTGGGACGAACTGGCCCTGGCGGACGGCGGCGCTGGCCTGACTGTTGAGCGGCAGGGCTTGTTCTCTGCCGATGCCCACCGGGCATGCGCTGCGGGCGTAGGTTCGCGCGCCGTGTGGCTGGCCGCCGACTGGGAAGAGCGGCCCGCTGGTGAGTGCGAGGCCGACAGTACGCTGGGCACCATCAGCCTGCCCACCATCGAGTACGGCACCTTCACCGGCGCCACAGCACCGCCCGGCGTCCCCGCACCCCGCTACCTCATGGAAATGCTGCCCGTGGCCGAAAACGGCGGCACCGGCAGCAAGGTGGTGTTCCGCATCACGGCAGTGGGCTTTGGCCGAACCAGCACCAACAACCGGCGCACCGCCGTGATGTTGCAAACCATCTTCTCCCCACGCTAACTCGGAGCCAGCCCATGAGCCCTCTACGCCCCCAGGCAATGCCGCCAGCTACCCGCCGCTCCATGCTCGCCCGCTATGGGCGTACCCGGCTTGCACCAGGGGTTGCTGCCATGCTGGCGTGCCAGTTTGCACTGGCGTTTGTACCCCTTCAGCAACCCACCGCCACACTCGGTACGCCAGCCAATGTGCTGTTCACCCTGTCGGTGGAATTTCCTACGGGGCTGACTGCGTCTTACCCCACCGTCTCGTACAACAGAGCCAGTACCTATGTGGGCTATTTCGACCCCAAACGCTGCTACGCCTATATCTCCAGCGACGAGTACTTCCAGCCTAACAACAGCTTGGTCCAGACGGATGGAAGCTGCGCATCAGCGGAGTGGTCTGGCAACGTGCTGAACTGGCTCACTGCCACCAACCTCGACCAGTTCAGGAAGGTCATGACCGGCGGTGCCCGGGACACCTTCTCGCCCATCGGGCGGATGCAGTCGGGCGACACGACCGACAGAACTGTCCTCATCAAGGCCAACAGCAACCGCAACTTCAGCCGGGAGGACACCACGCGCTTCAACCCGGTCAAGGTGCTGGACAGGAACACGCCAGGAGTACCGCAAGCCGTCAGGGACAACGTCACGGCCTTCCGCACGCTGGGCTATGGCACCAAAATGCTCACGGCGCCCGGCACCATGCCCGCCACCGCAAACGCCAACTGGGACCAATTCCCGGACATGACCCCCACCCAGATCTCGAGCAGTTGTGGCAACCTAGGTTCCGTGAACGGACTCACCAGCGGAGAGCAACGCTCCTGCTTCAACATCCGCGTCAGGGTCTGTGACATCAGTCAAGGCAAATCGGCCGAGAGCAACTGCAATGCCGACTACAGCGGCCAGCCCAAGCCCGAAGGATTGGTGCAGGAGTACGCAGACCGCTTGCGTTATGGCGCCATGGGCTACCTGCAAGATGACACGCAGGAGCGAGACGGGGGCGTGCTGCGAGCGCCTCTGCGCAGCGTAGGTGCCAGCAAAGTCATGGCCAGCGGCATTGTGGGCAACGACGAGCCCGAGTGGAACCTGACCACCGGCGTGCTGCAAAGGAACCCCAACCCCACCGATGCGACTGCCAGTGGTGTTGGCGCCAGCGGGCTGATCAACTACATCAACCAGTTTGGCTTTGCTTCGGGCTACAAGGATGGTGACCCGGTGTCGGAGCTGTACTACGCGGCGTTGATGTACCTGCGGGGCCTTGCACCTCCCTCTAACTACGCTTCGGCTGCCACCGCTGCACACCTGGACGGCTTTCCTGCGGTGACCGGCAACGCACTGCAGCGTGGGGAATCGCGCGACCCCATGGTCAACACCTGCCAGAGAAGTTTCATTATTGGGCTGGGAGATATCTTCACTTCCCGCGATGGGCGGCTGCCCGGCAGTACCAACACCAACGACACCAGCGATGGCACGCAGCCTACCGACCCATCGATCAACGTACAGGCCCTATGGGGAACCGTGCATGGCCTGGAGGGCATCTCAGCCAACGGCTGGGTGGGTGGCCAAGGCAACACCGCCACACCCTACGTGGCCGGGCTGGCGCACTGGGCCCATACCAATGACATACGCCCTGACCTGGATGGCTTGCAGACCGTGGAGACGTTCTGGGTGGATGTGCTGGAGAACAGCAACGGAACGGCTGAAGGAGACGGCCGTACGGCCTCCGAAAACGCCATTCGCTTGCGCACGCAATACTGGCTGGCGGCCAAGTACGGTGGATTCAACAAGAAGCTGGCCGGCGGCAACAACCCAAATACGCGCAGGGAATCGTGGGACAGCAATAACGACAGCGTCCCAGACAATCTGTTTGCAGGCAACGACCCCATCAGCCTGTCTGCCGGCCTGAACGCCGCATTCGAGCAGATATCGACCGCTGCGAACGTGGGGACCGCCTCTGCACCGGCCGTTTCGCAAAGGGTGGAGGGTCCGGGCACCCTCATCTTCTCGGCTTCCTACGACCCTTCGGACTGGACCGGAGAGCTGCGCGCCTGCCGCACCAGCCAGACAGCGGAAGAATGCCGGAAATCGCCCGTCTGGAACGCTTCCGACTGGCTCCGACCGGAGAACGCGCCGGTCAATGGCATCACGCCGCTGAAGCCGGCCGAGCGCAAGATCATCACTGCGTGGCGGAATAGCGCGACGGGGGCATTTGCAAAATCGCCTTTCCTGTACTCCCCGCCAGGACCTAGTATCAACAGTGCGCAAAGGGCCCTGATCAACGGAGACGATTCAGAAGAATTTGGGAAACTGGCGCTGGCCTTCCTGCGCGGTGACCGCTCCAGGGAGGGGCGCGAGTTGCGCCGGCGCGGCCCGCATGCGCTCGCATCCATCGTCAATTCCAACATCACCTACCTGGGGCGCAGCACCGAACGGTACTCCGGCCCTAACTTCCAGGGCAACCTGCCCAAGCAGGACCACAAGACCTACCGCGACACCACCACCAACCGCGCACCCGTGGTGTACGTGGGCGCCAACGACGGCAAATTGCACGCTTTCGATGCCACCAACGGCAAAGAGCTGTTTGCCTACGTACCC
>JALOSG010000229.1 GCA_025458665.1 Serpentinimonas sp.
GGCCACTGCCAGCGCTGGGTCATTTCCCCGGCCACAAAGGGCAGGCCGGAGGCAGGCAGCCCCAGGCTCAGTACATCCCAGGCCAGCAGTTCGGCGCCCGGGGCCAGGTCCAGCTCCACCGTGTTCACGCCCCGGCACCCGCTGTAGGCCAGTGTTTCCAGCGGTAGCCATTCCAGCCGCGCTCCGCTGGCCACCTGCAGCTTCACCTGCTGTGTGGCGGGTTCGCCATCGGAGCGGTAAAACCGCGTAGCGCCGGGTGTGGACACCAGCGCGTGCGCGCCGCTTTCCACTTGAACCTGGATGTCCAGCCGGTCGCCTTGAACCAGTCCGCCCGGTGGGTGCACCACCACGTTGTGGCAAATGCCAGGCCCTTCCGGGTACAGGCTTTTGAATACGCGCAGCGGCCCGCTGTGGCGGTGGTGTACCGCCGTGGTGTCGCCCCGGCGTTGGTAGTTCAGGTGTAGTTGGGCGTGCCAGGGCATGCGGGAATGATAGCCGTGCGGGGAGGGCGTTTCAGGCCTGAACCCGCTCGATCACACGGGCCACCTGGGCCTGCGCCTGTTGGTGCAGGTCGGGCCAGTGCAGGCCGGGAATGGCACCCTCGCGCACCACCTCGCGCCCGCCCATCCACACCGATTGCACTGGCAGCGCGCGCCCGCACAGCACCGGTGCACCGCCAACATCGTGCAGTCCGCTGGCGGCGGGACTGTCCAGCCGGTACAGGGCCATATCTGCCGCCTGCCCGGGTGCCAGCGTGCCGGTACCATGCAGACCCAGCACCTGGGCTCCGGCACTGGTGGCCATGTGCACCACCGTGTCGGTGTCCAGAGCCTGGGGTCCGTGCTTCAGGCGGTGCATGAGGTAGGCCATGTGCACCTCGCTGAGCATGTCGGCCGCCTCGTTCGACGCCGCACCATCCACCCCCAGCGACACGCGGGCACCCAGTTCCAGCAGTTCAACCACCGGGGCCGTGCCCGACCCCAGCCGCGCATTGCATTGCGGGCAGTGGGCCATGCCGGTCCCCGTACTGGCCAGCAGGCGTTGCTCGGAGGGCTCCATCCACACCAGGTGGGCAAACCACACGTCCGGGCCCACCCATTCGTGCTGCTCCACAAAGGCCAACGGTGTGGTGCCATGCACGGCGCGGATATGCGCCCCGTAGTCGGGCGTTTCTGAAAGATGGCTGTGCAGCCCCAGTCCCAGCCGGCGTGCAAAGCGGGCAATCTCGCGCAGTTCATCTGGCAACACCGACCAGTTGGGCGTGGTGGGCGCCGCCACCATCCGGCGCGTGGCCAGTGGCCCGCTCTCGTGAAAGCGCTGGGTGTCGTGTTCCAGGCCGGCAAAAAACTGGTCGAGGGTCTCCGGCGCAATCTGCGGCGAAGGCGCCGTGTCGATGATGCGCACCTGCGTAGCCAGCCCGCGGCACACCACCATGCGCAGGCCCAGCCGCTCGGCTTCCTCGAACACCACAGCGGTGGGGTCGAAGGGCATGTTCGGGTAATGGTGGTACTGGTGGTCGGCCACGGTGGTGCAGCCCGACAGCAGCAACTCCCCCAGCCCCACACGAACCGCCGTCCGGAACACTGCCTCATGGTCGAAGGCACGGCGGTGACGCACCGGTACCGCCGCCAGCCAGTCGGCCAGGCGCGTACTCAGCCCGCCCGGAACACCCTTGAGCAGGCTCTGGAACAGGTGGTGGTGGGTATTCACCCAACCGGGCGCCAGCACGCAGCCCCGCGCGTCCACCACCGCTTCGCCCGGCAGTGGCACCAGGTTGCCGATTTCCTCGATGCGCCCGTCGCGCACGCGCACGCTGGCGCCCGCACCAAAGTGCCCGTACGCCCGCGCGGCAGCGCCCCGCATACCCGTGAGCGTGGCTGCCGGCTGAGCCACGAGAAAACTGTTCGCGCTCACACCATGCGGGCTGCCTTGGGCGGCAGCATCGAGAGGTTGAAAATGCCATCGGCGGCGGGCCGGTTCTTCAGCGCGAACACCTCGGCCACGCTGTCCACCTGGTCCTCCACCAGCCGCTTCCTGATGTCTCCCAGGCCATGTCCGCGGGTATCGGCGGCACCAATGTATTCGGTGGAAATGCGCCAGCGCTCCAGCTCCACTGCCGCGTTCAGAATGGGCTCACGCGCCCGCGTGGCGGCAATGGCTTCGGTGGGGTCGGCAAAGGCTTCCACAATGGCACGGTTGGTGGCGCGCAGAAACGCAGCCACGGTTTGCGGGCTCTGGGTAACCATGGCGTTGCTGGCCAGAATGGCATTGCCGTACAGGTTCACACCCGCATCGGTGTAGCGCAGCACCGAAAGATCGGCCAGCGGCATGCGGGCAAACAGGGACACGGCCGAGTCGTGGAAGTAGGTGGCTCCGTCCACATCGCCGCGCACCACCACATTGTCGCGGGCGCTGAAGTCGGTGGTGACCCACTGGAACATGTCGGGGCTCTGGCGCAACTTGCGGGCCACCATGGGCCACGCGCGCCGGGTGGACTCTACCGCTGCGGCCGCTATGCGCTTGCCTTGCAAGCTGGCAAAGTCCTGCGTGATGCCCCGGTCCTTGCGGCCAATGATGGCAAATGGTGCACGGTTGTAGTACTGGTAGACCGCCTGCACCAGGGGAGTGCCGGGCGTGCTGCTCTGGAACTCGATGAGGGAGCTGATGTCGCCCAACCCCATCTGGTAGACGCCACTGGCAATGCGCGTGATGGAGGCCACCGAGCCCGCGCCCACATCGATGCTCACGTCCAGCCCTTCGTCGCGGTAATAGCCTTTGCTCTGGGCCAGGAAGAAGGGCGAAGTCTGGCCCGTGATGCGGAAGTCGAGCGTGAACTTGATGGGGGTCAGGCGCGGTGCAGACTGCGCCCACACGGCGGGGGCGGCCAGCGAGGAAGCCAGCAAGGAAGACGTTGCGGTGCTGAGGAAGAGGCGGCGTTTCATGGTGCGTACTCCGGATAGGCATGCGCTTGCACAGGGCCCTGCAGCCAGTCGGCCACACGCGCACCCGGCCTGGGGCGCGCACGTCTGGTCTGGACGCAGGGTATGGGCAAGAGCAATTTCCGGGCGGCGGACCGCTGAACGCTTCTACTCTCGGCAACGGGCCATGCACAAGCCATGCCAGCCATGCACAAGCGACAAAGGCACCAGCATGGCGCAGGTTTTGCTAGTATTTCCTGGCAGAGTAGAAGCGTTCAGTAGCGTCAGGTCTGGGCCTGGGCTGCAGGAAATTGCTCTTGATACGCGTAGCACTCGTTCAAGTCTTTATCAGGAGCACGTTTCCATGCTGGTGACCCAACAACCCATCTTTCGCAAGTACTGGCACGCGGTGATGCCGCTGTCCCATCTGGCCGCTGGCCCCCAGCCGTTCACTTTGCTGGGCGAGCAGATCGTTCTGTTCCTCGATGAGCAAGGCGCGCCCGCCGCCCTGAAAGACCGCTGCTGCCACCGCACCGCCAAGCTCAGCAAAGGCTGGTGCAAGAACGGCCAGTTGCAGTGCGGCTACCACGGCTGGACCTACGACCGCACCGGCCGGGTGGTGGTGATTCCGCAGTACGAGCCCGACCGGCCCATTCCCAAGGACTACTGCACACCGGCCTACCACTGCACCGCGCGTTACGGCTATGCGTGGGTGGCGCTGGAAGACCCCGTGGCCGACATTCCGCACATCCCCGAATTCAACGCCGACGGCTGGCGCACCATCTTCCAGTTCTACGAAACCTGGCACACCAGCCCCATGCGCGCGCTGGAAAACTCGTTCGACAACTCCCACTTCAGCTTTGTGCACCGCGCCACCTTCGGCGT
>JALOSG010000230.1 GCA_025458665.1 Serpentinimonas sp.
CCGCACATTCTCGGCGGCGGTGGGCTGGCGCGCCAGATGGGCGTGGGTGCCTGGGTATCGGCAGCATCACCACCTGGGTTCCCTGATCGATACTTGTGGACAGGCCGCGCCCCTGCGCAACGGTTTTTCCCGCTCTCAGCTTGATGGAACCCCAGTATGTCCACTGCGCCAATCCTGCCTTCCCATGCCCGCATCGTCATCGTGGGCGGTGGCGTCATCGGCACCAGCATTGCCTACCATCTGGCCAAGTTGGGCTGCAGCGATGTGGTGCTGCTGGAGCGCGATCAACTCACCTCGGGCACCACCTGGCACGCCGCGGGGCTCATCACCGGCGCAGGCATGTCCCATGAGACCCTGCTTTGGGCCCAGCAATTCACCCGCCGCCTGTACGAAAACCTGGAAGCCGAGACGGGGCTGGCCACCGGGTTCAAACGCATCGGCCATCTGCACCTGGCCACCAACGCCACGCGCCGCGAGTCCCAGCGGCGCGAGATGAACTTCTGCCGCTCGCAAGGGGTGGAAAAGTTCGAGGTGGGGCCCCGAGACATTCAGGCGCTGTTCCCGCTGATCGACACCGCTGGCGTGCTCTCTGCCATCTACACCCCCTCGGACGGGCGGGCCAACCCGGTGGATGTCACCATGTCGCTGGCCAAGGGTGCACGCATGCAGGGTGTTCGAATTTTCGAGCAGGTGGCCGTCACCGACTTTCTGGTCCGGCAACAGCGTGTGGTGGGTGTGCAGACCAGTCACGGCAACCTGGGAGCGGAGGTTGTGGTGCTGGCTGCTGGCATGTGGTCGCGCCAGCTGGCGGCCAAGCTGGGCGTGTCCGTCCCGCTGCAGGCGGCCGAGCATTACTACTTGCTCACCGAGCCGATTCCCGGTGCCCACCCTGACATGCCCGTGGTGGAAGACCCGGCCACCTACACCTATGTGCGCGAGGAAGGTGGCGGCCTTTTGTTCGGGCTCTTCGAGCCCCAGGGCGCGAGCTGGAACCTCGATGGCATCCCCGCCGACGCCAGTTTTTCCCACCTGCCCCCGGACTGGGAGCGCATGACGCCGTTTCTGGAAGACGGTTTCCGGCGCTACCCGGTGATGAACACGGCCGGCATCAAGACCTTCTTCTGCGGGCCGGAGAGTTTCACGCCCGACGGAGGCTTCCTGATGGGGGAGAGCCCTGAGGTGGGTGGCCTGTTTGTGGCCAGTGGCTTGAACTCGCTGGGCATCCTCATGGCCGGCGGCATGGGGCAACTCATGGCCGAACAGATCCTGTACGGCAACGCCTCGCAGGACATGACGGGTCTGGCGCTCTCGCGCACGGCGCCACACGAGTCGGTGCGCAGCTTCCTGGCGGAGCGCATCCCGCAGGCGTTGGGCTATGGCTTCTCGCATGGGGTTTTGCCCCACTTCAAACACAAGACGGCGCGCCAGGTGCGGCGCTTGGCGTTGCATGACAGGTACGAATCAAACGGCGCCTACTTTGTCAGCCTGAGTGGCTGGGAAATGCCCAACTGGTTTGCACCTCATTCGGAAATGCCTGCCGTTGAATATCGCTACGAACGCCAGCCCTGGTTTCATCGGGTGGAGGCCGAGCACCGTGCCACCCGGGAAGCGGTGGCCTTGTTCGACAAGTCCTTCATGGGCAAATTCCTGGTGCAGGGCGCAGATGCCGAACAAGTGCTCAACCGCGTCAGCGCCAACTCGGTGTCGGTGCCAGTGGGGCGCAACATCTACACCCAGTGGCTCAATGCGCAGGGCGGCATCGTCTCCGATCTCACGATCACCCGCCTGGATGAGCAGAGCTTCATGCTGCTGACCGGCGATGTGCTGCAGCGATTCACCCCCGGATGGCTGCGCCAGCACACCTTGACCGGCGAACACTGCACCGTGGTCGATGTGACGTCGGCCTACACGCTGCTGAGTTTGCAGGGACCACAGTCACGCGGGTTGCTGCAGTCCCTCACGGGTGCCGATCTGTCCACCGAACGCGTGCCGTTTCGCGGCAGTTGCGAGGTGGAACTGGGCTTTGCGCGCTTTCGTTTGCTGCGCGTGACCTACATGGGTGAACTGGGCTACGAACTCTACATTCCCACCGAATACAGCCACACCGTGTACGACGCGCTGCTGGAAGGCAGCAGGCGCCTGGGGCGGCCGCTGGTGCACGCCGGCCTGATGGCGCTGGAGAGCTTGCGTCTGGAGAAGGGGTACCGCGACTTTGCGGTGGACATTGACAACACCGACACGCCGCTGGAGGCAGGGCTGGGTTTTGTGGTGGACTTTGACAAGGGCGACTTCATCGGGCGTGAGGCGCTGCTGGCCCAGAAGACCAACGGCCCTCTGAAAAAGCGACTGGTGCAATTCCTGCTGCAGGAGCCAGAGCCACTGCTGTACGGCCAGGAACCCATCCTGTGCGATGGCCACTACTGCGGCTACATCCGCGCCGGGGCCTTTGGGTACACCTTGGGTGCATCCGTGGGTCTGGGCATGGTGGAGTTGGACGAGGCAATTTCTGCCGAGGTGCTGCGCAACCGCCGGTTCGAGGTGGAGGTGAACGACCGGCGGGTGTTGGCGTCTGCGTCGCTGATGCCGATGTACGACCCGAAAGGCGAGCGCATTCGGGTGTAGCCACCGCACTGCGCGCTGGTTCGCAACAAAGTGCTGCCGATGCGTCTTTTGCCAAGGAAGTGTCCCGATGGCAGTTTGAACCACCCGGCTTTTGTGGAGGCCATTTGGTCCAAGTCAGGCTTCCGCCATGGAGTCCCGATTGGTGAGATGCCGTCAGTGGTTTGCCCCAATTTCTGCCGGCAGGAGGTATCCGATCGGTCCGAAATCCCGGGACAGGGTCAGGTCCCACAAAGTCCCGTTTCCCGTCATTCACATGGCAGGGGTCGCAGGTTCGAACCCTGCACCGCCCACCTGGATTCTGCTGTTCCAGAACCATTCACGCCACCTCAGGGCGGCGTTGCCTTTTCCGGGTGGGTCAATGGCCGTTGCTGGCGGGCAATGCCGGTTGCTGCTCGCTGTCCGGCGCCTTGTCGTGGCGCTCGGCCTGCGCTGGCTCCGGAAAGCACATGCGGGTGCCGTCCCAGCGCTGACCGCACCAGCAAAAGCCTTCTTCGTTGATGATGCAGGTGCCGGTGCCGCAGCAACGTGGGTCTTCCATGACGGGGCTTCCAAAGGGTGGAGAACGGCCGGAAGGTTAAGGCGCCGGCAGTGTACTTGTCTGCAGTGCGGTTAACCCGATGGAGCGCGCGGGGGCTTGCGCCAGCGCGAACGCGATGCCCGCTCTCCTGTCCAGGCGCCTGCGCCGCTAGCTGGCCAACGAGGTTGTGACCTGGATCACCCTTTGCCGTGTTCCCCCGCCTTCGCCGCGGCCCGAAGCTTGTCTTTCTTGCTGGGCCGTTTGCCCTTGATGCCACCGGTGCCGCCATTGCCGTCGCTCGGTGGCGGTGGGGTTTCGGTGGGTTCGAAACCGGGCACCACCTCCAGCGGCAGGCTCAGGCCCTGGCGCTTCTGGATCAGGTTCCAGTGCGCCAGCGAGCTGGCGGTCACCAGGCTCACCGCGGTGCCGCTGGCGCCGGCGCGGGCGGTGCGGCCGATGCGGTGCACGTGGTCGGTGGCCGAGCGGGCGAGGTCGAAGTTGACCACCACCGGCATCTCAAGGATGTCGATGCCGCGTGCGGCCAGGTCGGTGGTGACCACCACGTCCCAGCGTTGGTCCTTGAATTCCTGCAGCACGGCCTGCCGCGCGCCCTGGCTCAGACCGCCATGGAAGGGCGTGGCAAAGCAGTCGCCGCGGTGCAG
>JALOSG010000231.1 GCA_025458665.1 Serpentinimonas sp.
CACCGCGGCGTACAGCAGTTCGGGCAGCACGATGTGGCGGTCGAACAGGCGCGGGCGGTTCTGGTAGGCAATGCGCAGCGCATCGCGAAAACCCCGCGTGGTGACCAGCAGCGTGGGTTCGCCCTTCCTTTCCAGCAGCGCGTTGGTGGCCACGGTGGTGCCCATCTTCACGCACTCCACCTGTTCGGGCGTGATGGGCTGGCCTGCCTGCAGGCCCAGCAAGTGGCGTATGCCGGCCACCGCGGCATCGCGGTACTGCTCGGGGTTCTCGCTGAGCAGTTTGTGTGTCACCAGCGTGCCGTCGGGACGCTTGCCCACGATGTCGGTGAAGGTGCCGCCGCGGTCTATCCAGAACTGCCAGCGTTGGGAATGGGGCGTTGAAGTATTCATGGGGGAATGGGGCAATAAGGTGCCGTGTCGGTCAACAGATTCACAGAGAGGCCGCAGCGCGCGCGGCCTGGTCATAGATGCCGGAGAGCACGCGCAACAAACGCGCCAGCTCTCCAATATCCCGGTTCAGAGCTTCGTCGGCGTTCAGGGCTTCGATCAGGCAAGACTCGCGGATGGCGCGGTAGCGCTCCACGAACTTGCGCCCGTCCTCCGTGGCGGCATAGGTCACTTCCTTGCCGTTCTTGCTGGACGCCACCACGCCCAGGTTCTGCAGCTTCTTGAGCGAGTAGTTGATGAGGTGGGTGTCCTCCACGTTCATGATGAAGCAGATGTCGGCCAGGCGTTTGTCGCGGGCACGGTGCGTCACGTGGTGCAGCACCAGCACATCCAGAGGGGTAAGGTCCTTCAGGCCGGCCGCGCTCATGCAGTGCACGATCCAGCGGTGGAAGGCGTTGCCCGCCACGATGAGGCCGAACTCGAACTCGCTCATCTCGGCGCTCTTTGGCGACACGAGGTGCGCCGAGGACACGATGGGTGCACCGGTACGTGACTTGCCTGTGCCAGCTCTGGCGGCACCCGCAGAAGCAGGAGCAGCTGGTGCGGCAGGCATGCCCGGAGCCCGGTCGGTCACTGGGTCGGTTTTGCGGCGGCTGGCCATGAAATTCCCCCAATCGGTGCACCATGCACCACAAGCTGAAGTCTATAAATGTTTCAGACAATTTGCCAACAAATTATCGACATATAGGGAAAGTACTGAGAACACTTCAACAACGGGATGGATACATTGCATCCACGGCTGGGTGTTTGCGCACCTTCGGGCTGGCCCGCAATTTGCAGGTGGTCCAGGGCACAGGGTTCAGCTGCTTCGGCCTCAGGGCATGCGCTGACCATGCACTGTTCCGCAACCTTCCACTTCACCGAACGGAGTTTTCATGAAGCGTCGTCAATTCAACCTCACGCTGGCCGCGCCGGCCCTGTCGGCAGCCGCCGCCACCGTGCTGGCCGCAGGTCTCACCTTCGGCACCTCCGCGCAGGCCCAGACCCGCTGGGATCTGCCCTCGGCCTACCCGGCCACCAACTTCCACTCGGTCAACCTGGCGCAGTTCGCCACAGAGGTGGACCAGGCCAGCGGCGGCAAGCTCAAGATCACGGTACACCCGGGCGCCTCGCTGTTCAAGGCCCCTGAAATCAAGCGCGCCGTGCAGGGCGGCCAGGCCCAGGTGGGCGAGATCCTCCTGGCGGCCTACCAGAACGAGTGGCAGATGTTCGGCGCCGATGGCCTGCCCTTCCTGGCCACCAGCTACGACGAATCCTGGAAGCTGTACCAGGCACAGAAGCCCATCCTGCAAAGGAAGCTGGCTGAGCAGGGCATGGTGCTGCTGTACACGGTGCCATGGCCCCCGCAAGGCATCTACAGCAAGAAGCCGCTGGCCAGCGCAGCCGATCTGCGCGGCTCCAAGTGGCGCGCCTACAGCCCAGCCACCACGCGCATTGCCGAACTGGTGGGCGCGCAGCCGGTCACCGTGCAGGCGGCCGAACTGTCCCAGGCGCTGGCCACGGGTGTGGTGGAAGCCAACATGACCTCGGGCGCCACCGGTGTCGACAGCAAGCTCTATGAGCACCTGAAGTTCTACTACGACGTGCAGGCCTGGTTGCCCAAGAACGCCGTCATCATGAACAAACGCGCCTTCGATGCCCTGGACGCGCCCACCCGCGACGCGGTTCTGAAAGCCGCCGCCGCCGCCGAACAGCGTGGCTGGGAAGCCTCCAAGAAGGTGAACACCGACACGCTGCAGGTCCTGCGCAACAACGGCATGACCGTGGAGCCGCCCTCTGCCCAGCTGAAAGCCGACATGCAGAAAGTCGGCGAGACCATGGTCAAGGAGTGGCTGGAGAAAGCCGGCCCTGAAGGCGCCGAGCTGATGTCGGCCTTCCGCAAGTAAACGCGGGCGGGCTGCAGTGATGCGTCGTTTCCTCGACGCCCTGTATGGCAGCGCCGCCTGGCTGGCGGCGCTGTTCATGATCGGGGTGCTTGTCATGGTGCTGCTGTCCATTGCCGGGCGGCTGCTGAACTTCTACTTTCCGGGCACCGATGCCTATGCCGGTTACGCCATGGCAGGCGCGGGGTTCCTGGCGCTGGCCCACACGCTGAAGAAGGGCGAGCACATCCGCGTGACGCTCATCATCGGCAAGCTGCGCGGCCGCTCGCGCCACTGGCTGGAACTGTGGTCTCTCACCGCGGCTGTGCTGCTGTCCGGGCTGTTTGCCTTCTACGCCGTGCGTCTGGCCTGGCAGTCCCACCAGTTCAACGACATCTCCACATCGGCCGACGCCACGCCGCTGTGGATTCCGCAGATCCTCATGGTGGTGGGCACGCTGGTGCTGTTCATTGCCTTCATAGACGAATGGGTGCTGGAATGGCGCGGCCAACGCGCACACGCTGGCATAGCCCCCAACGAAAATACCGACCCCGGAGCCGCTCCCCATGAGTGAAGTTGTCATCACCACGCTGCTTATGGTGGCGTTGTTCGCACTGCTGGGCAGCGGCGTCTGGATCGGGCTCACCCTGGCGGGTGTGGCCTGGATAGGCATGGAGATGTTCTCCTCCCGCCCCGCTGGCGATGCCATGGCCATCACCATCTGGGGCGCATCGAGCAGTTGGACGCTGACTGCGCTGCCCCTGTTCGTGTGGATGGGCGAAATCCTCTTTCGTACCAAACTCTCGGAAAGCATGTTCCGCGGCCTGGCGCCCTGGGTGAACCTGCTGCCTGGCCGCCTGCTGCACACCAACATTCTGGGCAGCACCATCTTCGCGGCGGTCTCGGGCTCTTCGGCAGCCACCTGCGCCACCATCGGGAAGATGAGCATCCCCGAACTCACGCAGCGCAACTACCCGGCCGACAAGATCATTGGCTCGCTGGGCGGCGCCAGCACGCTGGGCCTGCTCATTCCGCCCTCCATCATCATGATCGTGTACGGCGTGGCGGCCGAAGTCTCCATTGCCAAGCTGTTCATGGCTGGCGTGCTGCCCGGGCTGCTGCTGGGCGCGCTGTTCAGCGGCTACCTCATGGTGTGGGCGTTGTTGAACCCGGACAAAGTGCCCAGGGCCGATGCCGGCATGACCTTCATGCAGAAGCTCCACGAGTCGCGCCACCTCATTCCAGTGGTGCTGCTCATCAGTGGCGTGATCGGTTCCATCTACACCGGCGTGGCCACTGCCACCGAGGCGGCTGCCATTGGCGTGGTGGGCGCGCTGTTGTTGTCGGCGGTGCAGGGTTCGCTCAACTGGCAGACCTTCCGCGACTCGCTGTTGGGCGCCACACGGCTGTACTGCATGATCGGCTTCATTCTGGCCGGTGCGGCCTTCCTCACGCTGTCCATGGGCTACATCGGGCTG
>JALOSG010000232.1 GCA_025458665.1 Serpentinimonas sp.
GCCCGCCGCGACCTCGATATCCGTGGCCCGGGGGAGTTCCTCGGTGCGCGGCAGTCTGGCGCTCCCCTGCTGCGCTTTGCCGATCTGGCCACCGATGGCCACCTGCTGGACTGGGCGCGCGACTGGGCGCCACGCCTGTGGCAGCACTGGCCCGAAGCCGCCCAGCGCCACCTGGACCGCTGGCTCGGGAGCCGCACGGAATTCCTCAAGGCCTGAGCGCCGGCGCGGGTGCGAATTGGCAACGGCCCGGAGCCAGTGTCACAATCCCGGCCATGACCCTGACCGAACTCAAGTACATCGTGGCGGTAGCGCGCGAGAAGCATTTCGGCAAGGCCGCCGAGGCCTGCTTCGTGTCGCAGCCCACCCTGAGCGTGGCCATCAAGAAGCTGGAAGAAGAGCTCGACCTCAAGCTGTTCGAGCGCAACGCCAGCGAAGTGGCCGTCACCGCGCTGGGCGAGGAAGTGGTGCGCCAGGCGCAAATCGTGCTGGAGCAGGCCGCCGCCATCAAGGAGATAGCCAAGCGCGGCAAAGACCCGCTGGCCGGACCGCTGCGCGTGGGCGTCATCTACACCATCGGGCCCTATCTGCTGCCCGACCTGGTGCGCCAGGTCATTGAGCGCACCCCGCAGATGCCGCTCATGCTGCAGGAGAACCTCACCGCCAAGCTGCTGGAACAGCTGCGCCTGGGCGAGATCGATTGCGCCATTCTGGCCGAGCCCTTTCCGGAGACCAGCCTGGCCATTGCGCCCCTCTACGACGAGCCCTTTGTGGCTGTGGTGCCGGTCAACCACCCGCTGGCCAACCAGAAAGTCATCACCGCAGAACAGCTCAAGAAAGAGACCATGCTGCTGTTGGGCAACGGCCACTGCTTCCGCGACCATGTGCTGGAGGTGTGCCCCGAATTCGCCCGCTTCTCCAGCGACGCCGAGGGCATGCGCCGCAACTTCGAAGGCTCCTCGCTGGAAACCATCAAGCACATGGTGGCCGCCGGCATGGGCGTGACGCTGGTGCCGCGCCTGAGCGTGCCCGCTGGGGCGCTGGACGAAGGCTGCAAGGCCACCGCCACCGCCGTGGCGGTAGACCCCAGCTCGGGCACGGGCCTGGGCAGCGGGGACGGCATCTACATGCGCTACCTGCCGTTCGATGGCGACCCGCCCATGCGCCGTGTGGTGCTGGCGTGGCGGCGCAGCTTCACGCGCTACGAAGCCATTGCCGCGCTGCGCAATGCTGTGTACGCCTGCGAGCTGCCCGGCGTGAAGCGCCTCTCCACCTGAACCCTGCCCGCCCGGCGCATGCGTATGGCCGAACGGCTCCGCCTCTACCTCGACCTCATCCGCTGGGACCGCCCGGCCGGTTGGCTGCTGCTGCTCTGGCCCAGCTTGGCCGCGCTATGGATAGCCGCCGACGGCTGGCCCGGCTGGCACCTGCTGGCGGTGTTCACGCTGGGCACCATCCTCATGCGCAGCGCCGGCTGCTGCATCAACGATGTGGCCGACCGGGACTTCGACCGCCATGTGAAGCGCACCGCGCAGCGCCCCGTCACCAGCGGGCGCATAGGCAGCCGGGAGGCGCTGGCTGTGGGTGCGGTGCTGGCCTTGCTGGCATTCCTGCTGGTACTCACCACCAACCGCGTGGCGGTGGCCTGGAGCTTTGCCGCGCTGGCCGTGGCGCTGGCCTACCCATATGCCAAGCGGGTGGTGTCCATGCCGCAGGCCGTGCTGGGCGTGGCCTTCAGCTTCGGCATTCCCATGGCCTTTGCCGCCGTGCAACAGCAGGTGCCGCCGCTGGCCTGGCTGCTGCTGCTGGCCAACCTGTTCTGGGTGCTGGCCTACGACACCGAATACGCCATGGTGGACCGCGACGACGATCTGCGCATCGGGATGAAGACCTCGGCCATCACCCTGGGTGAGCGGGACGTACCCGCCATCATGGCGTTCTACGCGCTGTACCTGGCGCTGTGGGGAGGTTTGGTGCTGTCCCAATTGCAGCCGGCTGGTGGGTCCATGGTCTGGGCCGCGCTGGCGCTGTCCGCCGTGGCGGCTCTGGCGCAGGTGGCGTGGCACTACACACTCATCCGTGACCGCACCCGGGAAGGCTGCTTCCGGGCCTTCCGGCTGAACCACTGGCTGGGCTTCACGGTGTTTGCCGGCGTGGTGGCGGGCTATAGCCTGCGCTGAGGACTGGCTCAAGAGACTGGCTCAAGAGACCTGCTCAGGAGGCCCCGAACTCGGCCCCCATCTGTGTCGCACGGGCTTGCGCCGCCCGAATAGCCTGCATGAAGCTGTCGCGCACCCCGTCAGCCTGCAACGCCGTGAGCGCCGCGTAGGTGGTGCCGCCCTTGGAGGTGACCCGTTCGCGCAGCACCTCGGGCGGGTCGATGGCGTCCTGCGCCAGGTGGGAGGCGCCCACGAAAGTGCCTATGGCCAGCCGGGTCGCCGTTTCGGCGCTCAGCCCCATGGACACGCCCGCGTCGCGCATGGCTTCCAGGAAATAGAACACATAGGCCGGCCCGGAACCCGACAGTGCGGTCACCGCGTCCAGGTCCGCCTCCTGGGGCAGCCAGACGCTGGCACCCGTGGTGGCTACCACCGCCTCGGCCAGAGCACGGTCGGCCTCGGAGACGGAGTCGCGGGCGAACATGCCCGTCATCCCCAGCCCCACCAAGGCGGGTGTGTTGGGCATGGTGCGGACGATGCGCTGGGTACCCAGCCAGCCGGCCATGCTCTGGCTGGTTATGCCCGCTGCCACGCTCAGGTGCAGGGCGCCCGCGGCGTGCGGGGCAGCAGCGAGGGCCGCATCGCGGAAAGTCTGGGGCTTCACGGCCCACACCACCAACCCGGCGGCGCCCAGCGCTGGCCCCGGCGCCTCGAGCAGTTGCATGCCCGTGTCAGCCCACTGGCTGGCCAGTTTTTCGCGCTGCGGGGCATAGGGCTCCACCACAGTGATCTGCCGGCCCGACATCCCCTGGCGCAGCAAACCGCCCACGATGGCGCTGGCCATGTTGCCGCCCCCTATGAAGGCCAGGTGCGCCTGCTGGAGAGGATCGGGCAGGACGGGTGAAGGAGCGTTGAGGCTGGTCATGGCGCGATTTTGCAACGAAGAAGGGCAATTTTCCTGAAGCGGAACCGAACCGGCGTTTGACTTCCCGGAAAGCCTGTGCCATAATTGCTGGCTCTGCCCAAGTTGGGCACGAGTTTTCTGCCCACCGAAGTGGCCAGAGCTGTTCAGGAATTCCCCTGTACAGCCGGGCTACAACGACGGGCCCAAGACTGATCGCCGAAGGCCGTGGTGGCTGCCGGGATTCAAGTTGGGACTACATACAAATGATTCAAACGCAATCTCGACTCGATGTTGCTGACAACACGGGTGCGAAATCCGTGATGTGCATCAAGGTGCTCGGTGGCTCCAAGCGCCGCTACGCCAGCGTGGGTGATGTCATCAAAGTCAGCATCAAGGAAGCTGCGCCGCGTGGCCGCGTCAAAAAAGGCGAGGTCTACAACGCTGTGGTGGTCCGCACTGCCAAGGGCATCCGCCGTCCGGATGGCGCCCTGATCAAATTCGATGGCAACGCCGCCGTGTTGCTCAATGCCAAGCTGGAGCCCATCGGCACCCGCATCTTCGGCCCGGTCACGCGCGAGCTGCGCACCGAGAAGTTCATGAAGATCGTGTCGCTGGCCCCCGAGGTTCTCTGAGGTAGCACTATGAACAAGATCCGTAAAGGCGATGAAGTCATCGTGATCGCTGGCCGCGACAAGGGCAAGCGTGGCAAGGTTGTCGAGCGCGCCG
>JALOSG010000233.1 GCA_025458665.1 Serpentinimonas sp.
GCACGGGTGTACGACGTGGCGGTGGAATCGGCGCTGGAACCCGCGGCCAACCTGAGCCGGCGCCTGCACAACCAGGTGCTCCTGAAGCGCGAGGACCAGCAGCCCGTATTCAGCTTCAAGCTGCGTGGCGCCTACAACAAGCTGGCCCATCTGAGCGCCGAACAGTTGAAGGCCGGTGTCATCTGCGCATCGGCGGGCAACCACGCGCAGGGCGTATCGCTGGGGGCGCGCAAGCTGGGGGCACGGGCAGTCATTGTCATGCCCACCACCACCCCCGCCGTGAAGGTGGATGCCGTGAAAGGGCTGGGCGGCGAGGTGGTGCTGTTTGGCGACAGCTACTCCGACGCCTACCAGCACGCCGTGGAACTGGCGCGCCAGCAACACCTGACCTTTGTGCACCCGTTTGACGACCCGGACGTGATTGCCGGCCAGGGCACCATTGCCATGGAGATCCTGCGCCAGGTACAAAGCCTGGGGAGCCAGCGGCTCGATGCGGTGTTCGTGGCCATAGGTGGCGGCGGGCTCATCAGCGGGGTGGCCAACTACATCAAGGCAGTGCGCCCCGAGGTGAAGGTCATTGGTGTGCAGATGAACGACTCCGACGCCATGATGCAGTCGGTACAGCAGGGCGAGCGGGTGACGCTGCCCGATGTGGGCCTGTTCTCCGACGGCACGGCGGTGAAACTGGTGGGCGAGGAAACCTTCCGCATTTCGCGCGAGCTGGTGGACGAATTCATGACCGTGGACACCGATGCGGTGTGCGCCGCCATCAAGGATGTGTTCGTGGACACGCGCAGCATCGTGGAGCCGGCGGGTGCGCTGGCGGTGGCCGCCATCAAGCAGTACGTGGCTACGCACAAGACGCGCGGGGAAACCTACGCCGCCATTCTGTGCGGCGCCAACATGAACTTCGACCGGTTGCGCTTTGTGGCCGAGCGCGCCGAGGTGGGCGAGGAGCGCGAGGCCCTGTTTGCCGTGACCATCCCCGAGGAACGCGGCAGCTTCAAGCGCTTCCTGGAAGCCATAGGCAACCTGCCGGGCGGGCCGCGCAACGTGACCGAGTTCAACTACCGCATCAACGACGCGCAGGTGGCGCACGTGTTCGTGGGCCTGACCACGCGCGGCAAGGGTGAGAGCGCCAAGATTGCGGCCAGCTTCGTGAAGCAGGGCTTTGCCACGTTGGACCTGACCCACGACGACCTGGCGCAGGAACACATACGCCACATGGTGGGCGGCCGCTCAGCGCTGGCGCAGGACGAGCGTCTGCTGCGCTTCGTTTTCCCGGAACGGCCCGGCGCGCTGCTGAAATTCCTGAGCCTGATGCGTCCGGGCTGGAACATCAGCCTGTTCCATTACCGCAACCAGGGCGCCGACTACGGGCGCATACTGGTGGGCCTGCAGGTGCCAGAAAAGGACGGCAAGGCGTTCCAGAAATTCCTGGATACCCTGGGCTACCCGTATGTGGAGGAGACCCAGAATCCGCTGTACCGGCTGTTCCTGAAGGCCTGAACTTGAGGGTGACGAGATGGGGGTGAACCGATGGGAGTGAGCCTGGACGGCCGCCTCGTGGTGGCCATTTCTTCGCGTGCGCTGTTCGACTTCGAGGCCGAGAACGAGGTCTTCGAACAAGGCGACGACCGCGCCTACATGCGCCTGCAACTCGACCGGCTGGAGCAGCCTGCGCTGCCTGGCGTGGCGTTTTCGCTGGTGAAGAAACTCCTCACCTTCAACGATGCGGCCAACCCGCGCGTGGAGGTGGTGATCCTGTCGCGCAACGACCCGGTATCGGGCATGCGGGTGTTCCGCTCGGCGCAGCACTACGGCCTGCCCATACAGCGCGGGGCCTTCACGCGCGGCCAGCCGCCGTGGCGCTACCTGCGCCCGCTCAAGGCCAACCTGTTTCTTTCGGCGCACCTGAGCGATGTGCGCTCGGCGCTCGATGCGGGCGTACCGGCCGCGCAGGTGTACCCGCAGTCGGTGCGGGCCTCGGACGCGCACCCGAACGAGGTGCGCATTGCCTTCGATGGCGACGCGGTGCTGTTCTCGGACGAGGCCGAACGGATCTTCCAGAGCGACGGGCTCGATGCCTTCCAGGCGCACGAGGCCACCAAGGCGGCGCTGCCGCTGCAGGGCGGGCCGTTCAAGCCGCTGCTGGAAGCGCTGCAACGCCTGCAGCAGGAAGGCACGGCGCAAATGCGCATACGCACTGCGCTGGTGACGGCGCGCAGCGCACCCGCCCATGAACGCGCCATACGCACGCTGATGGACTGGAACATCGAGATCGACGAAGCGCTGTTCCTGGGCGGCCTGCCCAAGGGCGAATTCCTGCGCGAGTTCGAGCCCGATTTTTTCTTCGACGACCAGACCGGCCATATCGTCTCGGCGTCGCAGCACGTGCCCGCGGGGCATGTGGCCTCGGGCGTGTCCAACGCCTGAGGCGTTGCGGGCTCTTTCCGGGGCTCTTTGCGGGGCTCTTTGCGGGGCTCTGTCCGGGCTGCTGAATCAGCCCTCTGCAGCGTACTGCTGCCAGCCGCGGGCACGCAGTTCGCACGCCGGGCACTGGCCGCAGCCATAACCCCAGGCGTGGCGCTGGCTGCGGTCACCGGCGTAGCAGGTGTGGCTGTGCTCCAGGATCAGGTCCACCAGCGCGGTACCACCCAGTTCGTGGGCCAGTTGCCACGTCTGTGCTTTGTCCAGCCACATGAGCGGCGTCTCCAGCACGGTGCGGCGGTCCAGCCCCAGGGACAGCGCCACCTGCAGCGCCTTGATGGTGTCGTCGCGGCAGTCGGGGTAGCCGGAATAGTCGGTCTCGCACACCCCCGTGACGACGACTTCGAGCCCGCGCCGGTAAGCCAGCGCCGCCGCCAGCGTGAGGAACAGCAGGTTGCGCCCGGGCACAAAAGTGTTGGGCAGGCCGCTGGTCTCCATCTGGAAAGCCACGTCGCGGGTGAGCGAGGTCTCGCTCACCTGGCCCAGCACGGAGAGGTCGAGCAGGTGGTCTTCGCCCAGGCGGGCCGCCCATACCGGGAAGGCGGCGCGCAGTTCGCGCAGCACATGCCGCCGCGCATCCAGCTCCACCCGGTGGCGCTGGCCGTAATCGAAAGACAGGGTCTCTACCCGCTCGTAGCGCTGCAGCGCGTGGGCCAGGCAGGTGGTGGAGTCTTGCCCACCCGAAAACAGGACCAGCGCGCTGCGCTTCACGGCGTGTCGGCGGTGAATTCTTGCTGGTGCATCCAGGCTGCGTGCTGCGGTGCGCGCTTGGTGCGGCTCCACTCCTCCAGCATGTCCCACTTCACCGCATCGAGCTTCTGGTATTGCTCGGGCGTGCCCACATCGGCGGCCAGTTCCAGGCGGTGGCCGTTGGGGTCGAAGAAGTAAATGCTCTTGAAGATGGTGTGGTCGGTGGGGCCCAGCACCTCGATGCCGGCGGCCTCCAGGCGTGCCTTGGTGGCCAGCAGCGTGTCCATGCTTTCGGCCTTGAACGCGATGTGCTGCACCCACTCCGGGGTGTTGCCATCGCGGCCCATGGCGGGGGAATTGGGCAGCTCGAAAAACGCCAGCACATTGCCCTGCCCGGCATCGAGGAAGACGTGCATGTACGGGTCGGGCGCCTTGGTGGAGGGCACGCGGTCTTCGGCAATGGCCAGCACGAAATCCATGCCCAGGTGCCGGGTGTACCACTCCACGGTCTGCTTGGCGTCCTTGCAGCGGTAGGCCACATGGTGGATGCGTTGGATGGGTGATGTCATGGCGGTCTCCGGGGGGTG
>JALOSG010000234.1 GCA_025458665.1 Serpentinimonas sp.
CTCGCCGTCGGGACAGCGCCCGGGGCCCAGCAGCTCGGCGACTTGCCGGTGCACCACCCGGTCGCAGACGCCCTTGCAGCCTGACTGGTTGTCCAGCCACAGCACCGCCAGCCCGGTCCGTTGCAACACGTCGAGCAAGTTTTCCTGGCGCAGATCCGGGTCGTAGTCGGCTCTGGTCTGGAGCGAGAACATGCAGGGCACCGAAGTCTGTGTGTTGGTGCCGCAAGAGCTGGCCTGGTTGAAGTAGACCGCGTTGCCCTGCGCAACCAGCTGCTGGAGCCGCGGGGTGGTGTCCCGGCCATAGCCCGTTAGACCAAAGTTGGCCGCACGCGCTGTCTCGCCCACCACAATCAGCACCAGCGGTGCCTGCGCGCCCATGGGTGCGCCGGGGGCCAGCGCTGCATCCTCTGCCACTGGCCGCAGGGCCTGCTGGGCCTGGCTGGCACGCCCCAGGCTGTAGCGGGAGGCCGCGTACACGGTATTGAAGGGGTTGATCATGTACCGCAAGGACTTGTGGTTGCGCATGAGCGAAGCCATGTCCTGGAAGCCCAGCCACAGAATCACTACCGCCAGCACCAGGCAGCCCAGCGCGGTGGCCAGCTGCTGCACCACCAGCCTGCCGGAGGGCACCGCACGCACGCGCTGGCGCCACCACCACCAGCCGGGCAGGCCAAAGCCCATGACCAGCACCAAGCCCAGGCGCCATGACAGGAGATCGCGGACTTCTGCGGTATCGGTGTTGACCACGTTGGCCCACATGGTGGGGTCTATCACCACGCGGTAGGTAGCCATGAAGTAGCTGCTCAAGGCACCAGTGAGCAGCAGCAACAGGCCTGCGGGCTTGCGCCAACGCGGCCAGACCCAGAACGCGGCGAACGCCAGAATGGCGGCCCACAGCATCAGACCCCAGCCCAGAAACAGCGGCCATTGCGCAGGACGGGCCAGCTCCGACCAGCGGGCCATTTCCAGCCACAAAGGGATGTTGCCCAGGGTGGCCAGCCACAGCGCCAGCAGGCCCAGAAGTACGGTGGGGTGCCAGCCGGCGGGCTGGCGGAAGTGTTGCTGCATGCGCACGCACCCGTAAGAGAGGAATGGCTGCGCAGTATGGAAATGGGTGGTTAATCCGACCTTAAGCCCACACCGGTCTACTCACGGTTTTTCTTGGTGATGCGAGCATGCGATTGCGAAAGTCTTTGGCCATAGGGTGTGTGGCCTGGGTCCTGGCTTTGGCCTGGGACCTGACGGGTTGGGACCTTCCCGTGATGGGAGCGCTGGGCACAGAAGCCGGCTTTGCCCTGCGCCATAACTTGTGGCTGGAGGCTGTGCTGCACGACACTGCACGCCAGGCGGCGCTGGGTCTGCTGGCGGCTGTGGCTGCGCTATCCCTACCGCCACTGAGGAGGCGCTGGGCACCTCACCTGGCGGTGCCCTGGCAGGCCCTGGCCGGCGTGCTGATGTGCCTGTTGCTGGCCGGGCTCATGAAGCGCTACAGCACAACCAGCTGCCCGTGGGACCTGCAAGCATTTGGCGGCGTAGCCCGCTATGTGTCCCACTGGAACTGGGGCGCCCTGGACGGAGGCTCGGGCCGCTGCTTCCCCGGCGGGCATGCGTCGGCGGCCTTCGCGTTCTGGCCGGTGGCGCTGGCGTGGAGCCAGAGCCCGGTGGAGCGCACACGGCGCCTGGGCCGCTGGATGCTGTGGGCGGTGCTGGCAGCAGGCCTGGTGTTTGGCGGAGTGCAGACGCTGCGCGGTGCGCACTACCCCAGCCACACCCTCTGGACGGCGGTGCTCTGCTGGACCGTGGCGGTGGTCATGCAGGCGATGACGCGGGGGCAGGTGCTCCCCTTGGTAGGTAAACAGGAGCTTGCACAGAGGCGCAAGGCCCTGCCCCGTGCAGCCAGAGAGGAAGCCGCTCAATGAGCGCGTATGCAGGCAACAGGCCGACCAGCGCGGCGCGGGCGGCGGGACTGGCAAAGACGGGACTGGCAGAGGCGGGTTGGGCACTGGCCCGGCTGCTGGGCCCTCCTCTGCTGGCCATGTGGCTGGTTCTTCTGGCCAGCCGCACTGGCCTAGCGCTTTGGCTGCACCCACGCCTGGCCGCGCAGGACGCCTGGGGACCGCTGGCCCTGGAAAGCCTGCGCTTTGACGGCGTCATGCTGGGACTGATCTGGTTTTCCCCCGCTGCAGCGCTGCCCTGGCTGCTCACCTTCCGCAGGGGCCTGCCCTGGGCCGTCCGGATCACTCGCCTGTACGCGCTGGTGTGGTTCATATTTCTGGTCTTCATGGAATGTGCCACCCCGGCCTTTGTCATGGAGTACGACAGCCGGCCCAACTACCTGTTCGTGGAATACCTGCGGCACGTGCAGGAAGTGGCGCCCACCGTGGTCCTGCAATACCCCTGGGCCACCGCGCTGGCCTCCATCGCGCTGCCGCTGGCCGGCTGGGCCTTCTGGCGCTGGGCCAACCCAACGCCGCCCCGGGCCCCCATAGCCTGGACGGCCGCACTGTGCTGGTCGGTAGTGCTCCTGAGCCTGTTTGCCAGTATGGCGCGCGGCACCTTCGGGCACCGCCCTGCCAACCCCGCCCTGACCGCCATCACCCAGGACAACCTGGTCAACCAGTGGCCGCTGGCATCGGGCTATACGCTGCTGTACGCGCTGCGCCAGTCGTTGCGCAACGAGTCGGGCGGCGTGGTCTACGGCCACATGCCCCGTGACGAGATGCTGGCGGTGGTGCGCGAAGAAATGGGCATTCCCGCCGCAGCCTTCACCGCTGCAGAGGCACCCACACGGCGCCGTCAGGCCCAGGGTACGCCACTGCCCAGACCGTACAACCTGGTGGTCATTCTGGAGGAAAGCATGGGCGCCGAATTTGTGGGGCGCCTGGGTGGCCTTGGTGTCACGCCGAACCTGGACCGCCTGGCGGGCGAAGGCATCTGGTTCGAGCAACTCTACGCCACCGGCACCCGCTCTGTGAGGGGCATCGAGGCGGTGGTGGCAGGATTTCCGCCTACGTCGTCAGAGAGTACCGTGAAGCTGCAGCGCGCACAGAAAGACTTTTTCACCCTGGCCCAGTTTCTCAAGGCCCAGGGCTACCGCTCCACCTTCCTGTACGGCGGCGAGTCGCACTTCGACAACATGAGGGGCTTCTTCATGGGCAACGGCTTCGATGCTGTGATCGACGAAAACGACTTCCCCGACAGCGCCTTCCACGCTACCTGGGGAGTGGACGATGTCGGCCTGCTGGACCGCGCCGACGCCTACTTTTCAGCCCAGAGCGGCCCGTTCTTTGGCCTGGTCTTCACATCGTCCAACCATGCGCCCTTCGAGTTCCCCGACGGTGCCATCGAGCTGCACGACAGCCCCAGGTCCACGGTGAACAATGCCGTCAAGTACGCCGACCACGCGTTGGGCCAGTTCTTCGAGAAAGCCCGGCAGTCGGCCTACTGGAACAACACCGTGTTCCTGGTGGTGGCAGACCACAACTCCCGCGTCTACGGTGATTCGCTGCTACCGGTGCAGCGCTTTCACATCCCCGGGCTGATTCTAGGCGGCCCGGTGCAGCCCGATGTGGTGCAGACACAGGCCAGCCAGATCGATCTGGCGCCCACGCTGATCAGCCTGCTGGGCCTGCACGGAGAGCACCCCATGATTGGCCGGGACCTGACCGACCCGGCCCAGCGTCAGCGTACCGGCCGCGCCATCATGCAATTCGACAAAACCCAGGCCTACATGGAGGGGGACCGGGTGGTGCTGTTGCGGCCAGA
>JALOSG010000051.1 GCA_025458665.1 Serpentinimonas sp.
GTGCGTTCGTTGGACCCGATGCGGCGCAGCAGCTCTGCCTTGTTGATGCCCAGCAGCTTGGCTGCTTCGGCCAGCTTGGGGTGGTTGCGGTCTACCGACTCGGGAATGGCCCAGACGCTTTGCGCCTCCACGCTGGTGGCGAGAATGAGGCCGTTGCGGTCGAGCACACGGCCCCGGTTGGCCGGCAGGTCGAGGGTACGGGTGAAGCGCACTTCGCCCTGGCGCTGGTAGAAGTCGTTGCCCACCACCTGCACGTAGGTGGCCCGCGCCGCCAGCACCAAAAAGGCTGCGGCCAGACCAGCCACAATCAGCTTGCTGCGCCACACCGGCGTCTTGCTGGTGAGCAGCGGGCTGGAGCTGTAGGCAATGGCGCGGGTCATGGCCGCTCCCCCAACACGCTGGAGCGCACCCGGCCAGACACCGCGCCTTCACCGGCGGCCACCGGCTGCGCGGGCAGTTCCACGTACTGGGTGATACCGGGGTTGGCGGGGCGCATCTGCAGCGATTGCACCGCCAGCTGCTGCACCCGCGAAGGGGTGGCCTGGGAACGCTTCTGCGCCTGCAGTTGCTCGTGCTCGGCCTCCAGATCGCGCGCCTGCGACTGCGCCCGGTCGAGCTGCGCATAGAGGCTCCGCGATTCGTACTGCAGATGCACCAGAAAGAAGGCGCTGAGCACCAGCGCCGCCAGCAGCACCAGGTTCAACCGGATCATGCCGCCACCTCTTGCGCGGTACGCTCGGCGGTGCGCATGACGGCGCTGCGGGCACGCGGGTTGCCCGCCACTTCGGCGGGCGTGGGCATGGTGCGCCCCACACTGAGCAGGGCCACCGGCTGTGGCTCGGCAAACGGCGCACGGCGGTCGAACGCGGCCTTGGAATGGCGCGCAATGAACTGCTTGACAATGCGGTCTTCCAGCGAATGGAAGCTGATGACCACCAGCCGCCCGCCTTCGGCCAGCAGCGGCAGGCTGGCGTTCAGCGCTTGTTGCAGCTCTTCAAGCTCGGCGTTGATGAAAATCCGAAGAGCCTGAAATGTGCGCGTTGCAGGGTCCTTGCCCGGCTCGCGGGTTTTGACCTGGTTCGAACAGGGCCCCGTTCCTGTCGGCGACGATCAATCGCCTTTGCAATCTGTTGAGCAAACCGTTCTTCGCCGTATTCACGTACCACCTCCGCCATCTGTGTGACTGTTGCCTCGGCCAGCCAGTCGGCCACGCTCTGGCCCCGCGTGGGGTCCATGCGCATGTCCAGCGGGCCGTCGTTGCGGAAAGAAAAACCACGCTCCGGGTCGTCGATCTGCGGCGAACTCACGCCCAGATCCATCAGGATGCCCTGGATGCTGTGCGGCGCCAGCACGCCCTCCTCCATCAGCGCGCCCATATCGGCAAAGCCGCGGTGGTGCACGGTGAGGCGCGGGTCTTGCTCCGCCATGGCGTGGGCCACGGCAATGGCTTCGGGGTCTTTGTCGAACACCGTGAGCCGCCCCTGGGCAGACAGCTGCGAGAGGATGAGCTGCGAGTGCCCGCCACGGCCGAACGTGGCGTCTATGTAGTGACCGTCGGGCTGGACCGCAAGCGCATAGACCGCTTCGTTCAACAGGACGGTGCAGTGTGTGAGGGACTCTTGCACCGTGGTCCCTCAGAAAGAGAAGTCCTTGAAGATGTCGGGCATGTCGCCCTTCATCGCCTCGGCCTCCTGCGCGGCGTAGGCCTGCGCGTCCCACAGCTCGAAGTGGTTGCCCATGCCCAGCAGGATCACGTCCTTGCCAATGCCTGCGGCGGCACGCAACTCGGGGGAAATGAGCAGACGCCCGGTGCCATCGAGCTCGTTGTCCATGGCATTGCCCAGGAAGATGCGCTTCCACCACTGGGCCGACATGGGCAGCGCGGCAATCCGCTCGCGGAAGCGTTCCCACTCGGTACGCGGGAAAATCATGAGGCAGCCGTGCGGGTGCTTGGTGACCGTGAGTTGACCCTGGGCGCTCGCGTTCAGGACGTCACGGTGCCGGGTCGGCATGGACAGCCGCCCCTTGGCATCGAGACTGAGAGAGGAAGCACCCTGAAACACTGAATTCAGCCCTTGGAAAACACTTTTCACCACTTAATTGCACTTTTTCCCACTGTAGCACCAAATGCCTGGAAAAGCACCAGCGGCGGCTGATTTTTTTGAATGAAATCAAAGACTTACATCTCATTCAGAATGTAAATTGAGTACAAAAAAGCAAGCAAAACCAACAACTTGTGGGCCAAAGTGAAAGTCTTGCTTGAAATCTTGCGGCCGCTGTAGGGCCGTTGCGGCAGAAAAAAGGCCCGCCGGTGGCGGGCCTGCACGGAAACCGATCGGGGTCCGCGTCAGAGGATGTAGCGCGACAGGTCCTCGTTGCGGCTGAGTTCGCCCAGGCGCGCATCCACATAGGCGGCATCGACCACCACAGTCTGCCCGCTCAGGCGCGTCGCATCGAAGCTCACCTCATCGAGCAGGTGCTCCATGACCGTGGCCAGCCGGCGCGCGCCGATGTTTTCGGTGCGCTCGTTCACCTCGAAGGCAATGTGCGCCAGCCGGGTGATGCCCTCGGGCGTGAACTCCACCGTCACGCCTTCGGTGGCCAGCAGCGCCTGGTACTGGCGCACCAGGCTGGCGTGCGTCTGCGTGAGGATGGCCTCGAAATCCTCCACCGACAAGGACTGCAGTTCCACGCGGATGGGAAAGCGCCCCTGCAGTTCGGGAATCAGGTCGCTGGGGCGGCTCAGGTGGAAGGCGCCGCTGGCAATGAACAGGATGTGGTCGGTCTTGATGGGGCCGTACTTGGTGCTCACCGTGGTGCCTTCCACCAGCGGCAGCAGGTCGCGCTGCACGCCCTGGCGCGAGACTTCACCGCTGCTGCCGTCGGAGCGGCTGGTGACCTTGTCGATCTCGTCGATGAACACAATGCCGTTCTGTTCGGCGTTGGCAATGGCGCGCAGCTTGATCTCTTCCTCGTTCACCAGCTTGCCGGCTTCCTCGTCGATGAGCAGCGTGCGCGCCTCGGCAATCTTGAGCTTGCGCGTCTTCTTCTTGCCCACGTTCATCTGCGAGAACAGGCCACGCAGCTGGTCGGCCATTTCTTCCATGCCGGCGGGCGTCATGACCTCCAGCTGCGGCTGCACGGCCGACACATCGATCTCGATCTCCTTGTCGTCCAGCTGTCCTTCGCGCAGCTTCTTGCGGAACACCTGGCGGGCGGTGTTGTCGCTCTGCACGGCGCTGTCGCCCACGCGCGGCGGCGGCACCAGCACATCGAGAATGCGCTCCTCGGCAGCGTCTTCGGCACGGGTGCGCACCTTGGCCGCTTCCTGCTCGCGCGTCTGCTTCACGGCAATGTCGGCCAGGTCGCGGATGATGGCGTCCACGTCCTTGCCCACATAGCCCACCTCGGTGAACTTGGTGGCCTCCACCTTGATGAAGGGCGCCTGTGCCAGCCGTGCCAGACGGCGGGCAATCTCGGTCTTGCCCACGCCGGTGGGCCCGATCATGAGGATGTTCTTGGGCGTGATTTCAGGCCGGAGCTTCGCGTCCACCTGCTGGCGGCGCCAGCGGTTGCGCAGCGCAATGGCCACAGCACGTTTGGCGGCCTTCTGGCCAATGATGTGCGCGTCCAGCTCGGACACGATCTCCTGCGGTGTCATGGAAGTCATGGCTATCTCTGCAATGCGCGGTGCGCCAGCGCCTGCGTGCCCAGCGGCACGTCAGAGCACTTCGACCGTGTGGTTCATGTTGGTGTAGATGCACAGCTGGCCCGCAATGGCCAGCGATTCGCGCACCACCTGCTCGGCGCTGAGCTGCGTGTGGTCGATCAGGGCCTTGGCCGCCGACTGGGCGTAGGCGCCACCCGACCCTATGGCCACGATGCCGTGCTCGGGTTCCAGCACGTCGCCGTTGCCGGTGATGATGAGGCTGGCCGAGCGGTCGGCCACCGCCAGCATGGCCTCCAGACGGCGCAGCACGCGGTCGGTGCGCCAGTCCTTGGTGAGTTCGATGGCGGCACGCACCAGGTGCCCCTGGTGCTTCTCCAGCTTGGCCTCGAAGCGTTCGAACAGCGTGAAGGCATCGGCGGTGGCGCCGGCAAAGCCCGCCAGCACCTGGTCGCGGTGCAGCTTCCTGACCTTGCGCGCCGTGCCCTTGACCACGATGTTGCCCAGCGTGACTTGCCCATCGCCGCCTATGGCCACCTGCACGCCTTCCGGAGTGACGCGGCGCACGCAGACGATGGTGGTTCCGTGAAATTGTTCCATGCTCAGTATTCTCGCAGGCGCACCACCACCGAATCGTCAATTCCGACCACGTGGAGGAAAGCAGCGATCAGCCGGTGAACATGCACCAGTTCCACCTTCTGGCCGCGCGCACTGAGGCCCAGCAGCCACTGCAGCAGGTTGCCTGCCGCCACAAAGTCGATGCGACTGAGGTGGGCGCAGTCCACCTGGAAAGGAGTATCAGACGGGTGCTTGGCCAAGGTTTGCTGCAACTGGCGGATTTGCGCTGCAATGTCGCCACGCAGCGCACCGCGCAATACCGCGCGGCCTGAACCACCAGGAATCTGGGTGGGGGCACCCGTGTCGGGGCTGCGGGTCATGGGCATGGTGCTGGCAGCGTCGAGCGGCGGATGGGGCATCAGCTCGGTATCGGACACCACAGATGGCCAGGCCATGGTGTCGAACGGGCCCAGCTCGGTGGCCAGAGCCGCCAGCTCTGTGGGGGCCTGGGCCAGCGCCGCGCCCACGGGCAGGGTGTCGGCGAGCCGGAAGCGGTTGGCAGAGACCACCCAATCGGGTGGCAGCACGCCGTAAGTCACGCAGAAGTCCAGCGCTACCAGATCGAACTCCTCCTGGCGGTGCATGAGCCGCAGCATTTCCAGCCGCAGGTGCCACCACAGAGGGTTGTTTTCGCGCCGACCCGAAGGCGTGCTGGCCTTCAGGCGGCGCCGCAACACGCCACCGCCTGCAAAGCGGAACTCGACGGGCCAGGTGGTCCATTCGCGCACGCGATCCAGCAAGGCCTGCGCGGCCAGCGCGTCGGCCGACACCAGCGCCGACCAGTCGAGCCAGCGCTGGCTGTGCTGGCCCACCATGGCCGCGTGGGCAGCATCCACCGCCGCGACGTCCAGCAGCACGGGGCAGGTCCAGACGGCTGGCGTACCGCCGTCCTCGCGTGCGGCATGCGTCAAGCCGGCGGCACTGTCCTGTTCGGGCTGGTTGCGCACCGTGATGGAGCCCGCATAACGCCCCGAAGAGCCCCCGTCATAGCCGGGCCAGCGCGGCACCTTGCCACCAAAGAGCTCGTTGAACTCCACCGCTGTTTCTTCGAAATTCTCGACGTCGCCGCGGGCGTGGTGGAAATCCAGCAGACTGAGCCAGACAAAGCGCCCGGCCTTGCTGTCGGCCGACTGGGCCATGGCGGCGCGCAGCGCCTGCTCTGCCGCCACATCGTCGCCATTGGCGAAGCGCAACGCAGCCTCTTCCACCACGGAAACCTGTGCCCCGGCCGCCACGGCAGGACCTTCGGGGGCCAGCGGCGGGCGGGAAGACACGTCCACCCCAGCCATGGGGAGCATGTCGATGGCCAGCGGGTTGGGGCTGGCGGCCCGTTCGGGCGAGCGGCGCGCCTGCACACTGTCCGCCACTTCCGACCAGCTGCCCCCGAATGGCTGCTGTTCCAGGTGCCCGGCCACGGTCACGCCACTGGTGGGCCCGTGCTGCGCGGGGCCGCGTCCTGCAATGTGCAGGCGCTCGCGCGGCTCCGGCTCCTCGCCGGGACGGCGACGGTGCCAGTTGTGCGACATCTGCGCCTCGATCCTGGCAATCTTCTCGATGGTCCTTTCCTTGCGCGCACTGTGCCCGCTACCGCCGCTGTCGGAGTGCGGGAATACGGAAGAGGCGCCACCACCGATCTGGCCCGCGGCACGCTCCTGGCGCTGGCGCAAAGCCTCGCGCAACATATCGAACTCGCGCTTGCGCACAAAGTCGTTGCGGCGCTTGCGTTCGATAGCGGCACGCATGACCCGGCGGTCCTGGTCCGAGCCGGTACCCGGCAGCGGGCCGTCGAGTTCGGACCAATTCACCGTGGGGTGAAGCACGAACCGCGCAACCTTGGACAGCAGGCCGCCTTTGGGGTCGTCCTTGCTCATGGTGCTGCTTACCCGGTTCGCGTCATGGGGCTGCTCAGTCCCCGAACAGCTTCTGCTTCAGCTCGCGGCGCTGTTGCGCCTCGATGGACAGACTGGCCGTGGGCCGCGCCAGCAGGCGACCCACTCCGATGGGCTCGCCGGTCTCATCGCAGTAACCATAGTCGCCAGCGTCGATGCGGGCAATCGCCTGCTCGATCTTCTTGAGCAGCTTGCGCTCGCGGTCGCGGGTGCGCAGCTCCAGCGCGTGCTCTTCCTCGATGGTGGCACGGTCGGCCGGATCGGGCACCACCACGGTGTCCTCGCGCAGGTGCTCGGTGGTTTCGCCGGCGTTGGCCAGCATGTCCTGCTTGAGCTGCTGGAGCTTCCTGCGGAAGAAGGCCAGCTGCACGTCGTTCATGTACTCGCCATCGGGCATGGCCAGCATGTCGGCGTCGGTCAGTTCTTCCAGCGGCTTCTTCTTCCAGTTGTTGGCCAGCTTGGGGTCTTTGCGCGGGGGCATGGGAACACTGGAACTGGTGACTACCGGGCGTTCGGTCACCGGGGTGAAGGTGACTTTGGCGGCCTCGGGGGCGTGCGACGGGGTCACCGCCTCCATCATCTGCGCCTTCATGGCGGCCTGGGCAGCACGCTTGTTCACCTTGGGCACGACCACTTCGCTGCCTGCCTTGAGGACTTTCTCGGCGGGCTCGCTGGCGCCCTCGTTCGCTGCGCCGGCCGTTTTGCGGGAGGGCTTGGCCACCGTCTTGGCGGGGGTCTTGGCAGACGGCTTGGCTGCCGACTGGGCCGCGTTGGCTGGGGCTTGGGCTTTCACAACAGATCTCCTCCTTGGGCGAACAGCCGAACCTTGTGGTCCGACGGGCGCCGATTGTAGCGTTTGGGGGGGCGGGGTGGGGTCATGCGGCCACAGACCTCAGCAAAGGCTCTGCTCCAGACCCTGCTCCAGAATGTCGCGCGGCAGGTCTATGCCGATGAACACCATCTTGCTGATGCGCTCTTCGGTAGGCCCCCAGGGAGCGCCCAGGTCGCTGCCCATGAGCTGGTGAACGCCCTGAAAAATCACCTTGCGGTCGGTGCCGTTCATGTTCAGAACGCCCTTGTAGCGCAGCATGCGCGGACCGTACACCTGCACGATGGCTCCCAGGAAGTCTTCCAGCTTGGCCGGATCGAACGGCCGGGTGGCGCGGTAGACGAAGCTCTTCACATCGTCATCGATGTGGTGGTGGTGACCGTGCCCGCCGTGCTGGTGCGAGGGGTGGTTGCAGTGCTCGCCGTGCACATGATCGTGGTCGTGATCGTGGTCATGCCCATGATCGTGGGCATGGTCGTGACCGTGATCGTGATCATGGTCATCGGCCTTGAGGAAGTCGGGGTCGATGTCGAGCTTGGCGTTCAGGTTGAAGCCGCGCAGGTCGAGCACCTTGGCCAGCGGCACTTCCCCGAAATGCGCTTTCTGCATGGGCGCGCGCGGGTTCATGTGCTTCAGGCGGTGTACCAGCGCGTCGTATTCCTCTTCGGCCACCAGGTCGGACTTGCTGATGAAGATCTGGTCGGCAAAACCCACCTGGCGGCGGGCTTCTTGGCGGTCGTTCAATTGCTGGGCGGCGTGCTTGGCGTCCACCAGCGTGATGATGGAGTCGAGCAGGTAACTCTCGGCCACCTCATCGTCCATGAAGAAAGTTTGCGCCACGGGGCCGGGGTCGGCCACGCCGGTGGTTTCGATCACGATGCGCTCGAAGTCCAGCTCACCAGCGCGGCGCTTGGCAGCCAGCAGTTGCAGCGTGCTGCGCAGGTCTTCGCGGATGGTGCAGCACACGCAGCCGTTGCTCATCTGGATGATCTGCTCTTCGGTGTCGGCCACCAGTATGTCGTTGTCGATGTTCTCTTCGCCGAATTCGTTCTCGATGACCGCGATCTTCTGGCCGTGTGCCTCGTGCAGCACGCGCTTGAGCAAGGTGGTTTTGCCAGAGCCGAGGAAGCCGGTGAGGATGGTGGCGGGAATGAGTGACATGAAGCGTAAATCCCTGAAAACTGAAGACCTGAAGCGCTGGCCGATGGGGCAGAAGGCGCCATGCAGGCTGGTAAGAGCAGGCGCCCGCAGAGGCAAGCAACCCCCGTGCCCGGCGCCAAGTAAACCACTCAGTGTAGTGCTTTTAGCCGCCCTTGGCCTGGCCCTTGGGAGGGTCGGGGGAATCCTGTGGCGCAGGCCCCACCCCGGTGGCTCCGGGGCGGGCAGGCGCGCGCCCGGCACGCGGGTGGGCGCTTTCGTAAGCCCGTGCCAGGTGCTGGAAATCCAGCCGGGTGTACACCTGCGTGGTAGCAATGTTGGCATGGCCCAGCAGCTCCTGAACGCCGCGCAGGTCCTGGCTGGACTGCAGCACATGGCTGGCAAAGGTGTGGCGCAGCATGTGCGGGTGTACCGGGGCCGCCAGGCCGGCGCGCACCGAACGCTGGCGCAACCGCAGGCGCAGGGTTTTGGGGGTCAGGCGTTCGCCGCTGCGGCCTATGAACAGCGCGGGGCTGGCGGGGTCTGCCGCACCCGTTTTCACCCAGGTCTGGCGGCAGGCCAGCCAGGCCTTCAGCGCGCGCAAGGCCGGCGCGCCCACCGGTACGCTGCGCCATTTGCTGCCTTTGCCCAGCACGTGCACCTCGCCGGCTTCGGCATCGACCCAACCGCGCGCGGCAGGGCCGGCCTGCACGTCCAGGCCCACCAGCTCGGCCAGGCGCAGGCCAGAACCATAGAGCAGCTCCACCATGCACTGGTCGCGTGCCTCCCGCACCGGGTCGGCATCGGGCTGCTGGTGGTCGGCCAGCAGCAACGCCTCTTCCACGGCCAGCGCCTTGGGCAGTGGCTTGCCCGCCTTCGGGGCGCGCACGCCCGCCACCGGGTTCACGGGCACGGCGCCACTGCGGCCCAGCCAGGCAAAAAACCCGCGCCACCCCGACAGAATCAGGGCCAGGCCTGCCGGCTTCAGGCCGCTGCCATGGAGTTGCGCCACCCAGCGGCGAATGTGCGCTTCCCGCACGTCGGCCCACCCCAGGCCGGCTTCGGTGCAAAGCCGGTGCAGGCGCAGCAGATGCTCCCGGTAAAGGACCGCGGTGCGCTCGGCCAGGCGTTTCTCGAAACGCACATGGGCCAAATACTGCTCCACCCGCTCCAGGAAAGGATCGGACGGCGGGGTGGGCAGCGCGGTGGTCATGCCGGGTTCAGACGCTCCAGCGCAGCCGATGCCAGCTGGCCCAGGCGCTCCAGAAAATCGGTGCCCATGGAGGACTGGAAGCGCTGCGCATCGGGCGAGCCCAGCACCAGCAAGCCGAATGTGCTGCCCGGCGCGGGCACCACAGACGGAGCCACCGCATCCACCGAACGCAGAGGAATCAGCGCAATGGACTTGGCTTCCTCCGGGTGCTCCAGCCACTGCACGGCCTCCAGGCCCGGGTTGTCGCCGCAATAGGGCGTGGTGAGGGAAGCCGCAAAGGCACGCACTTCGTCGCTGGCCGTGCCGGTGGCCCACAGGCTGATGGCGGCCTGCGGCACCTGGAACTGGCGGCGCAGCTGGTCGATGACCACGGCTGGCAGGTCGGTGGCATCGCGGGTGGACAGCAGGCCCAGCGTCCAGCGGTGCAGGCTGTCGGCAATGTGCATGTTTTCCTGGCCATGGCGAATCATGTCGGCCGCCTTGAGTTCCAGCCCACGCACTTTCTCGCGCAGCATCTCGGCCTGTCTTTCCTGCAGGCTGATGGCGCGCTGGCCGTGCGGGCTGGTCAGCTGGATGCTGGCCAGCAGATCGGCGTGGCGCTCGAAAAAGCCGGGGGTATGGGCCAGAAAGTCGGCGATGTCGTCTTCGGTGATGGGGGCGAACTGGGTCATGGGTGCCTGGGTGCAGGAGGTTGGGTCAGGGGAGATTCGGTGGCAAGTGCGGGTCGGAGTCCGGCAGTTCTATGCTGCCTTCGAACACGGTGGTGGCTGGGCCGGTCATGAACACGGGCGCCTGCCAGGGGGGCGTTCCGTGTGCGCTACCGGCCCATTCGATGGTGAGCTGGCCGCCCAGGGCCTGCACGTCCACGCGCTGGTCCAGCCAGCCGTGGCGTATGCCTGCCACCACGGCCGCGCAGGCGCCAGTACCGCAGGCCAGCGTTTCGCCCACGCCACGCTCGAACACGCGCAGCTTGACCTGGGTGCGCGACAGCACCTGCATAAAACCGACGTTCACTCGGCGCGGGAAACAGGGGTGGTTCTCTATGTGTGGGCCCAGGGTCTGCACGGGCGCGGTGTGGGTGTCGGGCACGCGCAGCACGGCGTGCGGGTTGCCCATGGACAGCACGGACACCAGGGCCAGCGGCTGGCCATGGCCGGGCGGGCCCGCCAGCGGGTTGGGCAATGCCCAGCTTTCCCAGCCGTCCAGCGCTGTCGCGCTGAGTCCACGCGGGTCGAAAGGAATGTCGGGAAGACCGAAGGTGGGTGGCCCCATGTCCACGGTCACGCGGCCGTCGGTGTCCATGCGCAGTTCCAGGGTGCCTTGCTGCACCTTCACGCGCACCCGGTCTTTCTGGGTCAGGCCACGCTCGCGCACGTAACGCACGAAGCAGCGCGCGCCGTTGCCGCAGTGCTCCACCTCGCCGCCATCGGCGTTGTGGATCACGTACTCGAAATCCACCTCGGGGCTGGGGGGCGGGCGCACGGTAAGAATCTGGTCGGCCCCGACCCCGAAGTGCCGGTTGGCCAGAAAACGGTACTGCCATGCCGACAGCCCGAGGCTGCCACGGGTTTCGTCGAGCACGACAAAGTCGTTGCCCGCACCCTGCATCTTGGTGAATGGGACGCGCATGGCCGCATTATCCGCCGAGTGGCGGTGCGGCCATGCAGGCCCGGCGCCTTACTGCGCCGGTTCGGCCATGAAGATTTCCACCCGGCGGTTGGCCGCGCGCCCTGTGGCGGTGCTGTTGTCAGCAATCGGCTCGCGCGAGCCACGCCCGTCAATGCCAATGGCGCTGGCCCGTGCGCCACGCGCCACCAGGTAGTCGCGGGTAGAGGCGGCGCGGTTCACCGACAGCGGGTTGTTGATAGCGTCGGTGCCGGTGCTGTCGGTATGGCCGATGATGACCACGCGGGCATTCGGGTTCTGCACGAGGCCCTGGGCGAAGGTGTCCAGCACCGAGCGGAAATTCGGCTTGATGTCGGCCCGGCCCACGTCGAAGGACACATCGCTGGGGATGTTGAGCTTCAACTGGTTGTCGGCCGTGCGGGTGACTTCCACACCGGTACCCTGGGTGCTGGTTTCCATCTGGCGGCGCTGCTCTTCCATACGGGTGGACCATATGTGCCCCCCCACCGCACCCACGCCGGCACCCAGTACCGCACCGGTGGTGGCGCCTTTGCTGCCCCCGGTGAGCGCGCCCAGCACAGCGCCCGCTGCCGCGCCAATACCGGCGCCCTGGGCAGTGCCACGCTGGGTTTCGGTCATGTTGGCGCAGCCGCCCAGCACCAGTGCGGCCAACAGCAAAGAGGGCAGCAGGACCGTGCGGGTGCGGTGTGTAGTGGGGAGGGATGGGCTGTGGCTGGATGCCATCGGTGTGTGTGTCATGGGTCTCTCCTTGGAGCAGGGATACGGTAACGTTCCACTCGTGTTCGGAACTGCGCCAGGAGGACAGGAAGTCCGCGCTGGCTCCGTTACATTTTGCGCTTACGGGAGATTTTTATCGGCTTTGTGCCCGCCGTCGAATTGCTTTGTTACACAACTTGCACCTCGGCAAGCACGCGCCCTCCCGGCTATCCTTGCCCCCATGGTCCGACCCTCCCAACAACTGCACGCCTGGCGTGAACCCCCTGCCCTGCTGAGCGCCGCCACGGTGCTGCTGCTGCGCGACGGGCCCGATGGCTTTGAAGTGCTCATGACCCGGCGCTCTATGACCGCGAGCTTTGCGCCGGGCGCCTACGTGTTCCCGGGCGGCGGCATAGACCCGGCCGATGCCGCTTCGCACGACCTGGCCACGCGCCGCCCCACACAAAGCAGCCAGCACCTGACCGAAGCCATAGCCGCCATCCGCGAGAGCTTTGAGGAGCTGGGCCTGTTGCTGGCCCGCCACCCCGATGGGCGCTGGGCCGATGCCGCCGACATTGCCGCCATGGACCGGAAAGCCCCGTTCGCCGAACAGTGCCGCGCGCGCGGACTGAAGCTGGCGGCCGAGGGCGTGTTCGTGCTGGCCCACTGGCAGACCGACCGCGATTTGCCGCGCCGCTTCGATGTGCCCTTCCTGGCCGCCCGCATGCCCGAACACCAGACGCCCGACGCCGACGAGCACGAGCAGTTCGAGCCGGTATGGGTGCGCCCGGCCGACGCGCTGGAACGCCACCGCGCCGGACAGTTTTTCATCATCTACCCCACCATACGCACGCTGGAGCGGCTGCAGGCCTACCGCACCGTGGACCATGTGCTGCAAGCCTGCGCCGTGAACGAGGCGCCACTGTGGCACAGCTGCCCGCGCGCCGGCTGGCTGGCCGGCAAAGAACAGCGCTACATGGAGCATGAGGCGCCATTCGGCGAGCTGGAACTGGTGTGCCCGGACGGCCAGTTGCTGCACCACCTGGACTGGCAGACCAGCCACCCCGTGGCCTTGCTGAAGAACGTGCAGCGGCTCACCGCTCCCAACCCGGGCTTCATGACCGGGCCCGGCACCAACAGCTACGTGGTGGGCGACCCGGACACCGGCTACATCGTCATCGACCCGGGGCCCGACGACCCGGAACACCTGGAACGCCTGTGGCGTGCCGCGGGTGGCGATGTGCGCCAGATTGTGTGCACCCATTCGCACCCCGACCACTCGCCCGGCGCCTTGCCCCTGCAGGCGCTGTGCGCGCGGCATGCGGCCCAGCGCGGTGGCCACGCGCCCCCCATTCTGGGGCTGCCCAGCGGGCCCACCTCGCGCCGCGACAGCCAGTTTGCCCCCGACCGCGCACTGGCCCACGGCGAGCGGCTGGTGCTGGCGCCAGCCAGCGGCGCTGCCGAGGGCACCCACACCCTGCGGGTGCTGCACACACCGGGCCATGCGTCCAACCACCTGTGCCTGGTACTGGAAGAAGACGGCCTGCTGTTCAGCGGCGACCACATTCTGAACGGCAGCACCACCGTCATAGACCCGCCCGATGGCAACATGGACGCCTACCTACAGTCGCTGGATGCGCTCAGCGAAGCCTGCACCGCGCACGCCATACGCTTCATTCTGCCGGCGCACGGTTACGTGCTGGGCCACGCCCCCGATGCCATTGCCCAGCTGAAAGCGCACCGGCTGAAGCGCGAAGCCAAGGTGGCGGCAGCCATGGCCGCCCTGCCCGGCGGCAGCCACGACGACTGGGTGCGGCTGGCCTACGACGATGTGCCCGAGCGGCTCTGGCCCGTGGCCAAACGCTCCTTGCTGGCGCATGTGGAACGGGTGCAAAGCCTGGCCGGCAGCCATGGCTGAGAGCGAACTGCAACGCCTCTCCAAATGCGTGATGGCGCTGCGCGGCTGTTCCCGCGCCGAGGCCGAACGCCTGATAGAGGCCGGCTGGGTGCAGGTGGATGGTGTGGTGGTGGACGACCCAGCCCGGCGCGCACTGCCGGGCAGCGTGGCGGTGGCCGAAGGCGCCGAGTCCAGCCTGCTGCGCCCTGCCACGGTACTGTGGCACCAGGCACCTGGGCCGGCAGCCGCGGACGCCACAACAGCACTGGAAGGGCTGGTGGCTTCTGGCGCCCTGACGCGCTGGCACCTGCGGCAGCTGCAATGCATGACACCGCTACCGCTCCCCACGCCGCCGGCTCAGGCCAGCGGGCTGGTGGTGTGGGTGCAGGACGTGCGCCTGCAGCGGGCCTGGCAGGAGCAGGCCGCGCTCATGGAAGAAGAATGGCGGGTGGAATGGCGACCCGCCTCGGACGCGGCGCCACCGTTCGCATGGCCCACGGCCGAGCAACTCACAGCACTCCAAAGGCAGGCGCAGCCCGGCCTGCTGAAACCCCTGCGCGGCACACTGGCGGCGCAACGGCACATCAAGGCCAGCGTCAGCAGCCAGAACGCCGAGCGGGTGCTGTTGCGGCTGGTGATGAAAGGCCACGACGCCCTGGCTTTGCCCGCCTGGCTGGAAGCGGTGGCAGCCACTTCAGCAAGCGGCTGGCAACTGGCTGGCCTGCACCGGCAGCGCCTGGGTCGGCTGGCGCTGGGCCAGCTGGCCCCGGGAACAGGCCGGGTGCTGGACCCGCTGGAGCGGTTCTGACCCGGTTCAGCGCGCGGCGTCTGCCGGCTCACAGCGCCCCTGGCCTTCGGCCAGCCCGCGGAAATCGCTGCTCCAGGTGCGGGCACCCACATCGATGCGGATGCGCTCGTTGTCCAGCGAGGTGAGGATGAGCGTATCGGCCACCGAGAAGGTGTACACGCGCACACCGTCAATGTCCACGGTGTGCAGGCGCCGGTCGTCGTAGCTGAGTTGCACCTGGCGGCTCCAGTTGCTGCGTTGCTGCGTGTGGGCGTGTAAGCCACATCGCACACCCACACGGTGCGCTCCAGCTGCGGCTTTGCGGCCGGGGAGCCGGGGGAAGTCTGGGCCTGGAGCATTGGGTGGGTGGCTCCCGCAAGCAGTGCCGCCAACACCCCCAGGGCCGCTGCCAGGGAGCGGGGCGACGGAACTGCAGCGCGCGCGGAGCAATGTGGGCCCGGACAAGGGCGCGAGCAACGGGGCGTATTGCGTTCGGGCATGCGGGGCTCCCCGGTAAGAATAAAGTGTGAAGTCTGCCGATACGCCGGATTCTGTGCACCCCGGGGACCCGAAAGCCCCACGGAGC
>JALOSG010000052.1 GCA_025458665.1 Serpentinimonas sp.
GTCGTCCTCCTTCTGCAGGCGCTCGGCCAGCAGCGGCTCTATGGCAATGGCGTAGTTGTTCTTGTCGCCCTCCTTCTTGGGCTCGGGCGGGTACTGCAGCGTGACCGACATGCCCGGCTTGTTCGGGATGAGCTTGGAAATGCCGTCGCAGAAACCGTAGGGGAAATCGAGCACGCGCCCCACATCGCGGATGGCCGCGCGCGCCGCCATGGTGCCAAAGGTGGCAATCTGGCTCACGGCGTCCTTGCCGTATTTGTCCTTCACATAGTCGATGACGCGGTCCCGGTTGGTCTGGCAGAAATCGATATCGAAGTCGGGCATGGACACCCGCTCGGGGTTCAGGAAACGCTCGAACAGCAGGTTGTATTGCAGGGGGTCTAGGTCGGTGATCTGCAGCGCATAGGCCACCAGGGAACCGGCGCCGGAACCGCGCCCAGGCCCCACCGGGCAGCCGTTGTTCTTGGCCCACTGGATGAAGTCGCCCACGATGAGGAAGTAGCCCGGGAACCCCATTTTCAGGATGGTGTTGAGCTCGAACTCCAGCCGCTCCTGGTAGCGCGGACGTTGCGCCTCGCGCTCCGCGTCTTTGGGGTAGAGGTGGCGGAGGCGCTGCTCCAGCCCTTCCTGGGAAACATGGCGGAAATAGTCCTCGGTGGACAGGATCTGCCCATTCACCGGCGGAATGGGAAAATCGGGCAACTGCGGTTTGCCCAGCACCAGCGAGAGGTTGCAGCGCTGCGCAATGGCCAGGGTGTTGGCCAGCGCGCTGGGCACATCGGCAAACAGGGCAGCCATGTCTTGCGCAGACTTGAAGTACTGCTCGCGGGTGAAGCGGCGCACGCGGCGCTGGTTGGCCAGGATCTCGCCTTCGGAAATGCACACGCGGGCCTCGTGGGCCTCGTAGTCGTCGGGCAGCAGGAACTGCACCGGGTGGGTGGCCACCACCGGCAGGCCCAGGCGGGCGGCCAGGGGCACAGTGGCCTGCACGTGGCGCTCGTCGTCGGGGCGGCCGGCGCGCTGCAGTTCCAGGTAGAAGCGGTGCGGGAAGGCCGAGGCCATCTGCAAGGCGATGTCGGCGGCGCGCGCTTCATCGCCCGCCAGCAGTGCCATGCCCACCGGGCCAGCAGCGGCACCCGACAGCACGATGAGCCCTTCGTGCAGTTCCTTCAGCCATTCCCAGCGCAGGGTGGCCTGGTCGCGCACCACGCCATGCGTCCAGCCCCGCGCCAGCAGCTCGCACAGGTTCAGGTAGCCCTGGCGGCCCTGCGCCAGCAGCAGGATGCGCGGCAGCGCGTGGTGCACCACGGAAGCGCCAGGCGCAGCGGGTGGGCCCAGGTCCTGCAACTGCACTTCGGCACCCAGCACGGGCTGCACGCCGGCGCCCCGGGCGGCCTTGTAGAACTTGATGGCGCCAAAGAGGTTGTTGTAATCGGTCAGGGCCAGGGCGGGTTGGCCGTCGGCCGCGGCGGCGGCCACCACATCGTCGACGCGCACGGTGCCATCGACCACGGAAAACTCGGAATGCAGGCGCAGATGGATGAACATCGGGCCATTTTAGGGCGGCCGAAAAGCCGCCCGGACGGGGTCAGTCGCGCAGTATGGCCAGTACCTCGGAGCGGAACTCGCGGCTGTACAGAATGCCCACCACCAGCAGCGTGGCCAGCACCATGGCCAGGGGGGAAATGAACCACGCCAGCACCGCGAACGCGAAGTAATAGGCCCGCAAGCCGTCGTGGAAACTCTCGGCGGCCGCAGCCACCAGCCGGGCGGCCTTGTCCACGTAGGCATCGCGGCTGAAGCGCCCGGCCTCGAAGTCTTCCGGGCTGGGCATGGCGCCAATCACCAGCGCCAGAAAGGTGTACTGGCGCATGCACCACGAAAAGCGGAAAAAGGCGTACACAAAAATGGCCACCAGCACCAGGATCTTGAACTCGAAGACGATGAGCGAGGTGGCCTGCGCGAAGGGAATTTCGCTCATCAGCTCGGTGGCTTTTTCGGTGGTGCCCAGCAGGGCGAACAGCGCACCAATGGCCAGGATGGAGGTGGAGGAAAAGAAGGCGGGTGTTTGTGACAGGCTTTGGGTGATGAGCCCATCGAGCATGCGCGGGTCGCGCGAGGTGGCCTGCAGCATCCAGTAGCGGCGGTAGCGGTTGGTGGTGGCCAGCAGGGACTGGCGCCTCTGGGTCCATGCCTTGGCAAAGGCCGCATAGCCGACCCACAAAGCAAAAAAGCAGACCAGCCCCAGCCAGTCTGCCCATGGAATCAGGGTGATGGTGTTCATGCCACGATGTTACGCCGTGGCAGGCGCACCGACACCCCTGCGAGCGAGTGCGGAAGCCGCAATCAGCCCTTGAACTGCTTGGTCACGGCGGCCACGCGCGCGCCGAACAGGCGGGCGGTTTCCAGGTCGCCAGGCAGCATTTCGTTGGCGCCCGCGTCGGACGGGCTTTGGGCCATGGCGCCGCTGAAGGAGCCGACGTAGTTCACATCGTTGCGCTGGGCGGCCTTGCTGTTGCTGGGCATCATGCCGGTACCCACCCAGACACCGCTGTGCTGCATGGCCAGCGTGAACAGGTACTGCAGCGTGGTGGCTTTGTCGCCGTTCATGGTGGCGCTGTTGGTGAAGCCGGCAAACACCTTGTCTTTCCACTGCTGGGTGAACCAGGCTTTGCTGGAGGCATCGGCAAACTTCTTGAACTGCCAGCTCACGGTGCCCATGTAGGTGGGCGAGCCCATGATGATGGCATCGGCCGCGGCCAGCTGCTCCCAGCCGCCTTCGGGCAGGTTGCCGTCGGCGTCAATGGCCAGCAGGTCTGCGCCCGCGCCGTCGGCCACGGACTGGGCCATGCGCTGGGTGTGGCCGTAGCCGGAATGGAATACAACAACGATCTTGCTCATGAGAAATCTCCTTGGGTTTGGATGAAGGGAAGGCACGGAAAAATGGTTGTGAACAACGCGTCCGCAGTGTGCCCGGTGTTCACGGCGCGCGTGTGAAAGAGGCTTCCAGCCGCCCCATGGCGCCACTCTGGTAAGCCTGCGAGTAGGCCACGATGTCGGCCCGCGTGTTGCCCACGAAAGGCCCGTAGGGCACCACCGGCTCGCGCAGCGGCACGCCAGCCAGCAGCACCAGGTGCGCGCCCTCGGGGCCGGCATGTAGGGCTATGCCAGATTCGCCCTCGGTGCCCACGGTGCCCACGGTGGATGCGGGTGCGGGTGCCAACACCACGGCTTGCGGCGCATGAGCGGGCGCACCAGCCACCCGCAGCGAACCCGACACCACGATGAAGAAGCCGTTCTTGGCATCGGCCAGCGGCAGCGTGGCCTGTGCGTTCGGCTCCAGACGGATGTCGAGCAGGTCCACCGCCGTGGCCCAGCGCGCGTCCTGCGCAATGGGAGACTGCAGCCCCAGAAAACTGCCGGCAGCCACTTTCACGGTGGCGCCGTTGTGCTGCCACACGGGCATCTGGGACCGGCCCACCTTGAACACCGCAGCCGGGTCTTGCTTACGCTCGCGGGCCATGTTCACGAAGATTTGCAGGCCCACCGCCGGCTGGCCCGGCTGGCTGGGCGTTTCCTCGTGGATGATGCCGCTGCCCGCCTGCGTCCAGTGCAGGTCGCCAGGCTGAATCAGGCTGTGGTCACCCAGCGAATCGCGGTTCACCACGCCACCCGGCGAATGGTCCAGCAACAGCGTCACGGCACTCATGCCCCCGTGGGGATGGGGCAGGAAGTAGTGGTGCGGCATGGAAAACGCATCGACCCCGATGAAGGGGTCCACCAGGCCCAGATGGTCCGGGTGAAACATGTGGGCCCAGGTACGGCTGTCGAAGTGGTGCAGCGGCATGTCCACCACCGCGTGCACGGCGCGTTCGGTCAGGGTGGCGGTGGTGTTCATGGCAGTGCTCCTCGGAGGGCAGGCTTCAGTTCTTGCGGCGGGCATCGAGGCTGAACGCGCCGGCACCAAACGCGGTGATGGCCAGCAATCCACCCACCACGCCAATGTTCTTCATGAACATGAGTTGCTGCATGAACTGCTGCTCGGCCGGCATGGCCCAGAAGTTGTGGAAGAACACCGAGGCGGCCAGCGTGAAGATGGCCAGCACCAGCGCGGCCCAGCGGGTTTGCAGGCCCACCAGCAACAGCAGCGGCGCCACAATTTCCACCACCACCGCAATGGCGGCACCCAGCGTGGGGAAAGGCAGACCCACGGATGCGATGTAACCGGCCGTGCCTTCAAAGCCACCGATCTTGCGGATACCCGCGGGTAGGAACAGGGCCACCATCAGCAGGCGGGCGAGCAGAGCGAAGGGAGCTTGGAGAGCGTTCATGGGTAGGGTTCCGTTCAGAGTGAGGTGGGTTTGAGAAGAAAAATCAGGCGGCCAGATCGAACACCAGCACTTCGGCGTTGCTGGCCTGGCGGAGTTCCAGTGCGGCTTCCTGGGCCACGGCCACGGCATCACCAGCTTTGAGGCTGTGGCCATTCACGGTGAGTTCACCGCGCACCACATGCACGTAGGCCTTGCGCTGGGGGTTCAGCGCCAGCTGGGCAGTCTCGGCACCATCGAACAGGCCGGCATACAGGGCCGCGTCGGCGTTGAGCTTGACGGAGCCCTGCGCGCCATCGGGCGAGGCCACCAGGCGCAGCTGGCCGCGCTTCTCGGCCTCGGCAAAGGACTTCTGCTCGTAGCTGGGCGGAATACCCGTCACGTTGGGCTCTATCCAGATTTGCAGGAAATGCGTGGTCTGCTCCGGGGCGTGGTTGAACTCGCTGTGGCGCACGCCGGTGCCCGCGCTCATGCGCTGCACATCGCCGGGCGGAATGCCCTTCACATTGCCCATGCTGTCCTTGTGCGCCAGGTTGCCTTCCAGCACGTAGCTGATGATTTCCATGTCGCGGTGGCCGTGGGTGCCGAAGCCGGTGCCAGGGGCAATGCGGTCTTCGTTGATGACGCGCAGGTTGCCCCACCCCATCCAGGCTGGGTCGAAGTAGTCGGCGAAGGAGAAGGTGTGGTAGCTCTTGAGCCAGCCGTGGTCGGCCAGGCCGCGTTCCTGTGAGCGTCGTACGGTGATCATGGTGTGCTCCTGTGTTTGATGAACAAGGCCTTGCAGCCATGGAGTGAATGTAGGTTTTCCCACCCACAGACAGGCCGCAAGCATTTGCTGGCATCATTCGAAAAGTTTGAACGTAAAGGGCACGACCATGCAAAACACCCGGAGCGCGCTGTCCCCTGAAAACCTGCACCTGGTAGACACCGTGGCCCGGCTGGGGAGCATGGCCGCCGCCGCACGGGAACTGGGCCTGGTGCCCAGCGCCCTGACCTACCGGGTGCGGCAAATGGAAGAGTCGCTGGACGTGCTGCTGTTCGACCGCCGCTCGCGCCGCGCCCAGCTGACGCCGGCCGGTGCCGAGCTGCTGCGCCTGGGCGAACACCTGCTGGTGGAGCTGGACGCGGTAGCGCTGCGGGTCAAACGCATTGCCACCGGCTGGGAGCCGCAGTTCACCATTGCGGTGGAGGCGCTGGTGGCGCGCAACACCCTGTACGAACTGTGCGAGGCCTTCTACGCGCTGCAGGCGCCCACCCAGCTGAAGCTGCGCGCCGAGACCATGAGCGGCACCTGGGAGGCGCTGCTCAACGGCCAGGCCGATCTGGCTGTGGGCGTCATGGCCGATACCCCGCCTGTGCAAGGCATACACACCGCGCCGCTGGGCGAGGTGGAGTTCATCTTCGTGGTGGCGCCCCACCACCCGCTGGCCCACGCACCGCAACCCCTGACCGATGCACAACTGCAGGCCCACCGCGTGGTGGCCGTGGCCGACTCCACCCGGCGCGGCAGCGGCATGACCGTGGGCCTGCTGCCGGGGCAGGACGTGCTCACCGTATCGACCATGGAACACAAACTGGAAGCGCAACTGCGCGGGCTGGGTTGCGGCTTCCTGCCGCGCCCGCTGGTGCAGCCCTACCTGGACAGCGGCCGCATGGTGACCTGTGCGGTGGAGCGTCCCACGCGGCGTGCCCGGCTGGCCTACGCGTGGCGCAGCCAGAGCAGCGCTGCAGCCGGCCAGAAAGCCTTGCGCTGGTGGCTGGACCAGCTGAAACAGCCCACCACCCAGCGCGCCCTGCTGCACCCGCACCATCATGGTTGATGCCGACCAAAAACCCCCGCCGAGACTGTTACAGTGCTGTGAAGCCCCCGCCCCCTGAAGGCCACCCCGGAGACCCACCCATGCCCGCCGCCAAGAGCAAGCCCCAAGCCGCACCGCGCCCCAAGCCCGAGAAGAAGGCTGCCCCCAAATCCACCCCAAAAGCCGCTCCAGCATCCCCCGGATTGACCGTGGCCGTGGTGGGCGCCGGCATGGCGGGCGTCACCTGTGCGCGCACGCTCATGCGCGCTGGCCACCGCGTGCTCATGTTCGAGAAAAGCCTGGGCGCGGGTGGGCGCATGTCCACCCGCCGCACGGAGTTTGGCGGTTTTGACCACGGCGCGCAGTACTTCACCATCCGCGATGAACGTTTTGCGCTGGCCATCAAGGCCACCGGCGCGGCGGTACAGACCTGGAAACCCAACACCGTGCAGGTGCTCGATGCGCTGGGTCAGACCCTGGCCAGCGCACCTGCCACCGACACCCATTGCGTGGCCGTGCCCGGCATGAACGCGCTGGTGCGTTTCTGGGCCGAGCCGCTGGCCCAGGGCGCAGGCGGCAGCCAGCTGAACACCGATGCCCGCGTGGTGCAGATCGAACGTGACGCCCTGAACCCCCAGCAGTGGCAACTGCGCACCGAAGCCAGCGACGGCGCCCAGCACGTCACCGGTGGCATAGACCGCGTGGTGCTGGCCATTCCGCACCCGCAGGCCCAGACGCTGCTGCAGGCTTCGGCACTGGCGCCGAAGCTGCGTAGCGCCCTGGCGCGCGTCACGGTGGCCCCCAACTGGACCCTCATGATGGCGTTCCCGCAGGCCATGCAGCCAGGGCTTTCGGGCAGCGCGGGTGGTACCGATGCCGCTGGCTTCGGCCCGCGCTGGCACGCCGCGCGCAGCAGCGAACACCGCGTGGGCTGGCTGGCCCGCGAGCCCAGCAAACCCGGGCGCGGCCCGGTGGAGCGCTGGACCGTCCAGGCCAGCGCGGCGTGGTCGGCCGAACACATCAACGACGACCCGGAGCGCGTGAAGGCCAAGCTCATGAAGGGCTTTGCCGAGATCACCGGCATACGCGCCACGCCCAGCCACGCGGTGGTGCACCGCTGGCTGTACGCACAGACGCTGCAACCACTGGGCAAGCCCTTCCTGTGGGACGCCAAGCTGGGCATAGGCCTGTGCGGCGACTGGTGTCTGGGCCACCGCGTGGAGAACGCCTTCGTGTCGGGCCTGGAACTGGCGCTCGGCATGGCTTGAAGGCTGCAGCGGCAGAGCCGTGGCGTACATAGGCCGCTTCGCGCCCTCCCCCACCGGCCCGCTGCACGCGGGCTCGCTGGTGGCGGCCCTGGCCAGCTGGCTGGACGCGCGTGCCCACGGCGGCCATTGGCTGGTGCGTGTGGAAGATACCGACACCCCGCGCTGCCCACCCGGCGTGGCCGAACTCCAGCTGGCGCAACTGGCGCGTTGCGGCCTGCACCCCGATGGGCCGGTGTGGGTGCAATCGCAACGCCAGCCCGCCTACGAAGCTGTGCTGGCCCAACTGGCCACCCGCCAGCTGGTCTACCCCTGCACCTGCAGCCGCCGCGCCATAGAACAGGCCTGGGCCGCGCAGGGCGTGGCGCGCAGCCGCCATGCGGAACTGCTCTACCCCGGCACCTGCCGGCCGGATGGCCTCGACGCCCTACCTTCCCTATCTTCCCCGTCCACACTCCCACCCACCCCACCCGCCGCACCCCACGCCTGGCGCCTGCACACCGCCCGCGCGCTGGCCGCCACAGGCCTGGCCACGCCGCCGCTGCGCTGGACCGACCGCCGCCTGGGGCCTCAGGCGCAAGATGTGCTGCAGGCCGTGGGCGATTTCGTCCTGCGCCGCAGCGACGGCCTCTGGGCCTACCAGCTGGCGGTGGTGGTGGACGATGGCGCCCAGGGCGTCACCCACATCGTGCGGGGCGAAGACCTGGCCGACAACACCCCGCGCCAGATCCTGTTGCAGCGCCTGCTGGGCCTGCCCACACCCCAGTACCTGCACACCCCGCTGGTGCTGGCGCCCGACGGTGAAAAGCTCAGCAAGCAACACGGCGCGCAGGCGCTGCAACTGAACACCGATACCGATGTGCTCAGCGCCCTGAACCACGCGGCGAAGGCGCTGGGCCTGCCTGCGGCCGAAGGCACCACCGCCACCGAGGCGCTGGCCCGCTGGACCCTGGCCTGGAAGGCCCGCCTACAATCCCGCGCATGACCGACCGCACCCCCGCGCAGGCGCCCCCCGAGGTGGCCCACCCCAAAACCATCAAGAGCTTTGTGCGCCGCGCCGGCCGCACCACCACCGGCCAGAGCAAGGCCTTCGAGGAGTTTGGCCCGCGCTTTGTGCTGCCCTACCGCGCCAGCCCGCTCGACGCCACCGCCGCCTTTGGCCGCACAGCGCCGCTGATACTGGAAATAGGCTTTGGCATGGGCGAAGCCACCGCCCACATTGCCGGTGTACGGCCCCAGGACAACTTCCTGTGCTGCGAGGTGCACGAACCCGGCGTGGGCGCGCTGCTCAAACGCATCGGGGAGCAGGGCCTGCAGAACATCCGCATCGTGCAGCACGACGCGGTGGAGGTGCTGGAACACATGCTGGAGCCCGGCTGCCTGGACGGGGTGCACATCTTCTTCCCCGACCCCTGGCACAAGAAGAAGCACAACAAGCGCCGCCTCATCCAGCCGCCCTTTGTGGCCAAGCTGGTGCAGCGCATCAAGCCCGGCGGCTACCTGCACTGCGCCACCGACTGGGAGCCCTACGCGCAGCAGATGCTGGAAGTATTGAGCGCCGAACCGCTGCTGGCCAACACCGCCGACGCCAACGGCCCCGGGCAGGGCTATGCCACCAAGCCCGACTACCGCCCGCTCACCAAGTTCGAGAACCGCGGCCTGCGCCTGGGCCATGGGGTGTGGGACCTGGTGTTCCGCCGCACACCCCCATGGCCCGCCGCCCCAAAAGCCCCCTGATTCCCCTGCGGCAAGGCGTGGCGCCCAGCTGCGTGGCCCTGCCCCGCCTGCGCCACAGCCCCTACCCGCTGCTGCTGGATTTTCTGGCCGAGCGCCTGAGCGCCGTACCCCGCACCGAATGGGCTGCGCGGTTGCAGAACGGGCAAGTGTGGAACGAGGGCGGGCAACCGCTCCCGCCCGATACGCCCTACCTGCACGGCGAGCGCGTGTACTACTGGCGCGAACTGCCGCACGAACCCGCGGTGCCTTTCCAGGAAACCGTGCTGTTCCAGGACGAACACCTGCTGGTGGCCGACAAACCCCATTTCCTGCCCGTCACGCCCGGTGGGCGCTTTGTGCGCGAAACCCTGCTGGTGCGCCTGCGCGAACGCCTGAACCTGCCCGAACTGAGCCCCTTGCACCGCATAGACCGCGAGACCGCCGGGCTGGTGCTGTTCAGTGTGCGTGCCACCGACCGCAACGCTTACCAGCGCCTGTTCCGCGAACGCGCGCTGAAAAAGCGCTATGAGGCCGTGGGCCAGTGGCAAGGCAGTGCACCAACCCCGGAGCTGCACCCGCAAAACCCCACCATCTGGGAACGCCAGAGCCACCTGCGCGAGGACCCGCAAGCCTTCTACCGCATGCAGGAAGCCCTGCCCGACAGCGGTCTGGCGCCCAACAGCCTCACCCACATACGCGTGCTGGAGCAAAGAGGCCCGCAGGCGCTTTTCGAGCTGGAACCCGTGACTGGCAAGCGCCACCAGTTGCGCGTGCACATGGCCGCGCTGGGCTGGCCGCTGGTGGGCGACCAGTTCTACCCCCGGGTGCTGCGCGCGCCCAGTGAACTGGAAGACTTCCAGCAACCCTTGCAACTGCTGGCCCGCGAGCTGTGGTTCACCGACCCTGTCACCGGACAGGTGCGCAGCTTCAGGAGCCAGCGGTCTCTGGCGTGGCCGGAGCAGGGGCAGGCAACAACTTCTCTATAGCCGCCACATCCACCGCATCAATCTGGCTCTCCTCCATGAAGCGCTGGGCAAACTCCAGCCACAGGCGGCTGTGCAGGAAGTAGCGGAATACATCCACGTCGATGTGCTGGTCCTTGCACATGAAGGCCATGATGCGCAGCGCCTCCGACAGCGTCTTGGGCGCCTTGTAGGGCCGGTCGGCAGCGGTGAGGGCCTCGAAGATATCGGCCAGCGCCATGATGCGGTCGGCGGTGGTGAGTTGCTCGGCGGGCAGCTTCCTCGGGTAGCCCTTGCCATCCATCTTCTCGTGGTGCGTGGCGGCAATCTCGGGCACACGCGCCAGCGCATCGGGCCAGGGCAGGCCCTTGAGCATGATGTAGGTCTGCACAATGTGGTCGTTGATCTTGAATCGGTCTTCCTCGGTCAGCGTGCCACGGCGGATACTCAGGTTGTACAGCTCGCCCATGTTCTGCTTGTGCGCGGGCAGCGTCATGTCGAAACCGTAGGTGTTGCGCGGGTCGCCCTTCTCCACCGGCGGCTTGCGCTCGCCCCAGGGCACCAGGTGCTCGGGCCGGTCGGCCAGCAAGGGTTCGCGCACGGGCAGCCTGTCTTCGGTGCTGGCCACACCCGCTTCCTGCAGCCGCCGCGCTTCCTCGCCAGAAAGGCCCAGGCGCTGGTCGAAGTGGCGCCACCAGTTTTGTGCGCCTATCTCGCGCAGCCGCGCCACGGCGTCATCGGCCATGAATTCACTGCCGACGTTGCACTCGGCCACAAAGGCGAAGTCGGCCTGCAGCTGGGCCTGGCGGGCCTCCCAGATGGCCTTCGATGCCGCCTCGTCCTCTCCGGCCAGCAGGCGCCTGCAATGCTCAATTTCCGCATCGCGCCACAGCACCTCGAAGCGGGTGCGTATCTCGTGGATGCGGTTGTAGATGAGCTCGAGCTTGGTCGCCTTGTCCACGATGTGTTCGGGGCTGGTGACCTTGCCGCAGTCGTGCAGCCAGGCGCCCAGATAGAACTCGTAGCGCTCTTCCTCGCTCATCTGGAAACTGCCGTAGGGCCCTTGGGTTTCCGCGCTCATGCGGTCGGCCAGCATGGTGGCCAGCTGCGGCACACGCTCGCAATGGCCGCCGGTGTAGGGGCTCTTGGCATCGATGGCATCGGCCATGAGCCGGATCACGGCGTCCAGCAGTTTCTTTTGCGCTTCGATCAGCTGGCGGGTCTCTATGGACACCGCCAGCATGCCCGAGAGCTGCCGCGCAAACTCCACGAAGGCCGGGTCGTGGTGCGCCTCATCGGGGGCATGCACCAGCACCAGCAAGCCCTCCAGCTGGCCGCTGCGGCCACGCAGCTCCAGCTCCATCTGCTCGTGGCCATCCTGGGTGGGACGGGAGCCACCACGCACCTGGCGTCCTTGTGGGTAGTCAAAGCTGGCTGGAAAAGCGCTGCCGGCCTGTCCGTCGGTGGCGGCCTGGTGCATGCGCTGCGCAACGCGGTCCCAGAGGTATACCGCCGCCGCCTCCGACCGCGTGGCCTTGACCATTTGCTGCAGCACCTTGGGCAGCATCAGCTCCACCTGGCGCTCGGTGGCCATGCGCTGGCTGAGGTGCAGAAAACCCTGGATGGTGGTGCCCATTTCATCGACCACCTGCGCCAGTTCGTTGACCTCGCTCACCACCGAGGGTTTGGCCGCCGACGGCGAAAAATCGAAGCGCCCGATGCGAAGACTCTGCGCCTGCAGGCGGTCCAGCGCGCGGCCTATGCTGCCCCCGGCGCGCCAGCCCAGGGGCAGGAACAGCAGGATGATGAAACCGATCAGCATGAGCAGCCGCTGGCCCCGCTGGACGGCATCTCCCAGCACGTCGTCCATGGGCGATGCCATGGCCAGCCGCAACCCGTCACCCAGGCCGACTTCGAACGGAATCACCACACCCAGCCATTGGCGACCGCCCGAGTAGAACTTGATGGTCTCGCGCAGGCGGGGCTGCAGCGCATCGAGCGCCAGCAAGCTGGGCACACCAATGTCCGCCAGATCCCGGAAGCCAAACTGATCACCGCTGCGCACCAGCACACGCTCCATGTCCGGGTAGGCCAGTACCTTGCCGCTGGCATCCAGGAGGGCCAGTTCGGTGTTGGGGGTGATGCGCAGTTCGCCCAGGCTCTCTGCAATGCTGTCGAGCACCATGTCGATGCCCAGCACGGCCGATCCATCCCGTGTGGACTGGCTCAGTGTGAGCCCGAGTTCCTGCGTGGTGAAGAAGATGTAGGGCGGCGAGACCGTGACGTCCTGGTCGCGCAGCGCTGCCTCGAACCAGGGCCGGGTTCGGGGGTCGAAGCGGTAATCGGGCTGTATCCGGTGGGTCATCAACAACCCGTCGCGGTTCATGAACCAGAACTCTCCCGCGCGGCTACCGTCGGGCAGCTGGGTCACCGTCTGGATCAGATAGACCGATCCGTCCGGCGCGCCGAAACGCTCTCTGGACATCGGCGAGCGCAGCGGGCGCGCCAAGATGAAATCGCCGTTGGTATAGCCCACATAAACCGCCGACACGCGGGAGTTGGCCGCCAGCTCTTCGGTGAGTACAAACGCGCGGTCCAGGCGCTCGCTCAGCGTTTCGGCAATCGCAATCGGGTCGAAGGTCAGCTGCCTCAGGGTGTTGCGGGTGGGCTCCAGCGTCAGCCGCGCCCGCTCGGTGATGAGGGTGCCCGCATCCTGGGTCGTGCGGACTCCGAAGTCCACCAGCCTCTCGCTGGCGCTGCGCCAGCCCAGCAGCACGATGATGAGTGCCAGCGTGGCCATGCCAAACACCACCACGGTGGCAATGGCCACCCGGATGGATATGCCCTTGAAAAACCGGGGGCCGAGCTGGAAACCGTAGCGTGGATCGCCGGGTGGCGGAGCCGTGCTCATGGGTGGGTCCTCGAAAGCATGCGAATACTTCCGTCAGACTATACCCAGCAATGTCGCCAGCGGCGCAAGTATCCTCGCCGCCCGCCCGGGCCATGGGAGCCCGGCCAGGCAACCGCCTCACGACCGAGGCGGCCCCCAAGGCCGATACGGTCAGGCGCGCTCTTGCACCCAGCCCGCCACCGACTGCAGCGCGGCAGCCAGCCCGGCCGGCTGCGTGCCGCCGGCCATGGCCAGGTCGGGCTTGCCACCGCCTTTGCCGCCCACCTGCTGGGCCACAAAGTTCACCAGTTCACCGGCCTTCACGCGGCCGGTGTGGTCGGCCGTGACACCGGCGGCCAGTTGCACCTTGTCGCCGTCCACACTGGCCAGCACCACCGCCGCCGACTTCAGCTTGCCTTTCAGGCGGTCCAGCGTCTCGCGCAGCATGCGCGCGTCGGCGCCTTCCATGCGCACGGCCAGTACCTGCAGCGTGGCGCCGCTAGGGCCGGTCACGGCCTGGGCCTGGCTCAGCAACTCGTCGCCCTGGGCGCTGGCCAGCTTGCCCTTCAGGGCCGCCACTTCCTTCTCCAGCGCCTTCA
>JALOSG010000235.1 GCA_025458665.1 Serpentinimonas sp.
CTGGGCGGGCTCAAGGTGAACTACAGCCCCACCAACCACACCGGCCTGGACTTCGCCGACCTGTCCATCGTGGATGCGGAAGGGCGGTTCCGGCGCTGAGCGCTTCAGCCTGGAACAGGTGTCAACCGAAGAAGCCCAGACTGCGGCGGGTCCCGAAGTTCACGAGATTGGGCAGCACACTGTCGATCTGGCCTTCGCCCGCCCCCCACCACCGCAGCAGCGTGGCAGCATATTGCTCCACACTGCTGGTGGGAATCCAGCGGCCATGGAGCTCCCAGCTGTGGTACCCGACATCATCAGGCCCCCCCAAGGACAGGGCGGGGTAGGTGCCGTACGTCCTCCCTCCACGGACCGCACCGCCCATCACCAGCTGGTTGTTGCCCCAGGCGTGATCGGTCCCACTGCTGTTGTTGGGTTTGAAGGTGCGGCCGAAATCGCTCTGCGTGAACAGGGTGACGCTGTCGCCCATGCCAATGGCGTTCATGGCGTTGTAGAAACAGGCCATGGCATCTGCAAGTTGCTGCAGCAACCGGGCGTGCTGCCCCTCGGTGGCCGTGGCACCCACCTGGTCGCCATGGGTGTCGTAACCACCCTGCTGGGCGAAGAAAATCTTGCGGTTGCCCTGCAGGGTCTGGCGCGCCGCCACCAGCTTGGCAATCTGGTAGAGCTGCCGGCCCAGGGCCGTGTTGATGCGGTTGTTCGTGGTGATGGGCATGAACGCCTGGTTGATCGATGCAAGGCCGGGGACCACGCTGGATCCGTTGGCGCTGTCCGGCTGCACGGCCACCAGCGCACCCAGGCGGTCGGCCATTGCCAGCGCATTGCGCTGCTGGCTGGCAAAGCTGTTCATGAGCACATTCGCGTGGGAGCCTGCATACAGCGCTGCGACTGCATCGCGCCGCGCCACCGTGGGGGCCCACGAACCGGAAAGTCCCGCCAGCCCGAACGACCCCCCTGGGCCCGGCAACACCAGCGGGACATCCAACGCAGACAAGCCGAAACGGCCATTGCCACCTACCGAAATCACCGGATCGCTCGCACCCAGCGAGGCCATGGCACGGCCACCCCATCCGGTTCGGACGTTGACACGCGCACCCGCGGATTCCCACAACAGCTGCTGGTCCGAATGGGAGTACAGACTCTCCGGCCGCTGCCTGGTGCGATCCCGGTACTCGGTTTTGGTGATGGGTTCGGCCAAAGGACCGACGTTGAACACCGGGGCCAGGCCGCCACTGTTCCATACGGATGCCAGCGAAGACATGGCCGGGTGCAGTCCGTAGTCGGCATCCATGCCCACCAGCGCGGCCCGAGGCAGGGCCAGCCGACCGCGAATGGCCGCGTATTCCGCATGCCGGGTCGCATCACGCGGCACCACCATGTTGAAGCCGTCGTTGCCTCCGTACAGGAACACACACACGAGTGCCCGGTAAGTGCTCGATTGCGCCTGGGCCGGGCTGCTCAGGAGAGAAGCCAGGCTGGTGGCGCCGAAGGCTCCTGCCAGGGTTGCCCCCGAACGAAGAAGCCAGTGCCGTCTATCCATCGCCGAGGGGTCAGCTGTTTTCATATCGGTGGGCCTCAGCGAATCATTTGGTACTGTGGCGATGCCATCACGAGGTATGCGGCCTGACGCACGCGGTTGATCCGCGCATCCAGAACAGCCTGCGCAGTGGCTCCGGCCCCGGGCATGGCGAAGGCCGACACAGCCGTGATCACCGTGGTGCGGGCAGCAACCGGCAAGGGTTCGCCCAGCAACAGGAGGGACAGGCGATCCACCAGAGCGGCTGGGTCGTGGGCATCACCCGCGTACGGCTGCAGGTTTACGCGCGTGCCGACCGCCTCGGGTACGCTGCTGTTGGGGCCTGAGCCGCCATAGAACACGAGATAGTTGATGAAGTTGATGCGCTGCAAGGCTGCGTTCGCGTTGTGGATGCCGAACGATGGTCCCACCAGAGATGTACCCGGTACGGGGTAATCCGGCGGGTAAAAGTTGAACACCGATGGCGGCCGGAAGACATGCTGCCGAAGGTCTTCCCCCCACCAGTAACTCAACGCGTCACCATCGGTGCGGCCGTGCAATGCCCGTATCGTTCCCGTGAACAGCTGGATCGGTTCGCGAAGGCTTCCGGCCGTGTTGGCAGGCGTTGTTGTCCTGGCTTCGGCATCCAGGAGGATGGCGGCCACCACAGCACGCATGTCGCCCCGCACGCCGTCACCGAAGCTCCGGTAACGCCCGGACGAGAACGCCGATGCGACCCGGGCCACATAGGCCGGACTGGGGTTGCTGGTCACCAGATGCTGGATGAGCAACCGGCTCACGAACGGGGCCATGTTGGGATGGGCCATCAGGCTGTCGAGGACGGCATCCAGTGCCTGCTGGGCGGAATGCCCCTGGGGCAACGGCGGAACGGTCGGGAGAAGGGTGACGGCTTCCGTGTTGTGGCGGGCGGGCACAGGCACCATGTCGCCCTGGTAATAGCGGCAGTTCGTGCCTGCTGGCGAACATCCCCAGGGAGACGCCCCCCCGGGAGGATAGGTCCAGCCGGTCAGTGCAAAGGCATAGGCCCGCACCGTGGCGTTGTCGTAGACCGGCGTGCATGACCCACCGGTCAAGGAGCCATCCTGGTTCAGCCGGCAGGTGCCCAGGGAAAACAGCTGCAGCAGTTCGCGAGCGAAGTTTTCGTTGGGGGCGAGCCGGTCGTTGTTCGCGTTGTTCAGGTAGTCGCCCATCAGGGGCGACAGGATGACCTTCCGCAAGATCTCGCGGTAGTTGCCAAACGCTTCCTGCAGGAGCGTGTTGTAGTAGTAGCGGAATCCGTAGGTACCCGAGACTTCCAGATTCGACACCACCAGAAACTGCTGCAAGGCCAGCGCGACCCGCTGCCGCAGCTGGTCGGGACCTTCCACGGCGTTGCGGTAGAAGTCCCACAGCAGCGGCGTGGACTGGTGAAAATCGCGCCAGCAATGCTCCCCCCGCCCGGAGCAGAAATCCACATCGCGCGCGGTGTGGCGATGCACCGCATCGGATCCACCCGAGGTGTAGCGGGAGCTGTTCAACGCCATCTGCGCCGCGATCCATCGCTCCGCACCTTGCCGCCGTATCTGCGTGACAAGCAACTCCGTCGGACCAAAGCTGCCCTGATTGGCCAAGCGCACCGCATCCAGCTGGGTGGTGACCAGAGGTCGGCTTACGTTGGTGGCGGGGCTGGAAGAAACACTGAGGTTTCCGGGTGCGGCCTGCGCGCGCGACCGGTCGTCGCTGCCGGCGGCAACCTGCGGTACGGCACCACCGTTGGAGCGGGCACCACGGTCGGAGTCGTCGGATGCGCCAGCGGAATCCTGGGCCAGCGCAAGGCCGCCCTGAGCGGCCGCTGGACTGGATGCACTTTCCTCATTCCCGCCGCAGGCGGTGAGCGCCAGACAGACGGCAAACGCCGCGACCAGCGTGCGAAAAGTAGGCACCCGGTGCGGCGCCGACGCGGGCTCAGACAGGACGAGGGTATTCATGGCGAAGCAATGTAGCGCCGCACCCCCGAAGTGTTTTCGTTGACCGTGAAAAATCCGACTAAAGGTTTCTTTTTCCTACAAAAGGTCGCCCAAACCGGCTCGCCGGTCACCCACCGGTGTTAAGACCCGGCTTTCAGTCCTTCACCACCAGCACCGGCACCTTGGCATGGGTGAGCACCTTCTGGGCCACGCTGCCCAGGATGAGCGCCTTGACGCCCTGGCGACCGTGGGAGCCC
>JALOSG010000053.1 GCA_025458665.1 Serpentinimonas sp.
CCGTATGGCCACCTCCACCACGTTGGTGTCGGAATCAAAGTTCATGTCCCACACCTGCTCGGCCAGGGTGGTGCGCGACAGAATCTGCCCCTTGCGCCGGGTGAGCAGCACCAGCAGGGAGAACTCCTTGGCTGTGAGGTCGAGGCGCTGGCCGGCGCGCCACGCGCGACGGCTCATCAGGTCGAGCTCCAGATCGGCCAGGGACAGGCGCGCGGAATCCGCCTCCGAGACCCCCGGCGCACGCCGAAGCAAAGCGCCTATGCGGGCCAGCAACTCGGAGAAAGCAAATGGCTTGACCAGATAGTCGTCTGCGCCTGCCTCCAGACCGTGCACGCGGTCTTCCACACGGTCGCGCGCAGTGAGCATGAGCACCGGCGTCTGGCGCTTCTGGCGCAAGGCGCTCAGCACGCCAAAACCATCCACCCCAGGCAACATGATGTCGAGCACCACCAGCTGGTAGTCGCCATCGAGTGCCAGGTACTTGCCCTCTATGCCGTCGCGCGCCACGTCCACGGTGTAGCCCGCTTCGGTCAGACCGCGGCGTACGTAGTCGGCCAGTTTGGCCTCGTCTTCAACAAGCAGGATGCGCATGGCAGGCGTGAGGGAGGAGAGTACGGACAGGAGCCGAAATTGTCTGGTACCTGCTGGGGCGTGTCGATTACAAATTTGTCATCTGGCTGTTCGCTGAAAGAAAACCTCGGTTTCTACAGTCTCTACATGCCCAACACACAGAGCGGCATCCCGGACCAGCAGGTCGCTGGCCCGGTAACTTGAACCACTCCAACCGAAGGAACCGACATGAACACCTCCATCCGCTTTATCGCCCCCCTGATGCTCGTTCTGGGCGCCTCCGCCGCCATGGCCCAGTCGGCCGAAGGCCTGACCCGCGCCCAGGTGCAAGCCGAAGCCCGCGAAGCTGCCCGCCTGGGCCTGCTGGATATCCGTGAAGGCGAGTTTCCCAGCGCCGTGACAGCCACCGCCACCGCACCCTCCAGCTCCCGCGCCCAGGTGCTGGCCGAGGCCCGCGAAGCCGCCCGCCTGGGTCTGCTCGATGTGCGTGAAGGCGAGCCGCTGAGCCTGAACGCAGCGGCACCGTCCGGTGAGCAGAAGTCCCGCGCCCAGGTGCTGGCCGAAGCCCGCGAAGCTGCCCGCCTGGGTCTGTTGGAGTACCGCGAAGGCGAAGCTCCCCGCGTAGCCACCGCCGAGCAAGCCGAGCAGATCCGCATGGCCGGTCTGCGCGCGGTGGACAACAGCAGCGTCACCGCACAGGGCAAGCCTGCCGCCCGCGTTCAGTAACAACGCCTTTTCGCCAGCCTGTAGCCCCGGTGCCTGCGCCCCGGGGCTTTTCTTTGTGCTTTTCGCGCCAACCTGAAGAAGGGCGCCGGGTTGGACGCTCAGAAGTCGTGGCGTATGCCTACTGCGTAGAGACGACGCTCACGCGCCTGCACTCCAGAGCCGTTGTCCACATCGCCATCGAGCCAGCCTGCATAGAGTCGTGTGCGCTTGGACATGGTGTAGGTCGCGCCTATGGCGAATGCCTTGCCATCGCCAGAACTCAGGCCATTGAGTTCAGATTTGCCTTTTGCATAACCTGCAGAAATGTCAAACTTTCCCACAGGAACCGTGACCCCAATGGCGTAGTCCCGGTCTTCCAGTCCATTGGCCTGGTCTGTGATCTGGTACTGCCCCGACACGCGCGCCACACCCAAGTCGTAGGCTGCCGACAGAACAGTGAAGTTCCGGTCCGAAGCCAGGGTGTTGTTTGCCTGGTCCTGATAGCCGAAACCCACATCCAGCTTGCCCATGCGGTACCGCAGGTTCAAGGCGGTCAGGTCGGCGCTGTTGGCGGGGTCTTCGTCCAGGGAGTAACCCAGGCTGGCACTGAAGCCGCCGATGCGCGGTGTGTCGTAACGCACCATGTTGCTGGGGCGACTCGTGAAGTCGGAGACGCCAGCGGCGGTTCCTACCGCACCGCTCAGGTAAGCCACTTTGGTGGGCGTGAACTCGGAGTCGAACAGGTTGTTGGATATGCCCAGGTCATAGACGTCCTTGTACGGGCTGTCCATCAGACCCAGGCGCACCGCGCCAAATCCACCGCTCAGCCCCACCCATGACGCGCGCCGGAACTGCAGTCCGCCCGCCGTACCGTCGTCCACGGTGAGTGCGCTTTCCAGCTGGAAGTTGGCCTTCAGTCCACCGCCGAGGTCTTCGGTACCGCGAAAGCCAATTCGGCTGGTGGTCAGGTTGCCGCTGAATACCTGGGTGGTGCTCGCACCGTTGACCCGGTTGGACCCTACCGATGCGTCCATGCGGCCATACACGGTCACGCTCGACTGGGCCGATGCGGCGCCAGCCGCAGAGAGGGTGGCGATTGCCGCCAGAGCCAGGATGCTCTTTTTCATGTACTTGCTCCGATGAAATGGAATGGGACGGGTGCCCCTGCTTCCCGCACCATGCAGGAAGTCAGTCCATTACAGGGAGTGCACGCTTCAGCTGCGTGACAGCGAGCAAAAAGCAATGGGATTTCTCCCTACAAGCCACACAAGACCAGGCCCACAGGTGAGGTTTCATGGAGCTGTCACAACCGTGCGCCGTGTGCCGCAGATGGTCATGGATCTGGAATGGCACAACCGCCGCGCTGATCCGCTACAGCCGTTGCGGGTACGGGGCTGACGGTCTATCTTTGTGTCACTGCACCACGGTGCATTCGGGCAGACGTGTGGCCCACGCCGAAGCCGGCAGTTCGGAGTGCGCCCCCCGGCTGGCGACGTCCCAGGTCGTGTACAGGCGGCCCACCACCACACGGAACTCTGCGCTCAACCCGGGGTGCCTCGCGAGGTGACGCAGGTTGGCACAGATCTTCTGGGCCATCTGGTGCCCGTGCTGCCCACAACGGCTTTGCCCGTAAGCCGTCATCAACGCCAGCGTACCTGCCAGCAAGGCCTCGGCGCAGGTCATCACATACTCTTCGGTGTCGGGGTCTATTGCCACAGGGTCACGGGTTCGCACGACGGTCTGCCTTTCCATACAGGGGCCAGGGGCCGGGAGGGTGCGGCCAGATCGACCGCATGAATAATTGTATTGATACTCATTCTCATTTGCAAGAGATGAATGTTTTCCGTACCCCCTGCCCTTCTCCCCTCCTGGTCTCCCCTCCTGGTCTCCCCTCCTGGTCTCCTCTCCCCTCTTCCCGGCAGCCTCAGGCGGGCACCGCCACCGCCAGGGGTACCACGCCGCTGCGCTGCTGCCACTGCTGTACCTGCCCAGCCACCATGTCGGCCGTCACGGCCGACAGCGTCCAGCCCAGGTGGCCGTGGCCGGTGTTGTAGAACACGTTGGCACGGCGGCCAGCGCCCACGCGCGGCATCATGTTGGGCATCATGGGGCGCATTCCGCGGTGCCCGCCACGCGGAAACGGTCTGTACCCAGGCGGCTGGTCACCAGCTTGGTCTCGTCGTCCAGCAGGCTCACCGTGGGTGCAGCGCGCTGGCTTTGCTCGTCCAGCAGGTTCACGGTGATGGAGTAGCCCTTCACCGGGTAAATGTTCACGCGGTCGCCCAATTGCGCGGCCAGGGCCCGGCTGCCCACGCCGGCGCAGACCACCAGGGCATCGAAGTGGTGGTCGGTGGTTTGGTCGGTGTGGCGCAAGGTGACGGTGGCGCGCTGCCCATCGCTGGCCACCCGCGCCACTTCGCTGCCCCACAGGCAGCGCACGCCCAGGCGTTCGGCCGCAGCGGCCATGCCCTGCGTGAACTTGTGAATGTCGCCGGTGGAGTCGCTCTCGGTGAAGTAGCCGCCGTAGTACTGGCCGGCCAGCGTAGGTTCAATGCTGCGCATTTCCTCGGGCGTCACCGCGCGGCGCTCCAGGCCGCCCTGTGCCAGCAACTGGCTCACGCTGCCAGCGTGGTCAAAGCCTTTCTTGTCGCGGTAAATGTGCAGGATGCCTTCCTTCCTGGCATCAAAGTCCACGCCCTCGGCCTCGGCCCAGGCGAACAGGTGCTGGCGTGCGGCAATGGCCAGCCGCGCGGTGTCTATGGTGTTCTGGCGGTATTGCGGCATGCTGGCCATGAACTCGGCAAACCAGCTGATCTTGTGCCAAGTAGGTTTGGGGTTCACCAGCAGGGGCGCATCGTTCTTCAGCATCCACTTGATGCCCTTGACCAGCGTGGACCAGTGCGTCCAGACCTCGGCGTTCGATGCCGAAAGCTGCCCGCCGTTGGCGAACGAGGTGTCCATGGCGGCGTAGCGGTGCCGCTCGAACAGGGTGACGGAGAAGCCGCGCTGGGCCAGCGCGTAAGCGGTAGTGACACCCGTGATGCCACCACCCACAACTGCAACAGATTGCATGGTTCAGGTTCCAGAATTGCGTCAGAGTGGAAAAGCGCGCAGCCCGCCACATTGCTTGCGGCGCGCGCCCCCTCTGTTTGGAACCTGAGAGATTCATGGCGCCCCGCGTGCCATCACGGCGGGGGCCACTTGCTCCTGCGGTGGGCCGCACGACGAACGCGGCCACTCTTCAGAGTGAAATACCTGGGTGAATGCGACCGGTCCTTTTGCCTGAGAGTTTCCGGGGCGGTTGCTCCTTCGGCGCTGTCCTGCCGGGGCAGGCCAGTCTCTCCCGATCGATGTGAAATGTAGCAGCAAATGCCCGGACAACCCTCCGGCTGCCACCAGATAATGTTTGCACCAGCCCGCCCTGCCACACCTGCCACACCTGCCACATCTGCCACACCTGCCACACCTGCCCGCCATGAACTACCGCCACCTGTATTACTTCTGGGTAGTGACCAAGGAAGGTGGTTTTGCGCGCGCCGCCGAGCGGCTGGGCATGGCCATACAGACCATCAGCGCGCAGGTCAAGGCGCTGGAACAGGACCTGGGGCACCAGCTCCTCAAGCCAGAAGGGCGCCGCGTGGCCCTGACCGATGCGGGGCAGGCCGTTTTTGCCCGCGCCGAGGCCATCTTCCAGCTCGGCGAGTCCATCCCTGAAGCGGCGGCCCAGGCGGCATCGGCCCCGGTGGCGCGGCTGGCGGTGGGCATGTCCGACGGCTTGTCCAAGCTGGCCACCCACGCGCTGCTGCGGCCCATTCTGGGCACGCCCGCGTTGAAACTGGTGTGCCACGAGGGAGAGGTGGAAGAACTCATGGCAGAACTGGCGCTGCACCGGCTGGACCTGGTGCTGGCGGGACAGCCGCCGGCGCAGAACTCCAGCCTGAGGTTGAACAGCGACCGCATCATGGTGTCCCCGGTGGACTGGTATGGCCCGGCGTCCCTGGTGCGCAAAGCCCACACCGAGGCGTTTCCCGCCTGCCTGGCCGAGCTGCCGGTGTTGCTGCCCACGCCGCATTCCGCGCTGCGCGGGCACATAGACCGCTGGCTCGAGGCCCGGCAAATCACCCCGCGTACCGTGGGCGAGTTCGAGGACAGCGCCTTGCTCAGCCTGTTTGCGGCTCAGGGCATGGGCGTGTTCCCGGCGGCGGCCCTGGGTGCCGATGCCATGGCGGCCTCGCTGCGGCTGCGGCTGCTGGGGCGCAGTGAAGGGTTGTACGAGGAAATCTACGCCCTGCGTTCGCGGCGTGGTCTGCACCATCCGCTGGTGTTGCAGATTCTGAATGCCGCGCAAGGCACAGGTTCGTAAAAAGCGAAGTAGCGCTTCGCTCAAGTCTGATAGCGCCGAATCAAAGGCTGCTGCAAACTCGCGCCTTCATAACATTTGCTGGAGGAGTGATCACCATGTTGTGGATTCAGGCTTTGTGGTTTGGCGCCGGACTGGCTGCCCTGGTGGTGGGCGCAAGTTCGCTGGTGCGAGGTGCGTCCAAACTGGCGCTCTCGTTGGGGCTTTCCCCACTGGTGGTAGGGCTGACGATCGTGGCTTTTGGCACCAGCGCACCCGAAATGGCGGTATCCACCGGGGCCGTGCTCAATGGGCAGGGCGACATTGCGATTGGCAACGTGGTGGGCAGCAACATCTTCAACGTGCTGTTCATTCTGGGCGCCAGCGCGCTCATCGTGCCGCTGGTGGTGCACATCCAGCTCATCCGGCAGGAAATCCCCATCATGCTGGGCGCCTCCCTGTTGCTGCTGGCCCTGGCGCTCGACGGCAGCATCACCATGTGGGAAGGTGGCTTGCTGCTGGCGCTGCTGGTGGCGTACACCGCCTTCCTGGTGATCCAGTCGCGCAAGGAAACTGCCGCGGCCGCGGCCGAGTTCAACGAAGAAATCACTCCCGCAGGGCCGGGCGCCTGGGACGCCCACTGGGCTGCGCAGGCCGGCCTGATTGTGGCGGGACTGGTGCTGCTGGTTTTCGGTTCCGACTGGCTGGTGGGCGCCTCGGTGGCATTTGCCAAGGCCTTTGGCGTGAGTGATCTGGTCATTGGGCTCACCATCGTGGCCGCAGGCACTTCCATGCCCGAGGTGGCCACCTCGCTCACCGCCGCCATCAAGGGGGAGCGCGATATTGCCGTGGGCAACGTGGTGGGCAGCAACACCTTCAACATTCTGGGATGCGTGGGCCTGAGCGGTCTGGTGGCAGGCACCTCGGGGTTGGGGCTGGCCCCGTCGCTGCTCAACTTCGACATCTGGGTGATGCTGGCCGTCGCGCTGGCCTGCCTGCCGGTGTTCCTGACCGGGCGCGAGATTGCCCGCTGGGAAGGCGCCGTGTTCCTGGGCTACTACGTGGCCTATGTGGCCTACCTGGTGCTGGCTGCTCAGCAACATGCGGCGCTGCAGGCGTTTTCTTCGGCCATGCTGGGCTTCGTGGTGCCCATCACCATCATCACACTGGTGGTGGTGTGGCTGCGCCAGCCGAAATAACTCAGTCCCAGCGCGATTCGTTTTCGCGGCGGGTGAAGCCCACCACCCGCCCTCCCTCCATGAGTTCGCGGATGCGCCAGGGTACGCCCTGCGCATCCAGTTCCACCAGTCCTACACCACTGCCATTGAGCAGGCGGCGCCCATGGGCGATGCCTTCGGGCTTGCGCGGAATGACCCGCATGTGGCGGCGGCGGGTGAACCAGTTGAGCGGGGAGCGTGGCGAGTAGAGCCAGCGGTTGGCCACATCCAGCGTATCCAGCAGCCGGGGTGGGAAAGCGTTGCGCAGGCCACTGCTGCAGATCTGCCAGATGTTGGGGCCGCGCGCCGAAGTGCGGCTGCGGCCGCGCCCGCGGCTGCGCAGTTCCACGTCGTACACGAAGGAGTAATGCACATCGCCCGAGAGCACCACAAAGTGCTGTGGCGTGCGCGGGTGGCGCAGGATGTTCAGGATGCCATGTCCGGCACCGGGGTGGGCCATCCAGTTCTCGGCATCCACCATGAGCGGATGGCCCGCCCAGGTGAACACGCGCTGCAGGGCTTCTATGAGCTTGACCCCGATGATGGGAGAAGGCGACACCAGCAGCACCGCCGGCAGACCTTTGAGGGTTTGCTGCAGATCGGTCAGGGCCTCCCAGTCCATAAGGCCCGAAGGCTTGCGCGGCGAAGACTCCGAACGCCAGCGGTGGGTGCGGCAGTCCAGCACCACCAGCGGCGGCTCGGTCGGCCAGGTGTAATGCCATTGGCCAAACGCCAGCAGTTGCGTGATGGCCTCGTCGTGCGCCGGCTGTCCTGGCGCCTGCAGGCTGGCTTGCACCGCCGCCAGCAACGGTGGGGTGAACACCTCGGGCCGGTTGCCCCAGCCCTGGCCAATGAGATAGCCCAGCAAGGCGTTGCCAATGACCCGGCGCGACAGTGGGTGGCCGTAGGCCACCTCCTCCCATTCGCGGCTGATGTTCCAGTCGTCGGTGATGTCGTGGTCATCAAAGACCATGGCCGTGGGCAGATGCGCCATGAGGCGGCGCGCCGCAGGCAGGCCCTGCACGAAATTCTCCAGGGCGGCGCGCTCCCGGTCGTACCGCGCACGCAGCGCAGGATCGAGCCCGGGCGGCGCAGACAAATCGACCAACGCCCACAGCGCTGGCGACCACACCAGCAGGTACATGGCCAGCACTTCGCCCAGGGTGATGAGGTGGTTGTGTGCGCTGTCGGTGGTAAAGACGGGCTTCTCCACACCGCCAAACAGCAGGTCATTCAGGGCAAACTTCTGCGGTGGTTCGGCCTGGCGCGCATGGCGGGGCAGCAAGGTTTCGCGGCGGTAAAAACCGGCGGGATGCCGGTAGAGCGCCTGCGCATCGGGAATTCCGGGCAAAGCGCCACTGGGCAGGGCTTCGTTGGGCAGCCCCAGCAGCGCCACCACCTGGTGTATGGCGTGCAGCATGGGGCCGGCCACGTCGTCGGCATAGATCTGGTCGCCGGTCATGACCAGCAGGGAGGGCCACTGCGGCAGCGCCTCATGCTGCAGCGCCTCGTGCGGCAGCGCCTGCGCCGCGCGGGTTCCCTGCTGCGCGGCCAGCAAAGTGGCCAGCAAGGCATCGGCCTCTGCCAGGCCGTCGCCCGCGGGGTGATGGGGTTTGCGGCAGGAGCCGTGCAGCAGGCTGTGCACCCTCGCGGGCAACATCCATCCCGGCGTGGTGTGCCCCGGGTAACACAGATCTGGCGTCGCAGCGGCAGCGTCTACCCAGGCGGCCTGCGGGTCCTCCAGCGGCTGCAGCGCTATCTCGTACCCCAACCAGACATCCTGTGGCAAGGCTGGATCGAGCGTCAGATCCAGCATCACATAGTGCAGGTGTGCACCGGCGTGCAAGACGGTACAGCCCGGCTCACCGGGCGCCAGCAGGAACTCCCGGGGCGGGCCTGAGTGGAAACGCACACGCAGGCGTACACGCTCGCGCACCGCGAGCCAGCACACCCACCGCGTGGGCGTGCACTGGCGCAGGATGGGGCCGGCCAGCACCCAGGGCAGCGGCGCTTCGGGAGGTGTACCGGGTACGTGGGTCTGGGGCATCGGCAGGAGGGGAGAGGCCAGCTTGGCAACAAGAAGACAGGGTGCGTTGATGTACAACGCAGCGGGTGCTGCGGATTATGGGCACAGCGCCCTAGTCGTCATGCCCGGAGGGTTCATTCCCGGTCAAACCCATGCCCTGCAGCGGCACCAGGCCCTGCGGCGATGTGTTCCACTGCCAGGCACCAAACCCGAGCACGGCCAGCAACAGCAGGGCGGCCAGCCAGCGCCGGTTGTGCGCCACGGGGCTGGGCCCCTTTCCTGGCGCCAGCCCGGTCAGCATGGGGCGGGCCATGTTCTGGCGGCGCAGTGCACTGAGCAAGGCGATCATGCCCAGGTGAGCGAACACCAGCAGCAGCAGGGCGTTGCCAAAAAACTCGTGCAGTTCTTCCAGCCAGTCGTCCCCCAGCGCCAACCCCCAGTCGTTGAAAGTGCCATAGCCGGTGAGCGTGACGGGCAGGACCAGGGCCAGCATCAGCAACACCGCCAGCGCGATGACGAGGTTCTGGCCCTGGCGCCAGTGGACCGTCACCGCGCTGCCTGGGCGCCAAGCCTGTGCCACCGATTTCAGCCAGGCTGGTGCCATAGACAGCTTGCCCCACAGCACGGACAGCCTCACCGGGCGGGGACCCCATAGGCCATAAACCACCCGGAAAGCCAGCAGGCCGGCCATCGTGTAGCCCAGTGTGACGTGCAACAGGCGCCAATGCTCGCTTTCGGCGGTGAGGTAGGCCCCGGCGAAGCTGAGGGCGAACAGCCAGTGGAACATGCGCGTGGGCGCATCGGTGACGCGCCTTGAAGGCGCCGGGGCGGCTGGTGGTGGCACGGAAGCGTAGGCGTTGGAGGTGGTCATGGCGGTATGTGTGGTTGGGGGTCAGTCTTGCCAGGCGCGGCGCTGGCGTGGGGACAGGCCAGCCGGCACCTGCAGGCGGTCGTCGTCGTAGATGCCCTGCTCGGTCCCGGTGTGGCAAGCGGCACAGTTGGCGGCGGTGTTCACACTCGGCAGCAACCAGACACCGGGCTCTATGTCGCGGTGCTTGCGCACAAACCACGCCGAGCGGGTGATGCGGTCTTCCAAGGGTGCCTCGGCCACGCGCTGGTAGGTGCCGGCGTGGGTCTGCAGCCAGGCGGCGAGTTGCTGCACTGTGGCAGGGTCGAGCGATGCGTCGGTGCCGAAGTGTTGCTCCAGCCCGCCCATGATGCGCTGCCACGACTGCGCCGGGAGCATGCCCGGCGGGTAGGCCGTGTGGCACGCTGCACACTCCTGCACATAGGCCTGCGGCACCACACGCGGCATGAGCGGCCCACTGTCGGCGCGGGCCATACCCATGCCCACCAGAACACTGAGGCCCCAGGCCATAAAAAGAGCTGTGCGGATGTTCATTTCAACTCCAGCAAAAAGGCCAGCACATCGGCTTTTTCCAGGGCGGTGCATTCCCTGGCCAGCACATCCTTGCAATTGCGACGAAACCATTTGTCGGACTTGGCTTCATCGGTGAAGCTTCTGGCATTGAAGGCGGGCGCCAGCGCAGCAATGGCCTTGCCGGTGTTGGCGTGCTTGCCGGCCCCGGTGGGGACAGCACCGTGGCAGGAGGCACACGACCACAGACCGCCATGGCGGGACTGAAAGAAGGACTGGCCGCGCGCGGCGTTACCGGGGGCACCAGCCTCGGCGCTCCAGCGCTGCAGCTGTGCCGCAGCACTGGTGTCGGCGGCCTGCACGGTGGCTGCCACACACAAGGCGGCAGATACAGCCAGCCCGGGTAGGAAAGAGAATCTGAATTTCATTGCACTGCTCCATGGGAAGAATGGGAGCAGTGTGCGGAGCCGAACTTGAACGGCGCCTGAAGGGCTTGTTCAGCTTATGTTCAGAATGACCCAGAGACAATGCACGGCATGAGAATTCCCTACCAAGCCCGCTTGCTTCTTTTGTGCGCCGCGTTGGCCAGCGCCGCGCTGGTCCTGCTGCTGCCCGAGGCTGCCCGTGCCAGCAGCGACGACCGCGACCACGACCGTGCCCGCACCGCACTGCAAGCCGGAGAAGTCATGCCGCTCAAGACACTGCTGCTGCAACTTGAACGCAGCCACCCCGGACAGGTGCTGGAGGTGGAGCTGGAGCAGGAGCACGGACTGTGGGTGTACGAGTTCAAGCTGCTGCAGCCAGATGGACGCCTGGTCCAGCTGGACCTGGATGCCCGCAGTGGCGCCGTGTTGAAGCAGCGTGTTCGCGACCGCGATCGCGCAGACCGGTAAGCCTGTCATGCGCATCTTGCTGGTGGAAGACGACAACCTGCTCCGGGCACAGCTGCAGGCTGCGCTGGAAGACGCTGGCCACATCACGGAAGCTGCCGACAACGGCCGGGACGCCCTGTTCCTGGGCGAGACCGGGAGCTACGATGCGGTGGTGCTCGACCTGGGGCTGCCGCAGCTCGATGGCCTCACCGTGCTGCAGCGCTGGAGAGCCGCCGGACGCAGCATGCCCGTACTCATCCTGACGGCACGGGACAACTGGAGCGAGAAGGTGGCGGGCATTGACGCAGGGGCCGACGACTACCTCACCAAGCCCTTCCATCTGGAAGAATTGCTGGCACGGCTGCGGGCCCTGATGCGGCGTGCCGCGGGCCAGGCCTCGCCGGTCCTGCAATGCGGCGGCGTCAGTCTCGATACCCGAAGTGGCCGCGTCACGGTGGACGGACAACCCATCGCACTGACCAGCCACGAGCACCGCGTGCTGGAGTACCTGATGCATCGGCCTGGTGCGGTGGTGTCGCGCAGTGAGCTGACCGAGCACATCTACGCGCAAGACCACGACCGCGACTCCAACACCATCGAGGTTTTTGTGGGAAGGCTGCGCAAGAAGCTGCCTGCCGGGTTGATTGAAACCGCGCGCGGCCTGGGCTACCGGCTGGTGGCGCCGTGACGGCCAACATCCCTGCACGGTTCGGGTCCGGGTCTCTGCGCCTGCGGCTGCTGGGCGCCACGCTGGTGACGCTGGTGCTGGCGCTGGCAGGGGCACACTGGTGGCTCAACGGCCTGTTCCGCGACCATGTGCTGCGCCAGTTCGACAGTACGCTGGTGCAGCAGCTCGACCAGCTGACCGCGCGGCTGACCTTCAACAACCAGGGTCTCCCCCAGATCGATCCGAGGAGCCTGTCGGACCCGCGCTGGGAGCGGCCCTATTCGGGGCTTTACTGGCAGATCGACCGGGTGGACGCCCAGGGGCCAGGCAGCGCGCAGACCGCGGGCCGCTCCGGTGTCCTGCGGTCGCGGTCCCTGTGGGACACACAGCTTGGTCTGACGCTGGATGCGCTGGAGCCGGGCGGGCTGCACACCCACGAAGCGGTCGGTCCGGCCGGCGAGCCTGTGCGCGTGATGGAGCGCACTGTCACCGACAACGCATCGTGGCGTCTGATGGTGGCGGCCGATACCCGGGAATTGCAGCAAGCGAGCGAGCGCTTCAGCGGCCTGCTGGCCGCCTCACTGGCTGGCCTGGGTGTTTTGCTGGCACTGGCCGCCCTGGCCCAGGTCTCGGTAGGCCTGGCTCCCTTGCGCCGCATGGGGGAGGCGCTGCAGCGCCTGCGCGACGGCCACACCCGCAGGCTCGAAGGCGAGTTCCCGCTGGAAGTGCAGCCTCTGGTGGAGGACTTCAACAGCGTGCTGGCACGCAACGAAGAGGTGGTGGAACGTACCCGTACGCAAGCGGGCAACCTCGCACACGCGCTCAAGACGCCACTGGCGGTGATGGGCAATGCAGCCCGGCAGGCAGGCTCTTCCGAGCTGGGGCGGCTGGTGACCGAACAGATCGAACAGGCCCAGCGCCACATCCAGTGGCATCTGGCGCGCGCCCGGGCTGCAGCCACCCGGCACATGCCTGGCCAGCGCACACCACTGGCACCCTTGCTGGCAGGACTTGTGCGCGTCATGGACAAGGTGCACGCCGAGCGCAGTCTGCAGGTGCAATACGACGCAGTGGCGGCCGATCTCGCCTTTGCCGGCGAGGCGCAAGACCTGCAAGACATGCTGGGCAATCTGCTGGACAACGCCTGCCGCAACGCGCGGCTCCGGGTACAGGTGGGCGCGCAAGGCGAAGGCAAGCGCCTGTGTATCTGGGTGGACGACGATGGACCGGGCATCCCGGCGGAGCTGCGCCCCAGCGTGCTGCAGCGGGGGGTGCGGCTGGATGAATCGGTGCCGGGCAGTGGCCTGGGGCTCTCCATCGTGGAGGATCTGGCCAGCCTGTATGGCGGCACACTGGCCTTGCACACCAGCCCGGAAGGTGGCCTGCGCGCACAGCTGACACTGCCACTGGCTTCCTGAAGCACCCGCCGTTCAGGTACGCTTAAGCTGCCCACCGTAGGCTGCGTCAAATAAGCGGGGGGCCAGGTGCGAATTTGCTGTGCCCCGGGCCAGCACTGGCCAGTGCATTTTTGTTGTGACACCCTATGCGCCTCATCATTCTGGAAGACGACCCGCAACTCGGCGAGGCCCTGGCCATAGGGCTGCGCCAGCAAGGCCACGTGGTGGACTGGTTCCAGGAAGGTGAGCCCGCCAGCCGTGCGCTGCAATCGGCCGCCTACGATGCGCTCATCCTCGACCTGGGTCTGCCCCACACCGATGGCGTGACCTGGCTGCGCGAGTGGCGTTCGGCAGGGCTGCGTCTGCCGGTGCTGATTCTTACGGCGCGCGACGGCCTGGAGCACCGCATTGGCGGCCTCGACGCGGGCGCCGACGACTACCTGATCAAGCCGGTGGACACCCAGGAGCTGGCGGCACGCCTGCGCGCCCTGTTGCGCCGATCCACCGGACATGTGCAGACCGTCTGGGCCCACGGGGCGCTGCAGTTCGACCCTGCCAGCCGCACCGTGCAGTGGGGTGGCCAGCCGGTAGACCTGACGCCGCGCGAAACGGCCTTGCTGGAGGTGCTGCTCAAGCAGCCGCAAAAGGTACTGTCCAAGAGCCGGTTGCAGGAGCAGTTGTACGACTGGAGCGGCGAGGAACCCGACAGCAACGTGCTGGAGGTGCACATCCACCATCTGCGCCGCAAGATACACCCTGGCGTGGTGCGCACCGTGCGGGGCGTGGGCTACGCGCTGGGGGCGCCCGTGGCGGTGGATGTCAGCGGCCTGCCCGATACGCCTCAACCTGGCCCCTGAGAAAAGCCCAGTGAGCACCGCCCCACTCACCCTGCAGCGCAGACTGCTGCTTTACCTGCTGATCTCGGCCCCGGTGGTCTGGTCGCTGGCGCTGGGATTTTCCATGGTCAAGGCGCGCCATGAGGTCAACGAGTTGTTCGACACCGAGATGATCCGGCTGGCGCGCCAGATCCAGGTCATATCGCCCAGTCTGGCCAAGGACCCTGCCGGCGCAAACGGACAGCCTACACCGTCCGAAAACTCAGCAGCAGCGCAGGGCGAAGCCGACCTGAACGACCTGGCCGTTGCGGTCTGGAACCAGCAGGGTGAGGTGCTGCTGGTAGACCGCGAAGGGGTTCAGCTGCCCTGGCACCGCGACGCCACCGGGTTCAGGGATGTCAGGGTAGGCCAGGAAATCTGGCGGATCTATTACCTGCAGGCGCCCGATCTGCAAGGGCTGGTGGCCGCTGGCCAGCGCATGGACGAGCGAGACGAGCTGGTGTGGGGCCTGGTGGGCAGCCAGATGGTGCCCTGGCTGCTGGTGCTCCCCGTGTTGCTGGTGGCCATGACCTGGGCGGTTCGCCGCGCCCTGGAACCGATGAAAGCCGTGACCCAGTCGCTGCACGACCGCAGCGCCGACGACCTGGAACGCCTGCCACTGGACCGGGCGCCGCAAGAACTGCTGCCCCTGCTGGAAGCCATGAACAGCCTGTTCGAGCGCATAGAGACCACCCTGGAGCGGGAACGGCGATTCACCGCCGATGCAGCCCACGAGCTGCGCACACCCATGGCAGTGCTGGCGGCCCAGTGGGCGGTGTTCCGCGGCGCCCGCGACGAGGCCGAGCGGCAACACGCGGCCGACAAGCTGACGCAAGGCCTGGAGCGCGCCAGCCGCCTGATGGAGCAACTGCTCAGTCTGTCGCGGCTCGAAGCCACTTCGGGACTGGCGAACGCGCAGCCCCTGCGCTGGCCCGAACTGGTGGAGCAATGCCTCTCCGATGCACTTCCTCTGGCCGAAAGGCGCAGCATCGAGCTGGCCTGCGATTGGGGCGACCCGCCGACGCAGGGCCCCGACTGGCAGGGGGACAGCATTCTCATGGCGCTGCTGCTGCGCAACCTGGTGGACAACGCGGTGCGCTACGCCACGCCGGGCTCCACCGTCACTCTGCGCCTGGGCACCCAGGCACTGGCGGTATCCAACCAGCCTGTGCAGCCGCCCAGCACGGCAGACTTGGCCCGTTGGGGCACGCGCTTCCACCGCCCCGATGGCCAGCAGGAAAGCGGCAGCGGACTGGGGGTATCCATTGCACGGCGCATTGCGCTGCTGCATGGGCTCACGCTGGACTACCGCCTGGGTGCGCACCACCAGGTGGTCGCCGAGCTCAGCGGGCCTTCTGCAGGCCAGGCCTGAGGCCTTATTGAGTGCGCCTGGAGTGCGCCTGGAGTGCGCCTGGAGTGCGCCTGGAGTGCGCATGAAGGTCGCATTAAGTTGGCATTAAGGCAGCCGGCCTACAACCTCAGCGTCGTCCCGGACAGTCGGTGTGCCCCGTGCAGGACCCGCCGCACGGGAAAGACCGCCAGGCTTTTCTGGCACTTAACGGTGAAAATCGACGGAGCAAACAGATGGACAGGAAGATAGAGATGGAGCGCCGCGTCTTTGTGATGAAGCTGGTGTCGGCGGCAACGTTGCTGGGCAGCTCCGGGCTGGCGCTGGCAGAGACCAAACCCATGGTCAACGAGGCCGACCCCCAGGCGGTCAACCTGAACTACAAGGCCGACGCAGCCGGCGTGAAGCACGCCAAATTCAAGCCCGGACAAGCCTGCAGCAACTGCGTGCTGTTCCAGGGCAAGCCCACCGATGCGGCGGGAGGCTGCGGGATTTTCCCGGGCAAGCAAGTGGCCTCCAAAGGGTGGTGTGCCGCCTACGCCAAAAAGGCATGATGCACCGATAGGGGCTGCGCCGGCCCAAACCGTCGGCCTTAACCGCCGGCATTTCCCGGGTGGCGCAGCCCCACCACATCACCGCGGCAATGGGCCGCCACATCGAGTTCTGGCTGGTAGGCGCGGGTCTGCACCCCGGCGATCCCCAGGACGCTGTGGAACAGGTGGTCATGAGAAGCGGGTTCGCGGGCCCGTTGTGTCAGGCAAGCCAGGCCCAGACGGTATTGCTCACGGTACGCTGAACTCCACGCCAAGAGCATCGGCACCTGAGTCTGTTCCTGCGGTGCCATGCTGTAGGGCATGCCATGCAGGTAAAGGCCCTTCTCCCCCAAAGACTCGCCATGATCGGACAGGTAGTAAAGCACCGCCGGCTGGCCTTGCCGCTCTAGCCATGCCATGGCCTCTCCCAACAGGTGATCGGTGTAACGGATGCTGTTGTCGTAGGCGTTCACTATGTCTTCCGGCTTGCAGGCGGTCAGCGCGGTGCTCTGGCATTCCGGGGTGAACACCTTGAATTCCGCAGGGGTGCGGCGGTAATAGGCCGGCCCGTGGCTGCCCATCTGGTGCAGCACCACCACCGTACCGCGGGCTCGTCTCTCGGGGTCCAGCAGGTCCAGGCCTGCCGGCAAGGCCTCCAGCAGTGCGCTGTCTGGGCACTCGCCATCGGGGCAGTGGCCGGGGCCCAGCAGCTCGGCGACTTGCCGGTGCACCACCCGGTCGCAGACGCCCTTGCAGCCTGACTGGTTGTCCAGCCAGAGCACCGCCAGGCCGGCC
>JALOSG010000054.1 GCA_025458665.1 Serpentinimonas sp.
CCGGGCATGTACACCCGCACCGACAACCCGCTGCACATCATCCAGGAAGTGCTGGACAACGCGGCCGATGAGGCGCTGGCCGGGTACGGCAAGAAAATCCGCGTGACGCTGCACACCGATGGTTCGGTGAGCGTGGAGGACGACGGGCGCGGTATTCCCCACGGCCTGCACCCGGAAGAGAACGCGCCCGTGCTGGAACTGGTGTTCACCCGCCTGCACGCGGGTGGCAAGTTCGACAAGGGCAAGGGCGGTGCCTACAGTTTTTCAGGCGGCCTGCACGGTGTGGGCGTGAGCGTGACCAACGCCCTGGCCACCCGCCTGGAGGTGAGCAGCCACCGCGACGGCCACGTGGCGCGGCTGGTGTTTGCCGCTGGCGATGTGGTGGAGCCGCTGACCCGCCGCCCGCTGGCCGAGGGCGAGCGCAAGCAGGGCACCACCGTGCGTGCCTGGCCCGATGCGAAGTACTTCGAGTCGGCCGCGTTGCCGCAGAACGAGCTGCTGCACCTGCTGCGCAGCAAAGCTGTGCTCATGCCCGGCGTGACCGTGACGCTGGTGAACGAGAAAACCCGCGACACCCAGACCTGGCAGTACAAAGGCGGCCTGCGCGACTACCTGCAACAGACACTGACCGGCGAGCCAGTGATACCCCTGTTCGATGGCGAAGGCACCGCCGACGCCAGCCACGAGAGCTTTGCCGAAGGCGAGGGCGCCACCTGGGCGGTGGCCTTCACGGAAGACGGCCAGCCGGTGCGCGAAAGCTACGTGAACCTGATTCCCACCACCGCCGGCGGCACCCACGACAGCGGCCTGCGCGATGGGCTGTTCCAGGCCGTGAAAAGCTTCATAGAGCTACACGCACTGCTGCCCAAGGGCGTGAAGCTGCTGCCCGAAGACGTATTTGCGCGCGCCAGCTATGTGCTCTCGGCCAAGGTGCTGGACCCGCAGTTCCAGGGCCAGATCAAGGAGCGGCTGAATTCGCGCGATGCGGTGCGGCTGGTCTCGGGCTTTGTGCGCCCGGCGCTGGAGCTGTGGCTGAACCAGCATGTGGACTACGGCAAGAAGCTGGCCGAGCTGGCCATCAAGGCCGCGCAGACGCGCCAGAAGGCGGGCCAGAAAGTGGAGAAGCGCAAGGGCAGTGGCGTGGCGGTGCTGCCCGGCAAGCTGACCGATTGCGAGAGCAAGGACCTGGCCCACAACGAACTGTTCCTGGTGGAGGGCGACAGCGCCGGTGGCAGCGCCAAGATGGGCCGCGACAAGGAATGCCAGGCCATCCTGCCACTGCGCGGCAAGGTGCTGAACACCTGGGAGGTGGAGCGCGACCGGCTGTTTGCCAACAACGAAATACACGACATTGCGGTGGCCATTGGCGTGGACCCCCACGGCCCGCACGACAGCCCGGACCTGAGCGGCCTGCGTTACGGCAAGGTGTGCATACTGAGTGATGCCGATGTGGACGGATCGCACATCCAGGTGCTGCTGCTGACGCTGTTTTTCCGGCACTTCCCCAAGCTCATTGAGGCGGGGCATGTGTATGTGGCCCGCCCGCCGCTGTTCCGCGTGGATGTGCCCGCCCGCGGCAAGAAGCCCGCCACCAAGTTCTACGCGCTCGACGAAGGCGAGTTGGTGGCCATATTGGACAAGTGCGCCAAAGACGGCGTGCCGCGCGAGAAGTGCCCCATCAGCCGCTTCAAGGGCCTGGGGGAAATGAGCGCCGAACAGCTGTGGGACACCACCCTGAACCCCGACACCCGCCGCCTGCTGCCCGTGCAGCTGGGCGATCTGGACTTTGCCGCCACCGAGGCGCGCATCACCCAGCTCATGGGCAAAGGCGAGGCGGCCGCGCGCCGCGAGCTGATGGAGCTGCGCGGGGATGCGGTGGAGATTGATGTGTGAGCCCCTGGGTGGGGTGTCCCTCAATGTGGGTGGAGTGCCCTTCAGGCCTTGCGGGTGTCTTCTCGCTGGGCACGGCTGAAGCCGTTGTTCTCGGCCACCAGCACCGAGAGCAGTTCCACGAAAGTGCGGCGCTGGTCTGCGTTCAGAGGCGCCAGGATCTGCTCTTGTGTGCGCTGTACGCCGGGCTGGGCGGCCTTGCACAGCGCCAGCCCAGCGTCGGTCAGGCTCAGTAGCCGCACCCGCTTGTCGGTAGGGGATAGGCGGCGCTGCAGCAGCCCTCTGGCTTCCAGACGGTCTATCAGGCTGGCCGTGGTGGACGTGTCTAGCGCAATGAGGCCGGCCAGGGTCCGCTGGTCCAGCCCCGGCCGGTGGGCCACGGTTTGCAGGGCAGCAAACTGCACTGGCGTGAGGCTGAGATCCTGCAGTTCCTGGTGAAAGATACCCACCGCAATCTGGTGCAGGCGCCGAATGGCGTGCCCAGGCAGGCGTTCAATGGGGGAGGCGGCGGGCGAACGGTCTTGGGCCATGCAGGAGGTTCAGGGTAATCCCTTGGTGGCGGTTGTTCAATGCTATCACTATACTTATCATCAGCATACTGATGATCGGTGTGCGCGGCAGCTGGAGATGCTCGATGGCAGGCAAGACCCGGGAACAGCCCGTGTGGGTGGCAGGAGGCGGTATTGGTGGCCTGGCCGCCGCGCTGGCGCTGGCCCGACAGGGCTTCGATGTGCAGGTGTTCGAGCAGGCCGCCGAAATGGGCGAGATAGGCGCGGGCATGCAACTGGGCCCGAACGCCTTCCATGCGCTGGACGCGCTGGGCGTGGGCGAGGCAGCGCTGCACGGGGCCGTACACACCGATTTCATGGTCATGCACGACGCGGTGGACGGCCAACTGGTGGGCCGGATAGAAACCGGCAAGGCGTTTCGCCAGCGTTTCGGGCACCCCTACGCGGTGGTTCACCGGGCCGATATCCACCGTGCCTTGCTGGAAGCTGCCCTGGCTACCGGGCGGGTGCAGTGCACCACCCACACCCGCATCGTGGCGGTGGAACAGGAGGCCGGGCAGGGTGCCGTGACCGCCATAGACCACAGCGGCCAGCGCTGGCGGGGTCAGGCGCTGGTGGGGGCGGATGGGGTGAAGTCGGTGGTGCGGGCGCAGTACGTTAACGACCCGCCGCGTGTGACCGGCCATGTGGTGTACCGCGCCGTGGTCGATGCCGCCGAGTTTCCCGACGAACTGAAGTGGAACGCAGCCAGCCTTTGGGCCGGCCCGAAGTGCCACCTGGTGCACTACCCCTTGCGCGGCGGTGAGCAGTACAACGTGGTGGTCACCTTCCACAGCCGCCAGCAGGAGGAGTGGGGTGTGACAGAAGGCTCCAAAGCCGAGGTGGAGAGTTACTTCCAGGGCATCACTCCCAGGGCGCGCCAACTGATTGATTTACCCCGAAGCTGGAAGCGCTGGGCCACCGCCGACCGCGAGCCCATAGAAAACTGGGTGTTTGGCCGCGCCACGTTGCTGGGCGATGCTGCCCACCCCACCACGCAGTACATGGCGCAGGGTGCGTGCATGGCGCTGGAAGATGCCGTGACCCTGGGCGAGGCGCTGCGCACCACCGGCAAGGACTGGGACGCCGCGCTGCAGGTCTATCAGAAGAACCGCATCACACGCACGGGCCGCATTGTGCTGAGCGGGCGCGAGATGGGCAGGCTCTACCACGCTACCGGCGTGGAACGCCTGATCCGCAACAGCCTGTGGAAGGGCCGCAGCCAGGAACGCTTCTACGACGCCATGGAATGGCTGTATGGCTGGAACGTGCAGAACTGCCTGCAGCAGGGCTGAGTACCCGCCACCCTCCTGCCCCCCTATTCCCCACCGGAGACTGCTTTGCAAGACCCCCACCGCACCGAAGCCCTGGGCCGCCTGGAAGACCTGCCGCAAGACTACCGCGACGCGCTGACCGCGCAGAACCTGGTGCCGCTGTGGCCCAGCCTGCGCGGTGTGCTGCCGCCGCACATTCCCGCCCGCAAGACGCAGGTGACTCACTGGCCCTACGCCGGCCTGCGCCCGCTGCTGCTGCAGGCGGGTGAACTCACGCCCATAGAAAAGGCCGAACGCCGCGTGCTGGTGCTGGCCAATCCTGGGCATGGTCTGGAGAAAATGCAGGCCAGCGCGGCCATGTATCTGGGCATGCAGCTGCTCCTTCCTGGCGAGCTGGCACCGGCGCACCGGCACACGCCGAATGCGGTGCGCATGGTGGTGGAGGGTGAAGGCGCTTGGACGCTGGTAGGCGGGCAGAAGTGCCCCATGGCCCGTGGCGACCTGATCCTCACGCCCACCGGCCTGTGGCACGAGCACGGCCACGACGGATCCGGCCCGGTCATCTGGCTGGATGTGCTGGACCTGCCGCTGGTGTACTACACCGAGACCTCCTACCATGTGAACGGACCGAGCCAGCCAGAACAGCCGGGCAATGCCGCGCAGGCCTATGCGCGCGGCGGCGTGGTGCCCACCACGGTGTACCAGCGCAGCGGCCAGCGCTACCCCATGCTGCGCTACCCCTGGGCAGATGCCCGCGCGGCGCTGCTGTCCCTGGCGCACAGCGAACCTGGCCGGGACTGCGTGCAGGTCACCTACATCAACCCGGAAACCGGCGAGGACGCCGAGAACATCCTGGGCTTCTACGCCCTCATGCTGCGCCCCGGGCAGACGCTGGCGCTACCGGCCCGCTCCCCCGCCCAGGTGTTCCACGCCATTGAAGGCGGCGCCGATGTGGAGGCAGATGGCCATACCCTGACGCTGGCCGAGGCCGACACCTGTGCGGTGCCCGGCTACACGCCCGTGGTGCTGAAGAACCGCAGCGCCACCGAACCCGCCTTCCTCTTCATGGCCGATGAAGCCCCGCTGCACCGCAAGCTCGGTGTGTACGAGGTGCGCTGAGGCCTACAGCAGGTGGGTGAAGTCCACAAGCTCGGCCCGCTCCAGCGCGGGCTGGGCGAAGTAGTAGCCCTGCATCAGGTCTACGCCCAGATCGCGCAGCACCTGCATTTCTCCCCGCGTCTCTATGCCTTCGGCCACCACCCGGACCGACAGGCCTTCGAGCATGCGGATGTTGTGCTGCACGATGGTGCGGCGGCGTGGGTCTTTGTCGATATTGCGCGTCAGCGCCATATCGAACTTCACGATGTCGGTGGGTACCTCGTAGAGCAGATCGAAGCGTGCGTAGCCAGCCCCGAAGTCGTCGATGGCGGTGAGAAAACCCTGCTTGCGGTAGTGCGCCACGATGGCTTTGAGGTGCGCCGTGTCCTTGAGCTGCTCGTCTTCCGTGAACTCGAAGATCAGCGCGCTGGTGGGAAAGTTGTAGCGCTCGGCAGCCTCCAGGGTGGTGCGTATGCACAACTCGGGGCGGTACACCGCATTGGGCATGAAGTTGATGCTGAGGTAGGTCAGTAGCCCCAGGCGGCTGGCCAGCTCCACGGCCTTGACGCGGCAGCTCTGGTCGAAGCGGTAGCGGTTTTGCTCGCTCACCCGCCCCAGTACGCTGGCGGCTGGCTCACCCCCCAAGCCCCGAACCAGCGCCTCGTAGGCGAACACGGTTCTGGTCTTGATGTCCACAATGGGCTGAAGCGCCATGGTGAAGTCGAAACCCAGCGCGCTGCCGTTTTTGCATTCGGCACAGCCCAGCGGCTGGAAGTCCGGCGGGGGGCTGATGGGAATAGAGGAAGAAGGGGTGGGTTTGATCAGCGACATCTGCAGTATTGTGCGGCAGGTGCTGCGCGCCGTACCGCCATGGTCCCTGCGCCCCTCAGGCCCTGCGCCCCAGGCGCCAGCCACCTGCAGGCCCGCGGGTGAGGTTGAGCAGGTTGGCGGCCAGAATCAGGCCGATGCCCAGCCAGGTGAACAGATCCAGCCCTTCTGAATACGCCAGCCAGCCCACCAGCGCCGTGAGTGGCACCCGGAGGAAGTCCATGGGCACGACCACGGTGGCATCGGCATGTTCCATGGCGCGGGCAAAACAGTAGTGCGAGTAGGTGCCGCAGAACGCGATCACCACAACCCAGCCCCAGGTCTGGGCAGAGGGCCACTCCCAGACCATCAGCGCCGGTACCACGCCAATGGCGCTTTGTACCAGCAGCATCCAGAAGCTGATGGTGACGGCCGCGTCTGTGCGGGTGAGGGATTTGACCAGCACGATGGAGACCGCGAAGCCCAACGCTGAGGCCAGCGCGATCCACTGCCCGGCATTCAGCTCACCAGTGCCGGGGCGCACGATCACTGCCACACCCACCAGACCCAGCAACACCGCGACCCACTTCCTGCCGTTCATGCGCTCGCCCAGAAACAGCACCGCCAGAATGGCCGCCCAGATGGGCATGGTGAATTCGATGGATACCACCTGCGCCAGCGGGATCAGGGTCAAGGCGACAAACCAGCCGTACTGTGCGGCGTAATGGACGACGTTGCGCAAGGTGTGCTGTGGCAAGCGCGCGGTGCGGACGGCGTGGAGCCCACCCGCCAGATGCACCAGCGGCCAGAGCATGGCCATACCCAGAACAGAGCGCAACAGCATGATCTGGAACACCGACAGCTCGCGCGCGGCTTCCCGGCCTGCCACAGCAATCACCACCATCAGCGTCAGCCAGCCGGCCATCCAGCCGGCGGCGCGGGTGATGGAGGCATCTGGGCGGGGCGGCATGGGCAGAAGCATAGCCGAGCGCTGGCCCGTGCATTCGGCGCGGGCAGCCTCTGGAACCGATTCCCTGCCAGGTACCGGGCCTTCAGCCTCTGATTTTTTCCGGATCCAGTATCTGCACCATGGCCCGCATCTTGCCGTTGTTGCGGACTACCTCGGCGTCCAGCAGTCCGCTCACCCAGGTCTCGCTGCTCGAGAAGTTGGGCGGTACGGGCTGCAGGGCGCGGCGGTCGGTGGTGATGACCGTGACCACGTCATCCACCATAAGGCCCAGCACGGGCAGGTGGGGGGGAGCGCTGGAACGCAGGACGATCACCACCCCATCGGTTTCGCGGGCCGGGTACTGGAGCCTGAAGTGCCTGCGCGCGCAACGCACGGGTACCAGTTGCGCCGGCTGCAGACTGGTGACTTCCAGCATACCCAGCATGTCGCTTTGCTCGTGCCGAAGGCGGATGAGCCCCTTCTTCGATGCCGCCTCGTACAGGTGCTCCGCGGCAAGCCCGTACAGGTTGGGGCCAACCTGGAAAATGGCGAGCTCCATGCGTTGAGTGGGGTCGCCGACCGCCTGGGTGGACATCTGGCTTTCGCTCAGGTCTTGCCCCCGGCGCTCGGCCACCCCAAGGCGCAGCGCCACCACCGCGCTGACGCGGTTGTCGTACCCATCGCTGACCTTGAACTCCCGGTAGCCCTTGGCTGCCACGCGTGCGCAGGCGTAGTACACGCAGCGCAACTCCAGCATGGTGGGCCCGCCGGCCAGCAAGCGGATGTCGTCGTGCGAAAAGTCGTCGCTGCTGGTGGCAATGACCACGCCGTCTTCATCGAGGAAGGCCGCCACGCCAGCCCGGTCGCCCATGACGTTGCCCAGCATGGCCCGGAACTCGGTGGCCGAGTCGAAAATCACTGCCACGCCGCCCAGGAAGTCGGTGCCATCTCGCCCCCCGCGCACGGCTGCCATGTAGACGTAGGTGTCACCCCGGTCGTGCAACTCGCAGGGCTGGAAATCACTCACGCAGTAGGACTCGCTGTCGGTCAGTGCCCTGACCGCCTGCAACCAGTGTGCTGGCACCGGGCTGCCTTCCAGCCCCGGGCGCTCGCTACTTCGCGACACCCCCCGCACCATGCCCGCACGGTCGAACACCACCAGGCGGCTGTAGACCGTGTAGAGCTGGTTGATGTGATCCAGCACCTGGTTCAGCGCGGCCGGGTCGTGCTCGTCTGCCTCAGCGGCCAGCGCTTTCTGGAACGCGGGCGATTGCGCCCACCAGCGGCAGTCGTTCGCGCGCTCATACAGGTTGCGGTCCATCACGTCGGCGGCCAGTAGCGCCAGCGAAGCAGACTGCTGCCGGGCGCGGAACAGGGAGGTGCGGTACAGGTCCTTGATGGCCTGCCCCACCCGGTTCCTGGTCCGCTGGCCCGCCTGGTTGACCTGAGTGAGCACGGCATTGAGGCGCGCGCTGGCGTCTGCGGCACTGGCGCCTGTGGCGCGCTCCTGGCTGGCCAGTCGGCCGTTCCACACCACGCGGCGCAAATCCCGGTTGATCGCATCGGCCTCTCGGCCCATGGCGTCGAGTTCCCCGTTGTCCACCGGAATGTCCTCGTCGGTGCTGCCTGAAGGGGCATGCTGGCGAAAGCCGGTGAGTAGCGAAACCATGGCCTGCGCACGCCACCCTGGGCCCGCATAGCCCTGGTAGCCTGGGCTGGGGCAAGACACCGCCAGGTACTCGCGTCCGGCAAACACGGTCAGGGCCACCTGGTGTTCTGGTACCGCCATGAGCTGCGCCCCGGGGGGCACATGGGTGCGGTCGTTGGTGGCAATGACCTGCCCTTGGGCATCCGTCAGTACCAGCGCGAGCTGGTGGCGGTCATCGGCCAGACGTTCGAAGATCCGCTGCATTTCGTCTGCAAAGCGAAACTGCAGGACCAGCACCCCGACCGGTTGCCCCTGGCGGTCCTCCACCCGGTGGGCATACAGCAGACAGGCGGCATCACTGGCAAACAGGTCGCTGGTGCCAAAGCGTTCTACAAACCCGTCATGGGCCAGGGCGCTCTGAATCAGGGCTTCCTGGCCGGCAGAGCCGGGTGCATCGGCGTTCAAGCGGGCGGTCACGTTGCCCGCCACATCGGTGAGAACAATGTCCTCGTACACCGTGTACTTTTTGCGGTAATCCTCCAGACGCTGAACCATGAAGGCATGCAGCTCTGCCTGCCGGTCTGGGGCGGAGGAGCAGAAGCCACGCACCACAGGATCGAACGCCAGAAACCCCACGTCGGCGGTCCGCTCGAACAGGTTGCGCACCAGGATATCGATGGCGCACTGGGCGCGGGCCGACAACTCGTCGTTCAGCTCGGCCAGGTTCTCCCGAATCATCCGCTCGATCAACTCGGCCTGCAGCCGGTCGAACCGGTCGCGGGTGACCGACAAGGTGGGCAGGATGTTGGCCGCTTCGGTGGGGCAACTGATGGCGGCGCTGGCTTCGATCATCTGCCAGATCAGGCCCAGATCGCTCAAGTCCCGCTGGGCAGTCTGCACCCGGCGCATGTGAACCACGTAGTCTTCAGTTTGCATGAAATAGGCCCCGAAAATCCGTTCCCTGTTGTCGTGATGGTGGCGGCATGAGTGCTGGCGCTGGATACCGGAGGGTCACATAAATATCAAAATGACTCATCAGTGTTTTGCGCTTTTATCAATAACGCCGAGCATTGCGAGCAATATTCGGGCCATAAGTTCACGGCTGCTCCAGGAAGTCCCTGGGGCAGGGCGGCCAGACAGGGCGCCTTGCGGGCCGGAATGAGGCCCGCGCGGGGTGGGCAGCGGTAGAGACCGGCGGTGGCATGCCCAGGAGATTCATGAGGAATTCGTGATGGTTTGGTGAGGACTGTGGGTGGGTGGCTGGGCAGACTGGACCTCCATCAACACCACACGGAATCGAATCAACATGAACACAACACGGACCCGTGCAGGCAGCGCCACCGCCGCAGGACAGACCCGTCGGCACCTGTTGGCCCTGGCCCTGACCAGTTTGGTCGTCTTCACACCCCTGGCTGCGAAGGCCTCTGGTCCTGTGAACATCAACGCCCAGGGCGTGGCAGTGCAGGGCTACGACCCGGTGGCCTACTTTGTTCTGGGCAAGCCTGTGAAGGGCTCGCCCGACTTCACCGCCAGCTGGAACGGCGCCACCTACTGGTTTGCCAACGCCGCGCACCTGCAGGCCTTTCAGGCCGACCCCGCCCGCTACGAACCCCAATACGGTGGCTACTGCGCTTTTGGCGTGGCGCAGGGGGCCAAACCCGAGATCGACCCCAATGCGTTTGCTGTCGTGGACGGCAAGCTCTACCTCAACCTGAGCCGTGGCATCCAGCGGCGCTGGCAGGCCGACATCGCCGGCTACATCCAGAAAGCGAACCAGAACTGGCCAACCCTGAAGGACCAGTGAACCTGCCGCCGTTCTGGCAGCCCCTTTCCACGAATTCGTTTCTCCCGCCGCCCACCTGTTCTCTCTGGGCTCTTGTTCCTCCGTTCCCTGTAACCACTGAAAAGGTCCTCACCATGAAATCTCTGTCCAACAACCTCTCCCGCGCTCTCGCCACTGCCGTCGTCACCGCTTCGGCTGCGCTCAGCGGCTGCGCCATGGCGAGCTGCGCGCCGAAGTGCCGAACTGCTTCGGCCTGTGCCGCCAAGAAGTGTGCCGCCTGTGCCGCCAAGAAGTGTGCTGCCTGCAAGGCCAAGAAGTGCGCGGCCTGTGCTGCCAAGAAATGCGCGGCTTGCGGCGCCAAGAAGTAAGTAAGGTTGGGGTGGTCCCGCACGACCAAAGTCCATGCGCCTGCCCATTCAGAAGCTTTCTACCGCCGAGCTGGGCCACACATGGCGTGCGGCCCAGCTCGGCCTGGAAGGCTTTTCGCGTGCCACCGCCGAGGCGGGCTCGCTCATCCAGAGCTGGGTGAGAGGTGCGCCGGTGTTGGCCATGGAGCACTATCCACCGTCGGACGTCAGAGACCTGGCCCAAGGCGTCCAGTTTTTCTACCACTGCCATCGCGCGGGCGGCCTGGAACACGGACACGTGCACCTGTTCGCACACGCCACGCGCACGGGTCGCCGCAGGCGAAGCGCCGCGGCTGGTCCGGGTTCCGATCCTTCTCACCTGATTGCGGTGGGTCTGGATGCTCGGGGGTTGCCGGTTTCTCTGTTCACCGTGAACCGGTGGGTCACGGGTGGCTACTGGCTCGACACGTCCACCACGCTGGCATGGCTGCGCCGATGGACGCTGCCTGCTGACCTGCCCGACCACAGTGCCTCCGCACAGTGGCTGGTCGGCTTTCTCCGCATGTACCTGCCGGTGGTGGAGCGTGTGCTGCACCAGCGCGACCGTTGGCTGACCCGGCAACCCGACCCCGGCGAGGCGATGAACAACCAGCGCGTCGAGGTGATCAGCAGCGCCCGCATCGACTGGGCTGCAGACCTGCAGCGCCTTGACACACAAGCCCAGCGCAAGGGGCTGTGGACACCATGAATCAGCCCACCACAGGCGCACGCGCCGCCACATCGGGCGCTCCGCGGCCCACCCCTCTGCAGGCCAGCGCTCCGAACCGGGACATTCTGGTGGTGGAGGATGAGCGCGACATTGCCGAACTGATTGCGCTGCACCTGTCGGATCTGCCCGCCCAGGTCACCCTGGCCAGCGATGGCTTGAGCGGCCGTGAACTGGCTCTGCAGGACCGTTGGCACGCGATCGTGCTCGACATCGGCCTTCCCGGCCTGAACGGCCTGGATCTCTGCCGTGAGTTGCGGGCCAGTCTGCAGTCGGTGCCTATCCTGATGCTCACCGCACGCAGTGCCGAACTGGACCGCGTACTCGGCCTGGAGTTCGGCGCCGATGACTACCTCACCAAACCTTTCAGCGTCATCGAACTGCAAGCCCGAGTCAAAGCCTTGCTGCGGCGCTCGGCCATCACCAGGGTGGCGCAGGACGCGGCTTCGGCGCCGAATTCTCCCGTGGTCGTTCGCGGTAAGCTGAGAGTGGACCGCTTGCAGCGCCGTGCCTGGGTGTCGGGCAGCGAGGTGACACTGGCCCCGCGTGAGTTCGATCTGCTGTGGTATTTCGTGCAGCACCCCGGCTGTGTGTTCACCCGCTCCGAGCTTCTTGATGAGGTCTGGGGCTACAGCCATGACGGTTACGACCATACCGTGAACAGCCACATCAACCGCTTGCGCAGCAAGCTGGGGGATGAGCGAAACGGTTCGGCCTTCATCCACACGGTATGGGGCGTGGGCTACCGCTTCGAGGCGGAGCCATGAGAGACACCCAGGCGGCGATGGCCGTGCCCATGTGGCGCCGCCTGCACGTGCGTGCCGCTCTGCTCGCAGCGCCCCTGATCATGCTGCTCGGTGCCGGCATGTACCTGCTGCTACAGCACTACAGCGCGCAAAACGCCCTGGAGGCTGGGCAGCGCATGAACCTGGGGCTGGCCCAGTACGTGGCAAACCACCAGGAGCCTGGCCTGATCGATGCACAGGGCATGCCCAGCAGCGCCCGTGTGCAGGAACTCGCCATGCATGTGATGAAGATCAACCCCGCCGTCGAGGTGTATTTTCTGGACCGACAGGGAAGGGTGCTGGCGCATGCACTCGAAGGCATTCAAGGCCAGGACCCGGTGGGCACCCAGGTGGACATGGGGCCGGTGCGCCAGTTGCTGGACCCCCAGGCTGGCGCAAGCCAGAAGCTGCCTGTGCTGGGCACCGACCCGCTTCAGCCGGACCGCTCCAACACCTTCTCCGTGGCTCCGCTGGTGTCGGACGCAGGCCCGGCAGACAGCTACCTGTACATCGTGCTCAATGGCCGGCTGGTGCAAAGCGAAACGGCCAGCCTGGACAACTCCCACACCCTGCAGGCCATGGCTCTTTCGGCAGCCGCGTCCTCCTTGCTGGCGGCTGCAGTGCTGTGGATGACGTGGCGCCACTTGACACGACCGCTGCGGCAACTCACCGAAGAATTGAGCGCTTTCCGCGGCGAAGGGGTTCCAAGCCGCAGCGCACAGGGCGACGAAATCGACCTGCTGCGAAGTTCCGTGACCGACCTGCAGAACCGCATTGCGCGGCAGTTTCATGAGCTGGCCGACAGCGACCGCCAGCGGCGCGAGCTGGTGAGCAACATCTCGCACGACCTGAGGACGCCACTGTCCAGCATCCGTGGCTATGTCGAGACGGTGATCTTGCGCGGCGACGCGATCGATGCCGATGCCCGCTCCACCTACCTGCGCACCGCGCTGCGCCACGTGGACCTGCTGGGCAAGAGAGTGGACGATCTGTTCGAACTCTCCAAACTGGATGCCGGGCACGTGACACCGCACACCGAGGTGTTCTGCTTGGCCGAGCTGTTGCAAGACATCGTGCAGAACTACCAGCTCGCTGCCCTGCAACGCGGCATTGCGCTTCACCTGGCGGCCGGGAGTCAGTCCGAGGCCCGCGTGCTGGCCGATATCGCCATGATCGAACGCGTGCTGCAGAACCTGATAGACAATGCCCTGCGCCACACCGCGGTGGGCGGTACGGTCGAACTGGCGATAGAGAATCACGGTGCGTTCATGAACGTGAGCGTCAGAGATACCGGCCACGGCATACGCAGCGAGCACCTGCCCTACATTTTCGAGCGCTACTGGCGCGCACCGGAAGCGGACGATGTGGGCGTAGGCGCCCGGTCAGGCCTGGGCCTGGCTATCGTCAAACGCATCCTGGAACTCCACGGCAGTCCGGTCAATGTGTATTCCGAGTTCAAGCGCGGCACCCGCTTTGTGTTTGGCTTGCCTTCAAGCGCGGCACCCGCTTTGTGTTTGGCTTGCCACAGGCCAACTGAAGGGTGCGGGGCACCGTTCCTGGGCCGGTATCAGGACATGGCGCCGATCACGATACTGGCTTCATCGACTACCGCCACCACAGAATGACCACGGCGGGGAACAAAGCCTGCCCGCGCGAAGCCCACCAGCTGCACCCCGCCCTCCAGAACCACCGTGCACTCGCCCCTGGAGGTTCGGTGTACCTTGCCGTGCAACGAGTTGGCCTTCGGGGGCTCGGCTCCGGCGGGGAGAACTTGCACCGCTGTTGCCTTGCACAACCCAAGCACCTCCATTCCCTTGCGAAGCCCCATCAGCTGGGCACTTACCCTGGTCACCCGTGCGTGCACCTGTTGATCCGCCCCAATCCCCAGCGTCAGCATAGCCTGGCCTTGCAGCAAACGCACATCGGTGACGGTGCAGGGGAACTGGTTGCGCATGCTGGTGCGCAGCGCCAGCGCGGCACGGCGGGTGCCCGGGTCGCGCTGAGCCAGATCGGCCAAC